>NZ_JBQQER010000004.1:0-254996 GCF_052259045.1 Psychrobacter sp. 1Y11
TATAGGTCACGTCCCCCGTCCAAACTTGATTAGGTGCTACCGGGCTAAATCTGCGTTCTAAGAGGTTGTTATGCACTTTATGCTCTTGATCAGCGTGCTTGTACTTATGTGTTTTAAGCTGGCAACTGACCAGATTCATTTGCTCCATCAGCTTGGCGGCTAAGTAACGTGTTAGCTTAATGCTGTGCTCATTCCACAGGATGGCGATGATAGTGCGAGCACCAGCTGATTGCTTTGAGTCGTTATATATCTGACGTATCAAGGCTTTGAGTTTGACACGTTCAATATCAATAGGTTTAGTCTGTATGCCATAGTAATAGCTGCTTCTGACGATACCAAACAGATGACATAGCTTACGTTTGCTCAGTCGTTTGTCCTGCTCTACCAGTTTGGTTATCAACGATAGACGTTGAGATTGTCCGATGCCAGCAGAGCGGAAGCCTTTTTTAGGATATCTTTCTCCATCTTAAGCTGTCTGACTTCTCTCTCAAGCTCTTGAATGCGGCGCTGATCATCGGTTAGTGCCAGACCTTCGGTTGGTCGAATACCTTGTTTCTCTTTTTTATACTTGCGTACCCAGTTGTCTAAGGTTGAGACGCCAACTCCTAGCGTCTTTGCGACCTCAGCAACCTTGCGCTTGTGATCAATGACTAAGCTGATAGCTTCTAACTTGAATTCTCGGGTGTATTCTTGGCGTTTACTGGTCATACTATGTTCCTTCTTTTGGGGTAGTATAACCTCTTAAGCGTGGTCCGATTTAATTATGCCACTACATTACGACCACCAAAAGGCCGTATGTAATGGATATTTTCAATTAAGACAGTGTCTTTCATTTGATTGCGAATGGTACGTGCATCGTATTTAATACGTTCGGCTAACTCATCGGTTGTTAAATAAGTGTTACTCATAATATTTACCTCTTTTCAGTTATTAAGTAATTGCATTAAGTGATAGAATAAAAAATTATTTTATCAGCCTGTAAGAATGCGTCTTGAAGGAACCAGTTAATATTTACCCGCTTAGAGGTATTTAATAACCGATTTGTGTACTATATTATCTTTTTACCTCAAAGTAAAGCATTTTTACCCGAAAAGAGGTAAAAAATTATGATTGTGTCTAAACTCCCCGTTATTTTGGCAGAGAAAAAGTTGCGCGTAGCAGATGTTGTAAGGGCAACTGGCATGAGTAAATCCACACTTCATAAGCTATATAATGAAGAGTCGTCAAGAATTGATTTCAATACTATTGATCAGTTATGTGAGTTTTTGGACGTGCAGGTGGGTGACTTATTTGTATATAAGCCAAACACTAAGGATACTGAAGAAGAGGCTTGAGGATTTTTAAAACTTAAAATGGGTGCGTAGAGAAATAAATGGCAGTGCCTTATATATAAGGCTTTTCAATACATATAACTGAGGTTGGGGCTATTTATAATATTCACTTTTCCATGATTTGGTCACGTTTTGGTCACGCTATGAGCTCAATTTATAAAAGCAGTGTAAACATAAAAATGGTGCTAAGAAAATATTTTTTAGCATCAATTTATATAAAGATGAAAATACTAAGTTGGGCTCAATTACGGAATCAGCGTTTATAGTGTGGGCACGAAATGGTCACGTTTGGGTCACGGTGCTAATTTTTGAGCTTTTAATATGTTAGGTAAACTTAACAGTTAGACTAAATAGCTAACACTGAAAAACGCTGTAGCCCTTAAAAATCGGACAAAAAAAAGCCTCACTGTTAAGTGAGGCTTTCTTAATATTTGGAGCGGGATAAGAGATTCGAACTCTCGACCCCAACCTTGGCAAGGTTATGCTCTACCACTGAGCTAATCCCGCTGATTCATCGTTTGATTAACTATCATCAGATGATGAAGGCGTATTATACGCAGTTTTTCTGTTCTGTCAACTAGAAAATGACAAAGTGAAAAATATTTAATTCTACGATAAATAACAGTTGATCTTATGCCTGTTTTATAGATATAAGAAGCATATCCTTTAACTACTGTTACATTTCTGTTATATTCGTAATAGAGGATTTATTTGCTTGTGTCTAAAGACAATCGAACACTAGGATTAGATATAAGTATTTTTTTAGTGAGATAGGTAAAGGATAGAGTATTACGGAAGCGAGTTTATTATGACTCACAATCAGATGTGGCAACAAATACGCTTGATATGTAGCTCGGGATTACCACCATTGACAGTCATGCCGGTTCTCTCTGAGGCGCTACATAAAGTATTGCCCTGCTTAAGTTTTACCTTTATTTTGACCGATCAGCAAGCCAAACCACTGGCATACTACACTGAAAACCTAAATGAAAGCACTCACAAGCTGTTTTGTGAAAAAGGGGATTTGCTTACCTCAGCGCAGGATGACCCTGCCAGTTTCCCGCATCTATTTGGGCTGCCAAAGGATTACGGTAACTTACTGACCCCGCCTGCTGCGTACTTTCAAGGTAGCGTTTATACCCATTTTTTTGCCCCTAACGGTATTCAGCATTTTATCGACATGACGGTTAGTCATCATGACAAACCGCTAGTCATGATTGGTATTTTTAGAGAAAAAGTCGGTAGAAAATCCAGAGACGAGCCTGGCTTTAGTCGTAAAGAGCTAGCGATGCTACCTTTATTATATAGTCATATCAAACACCTGAGCTTATCGTCAAGTAACCTTGAGGCACGTGACAATCTTGTAGATAGCGCTAACTCAAAAGCATTTGGATTAAGTTTTGATGAAGATGCAGTAGATAATAAGGGCTTGGCCGGGATTCTTAGCGGCTGCGGTAGTAGCAGGGTAGTGGTGAATAAAAGCGCAAGCATCACCGTCAACGCCAATGGCGATGTTTTATCCGCCTCTGATGATGCAATCGAGCTGCTGACTCAAGGTCTGGTCATCAAGCACAGATACTTACTCAATTATCAATATAACATCCAGCCCATCATTAGATTCCTGTGCCAATCGTTGGAGCGAAAACTAAACCACAGTTCTCATAATCCTCCGGTTTACCATCTATCGGTACCTAACGGTATCTTGGTCATTCGCGCTTATCGCATGCAAGCACTGGCAGACGCTCATGGCATGCCAGAGTATTATTCGATTCATATTGAATTAGTACAGCCTATGCGTCTTAGAGTCTTGTACCAGTTAAAAAAGTACCCGCTGTCTCCCAAAGCGATGTCAGTTGCTTGGTCTGTCTCTATCGGATTAGATAATAGCCAAATTTGTGAGCATCTATCGATTAAGCAAACGACGCTACGCAGCTACCTAAAAGACCTATATAACCGCTTAGATGTCCATTCTCACGAGCAGCTGAAACAAAAGCTGACCAGCTGATAAGACGTACTATCTTATAATTTGCAGCCGACTACCTATTTTTTATCAAAAAACCGTGATTTTGGGGCTTTATCGACTGTTTTATCCCCTATGTGGGGGAAGAAATACGTCGTCTATGAATACATACTGATACTTAAGGTAGCCTGATTCTCAAGGAGAAAGACATGCGTTTGTTCCTTACCGCAAGTTTGACAGTAAATAGTGATGCAGTTAGTTATCTACAACCAGTAGTGTGCGGCCTGCTGTTGATACTCAGCACTTTTGCCTTTAGCCCCTCTGCACAAGCGGGCTTCGATGACATGTTGCATTATGCTCCTCGAACCCTGGTCGCCAATCCTAATAACTTTAAGCGTATCCATATCAATGGTAGAGGCGTCTCAGCGGCAATAGCACCTTGTCCTATAGCCATGGGTCTGATCAATTGTACGTTAGAAAAGCTGGATTTGATTACCCTACCGGTCAGAAGCGTGCATGAGGACTATAATCTAGCGCAAGTGTTTTATTACCCCAACACCGAACAACCCAAAACAGCGGTGGTCATCGCACAAAAAACAGGCCTAATGGACGATAGCGTCAGTGGTCAAAGATATCGGGTCAGCTTTAAGCTAGAAGATGGCGGCACCGCAAATGCCACTTGGATATTGGTGCAGTATGGCGAGCAGTTTCAGTGCGCAAGAGGTGATATGGCAGGCAGGTGGGTGAAGAGGGGCTGCGTATAATCGATGTAGCCTAAAAATAAGAATGAACAATCTTAACAAACGGAGTTGTTAACTATGAAAACCCCAATAAAAATTTCAACAGCGTTACTTACTAGTGGCATTTTACTTAGCACGTTACTGACAGCTTGTGATTCAGCAGATACTACTGATAAAGTCACTTCTGAGGCTACCGAGGCTGCGGTGAACAAGATGACTGACTCAGATATGGATATCAGTATAGATAACGATGATAAACAAGCGCAAACTATCGTCATGAAAGGGGATGGTGATGAAGAGATAAAAATAGCCGTTGGTAATGATGTGTCGCTACCCGAGGACTTTCCTAGTGATGTACCGCTCCCTGATGGCATGAAACTAATAAGTACCGCTAATATACCTAAAGGCTTTGTCATTCATGGTGCGGTTGCAGGCGACCTCACAGCGATGATTAATCAAACAAAAAAAGAAGCAAAGGATGCAGGATGGGAAGAGCTTATGGTCTCCAAACAAGAGCAAACAACGACGATTATGGTAAAGAAAGAGGATCGAATAGTGAACTATAGTGTTATGGAGTTAGAACCAAAAGATAGGCAAATAGAAAGTCATAACCTCATGTATAGCGTGATTGCTAGCTGAGCTGGCTCATATTCATCAAGCGTTTTATCCCCTTATTTAAGAGGTTAAACAACTTAAATAGATAATATCCTACACTATCAAATCGCATAATAATCCTATCACGAGCATTAGAGCCACTCTAATGCTTTTTTTTGTGTTTATAACAGCTAAAAAGTGCAAAACAACCCTCATGTGGAGGATGTTTTAACAAGGGTTTTAACCTAAGCTAAACGAATAAGTTAGATGTCATACACACAGCTGATCGTCTATATAAGGATATACAAGATAGCAGTGACTTAAATCGTTTCGCCCTAATTATGATTCACTATCATTGATAAAAAGGAATTTATTATGTTAAATCATGTCTATAGAGTCATCTTCAATCGTGCTATTGGCTGCTATGTCGCCGTTAGCGAAATCGCCAAAGCTAATGGCAAATCCAGTCGCTCTAATACTGTTGGGGCAGTAGCGCCTACCAGCACTGTTAACAGCAATCAATCAAGTAGCGGTCGCTCACTACGTCGCCATGCGATCAGCGCTGCAATTGCAGCAGCGCTTGGACTTACTGCTATGAGTGCTCAAGCGTTTGTTTGTGAGGATAGTGGAGGTGGTGCTGGCGGTTCTACGTCCACGTCTACGTCTGCAGTTGCTTGCGGTACTAGTAATACTGCTACAAATGCTCTTAGCTCAGCGATAGGTATTTTGAATAAAGCGTCAGGTAATTATAGCGCAGCTGTAGGTTACGACAATACAGCGTCAGGCGGTTTTAGCTCAGCGTTGGGGTACTCTAATAAATCTTCAGGAGAAGACAGCTTAGCAGTGGGTCATCGAAGCAGAGCATCAGGTAAACGTAGCGGTGCCTTAGGATCGAGAGCTGGCGCACTGGCTAATGGAGCAACAGCAGTCGGTGGTTCGTCAGGTGCTGCTGCATCGCTCACCATAGGTAGCGGCGGATCTTTGATAGCAGTAAACGGTATCCCAGTCACGGCTACGGGTACTACTTTAAGTAGCATTACTGAAGTAAACGGTGTAGATGTGACAACCAATCCCGATCAACTCAATGCCTTTATCAACAGCGTCGATAATGGCGGTTCTGTAGCCTTTGGTTTGTATAGCACTGCCGTTGGTGCTGCCAATGCTGCGATAGGCAGTAGCAGCAGTGCAGTAGGTCATAAAAATCTGGCGCTGGGCGGTAATAGCACAGCAATGGGGCATTTAAATGAGTCCACAGGTATTCAAAGCTCAGCAGTTGGTAGTCGCAATAAGTCCATAGGTACTCAAAGCTCAGCAATAGGTTTTCGTAATGAGTCTGAAGGCCTAAATAGCTCAGCGGTGGGTTTTGAGAATAAAACTGAAGGCCGTTCTAGTTCAGCGGTGGGCTATAGTAACGAGTCAGCAGGCGATAGCAGCTCAGCGCTAGGTTATTCAAATTTATCTAAAGGCATCAATAGCTCAGCGATGGGTTATGCAAATGAATCCTTAGGCAGTTATAGCTCGTCATTAGGATATAGAAGTCGGGCAGTAGCTACTAGTAGTATCGCTTATGGATTCCGAGCAGGTGCCCTTGAAGATGGCACAACAGCCATTGGGGGTGGCTTAGACAGATTTGCTAACTACGAGAATAATGGTACGGAGTTAACTGCTGTCAATGGCATACCAGTGACTGCTACAGGACTAAACCCAGCGGATATCACTGCTATTAATGGTGTAGCAGTCACTGTTGAGCAGCGTGAGGCTTTTATGAATAGTGCTCAGATGGGTGGTGCGGTAGCTCTTGGTCGTAATAGCACTGCCGTTGGTGCAGGTAATGCGGCGATGGGCGTGCGAAGTAGTGCGATGGGTGTCATAAACTCAGCATTAGGTGATTCAAGTACAGCGGTAGGATACAACAATGAGTCCTTAGGAGACTTTAGTTCGGCTTTCGGTTCCATTAATAACGCTTCAGGAAAAAATAGTACAGCGCTAGGCATGAGTAACGATGCTGAAGGTGGTTATAGCACAGCGTTAGGATACAACAATGAATCTAAAGGGGGTAGCAGCTCCGCACTAGGTTATAACAATAAGTCAGAAGGGCAGAGTAGCACAACAACGGGTTATCGTAATACATCTGTAGGCTTTAATAGCTCAGCTATAGGTTATCATAATGAGTCTTTAGGTAATTATAGCTCAGCGGTTGGTAGTCGTAATGAATCTATAGGCGATTATAGCTCAGCGCTAGGCAGTCGTAATAAATCAGAAGGCATTACCAGTTCAGCCGTGGGTTATAGCAATGAGTCTGTAGGCAGACGCAGTCTAGCGGTGGGTCATGATAATGAAGCATTAGGCACCAATAGCAACGCTATCGGTAGCTCAAGTGGCGCCACTGAAACGGGTGCGACTGCTATCGGTAGTGGCGGCGATGGTATAAACGTACCGCGTGAAAACGCGGTGGTACAAGCCGCTTTCACTGCTGCAACCACACCTATTGAGACGAATTCCTCCAATCGCCGTTTTAAAGATGATGGTAGTGGCGGTAAGATCTATGAATATGCCAGTAGCGATTATGAAAGCTTAGGCTTTGGTGCGTATGCTTCTGCAATCCGTGCTATCGCTATCGGAACACAGGCTAGGGCCGACTTACGCGACAGCGTGGCGCTCGGCAGTGGTAGTATTACCTCAAGTACTGCGGGCATAGCAGGTTATGACCCTAGTACCAAAACCGCTAGTACTGACACTACCCCTGTGTGGCAATCAACACGTGCCGCGCTCAGTATAGGCAACACCACAGATGCTGACCCCGCCAACTGGACCACTCGCCAGATCACAGGCGTTGCCGCCGGTACCGAAGACACCGATGTCGTCAACGTCGCTCAGCTCAAAAAAGTCGAAACCACCGCCAGTACCGTCGCAGGGGCGGTTATGTATGATGATGCCACGACTAAAGATAAAGTTACATTTGGCGGGGTCGGCGCTGCTACACCAGCAGCCCTGACCAATATCGCTGCAGGCGCTAGTGCGCTAGACGGTGTCAATTTCTCGCAGATTCAAAGCATGTCTAATGTCTTTGGTGGTGGCGCCAGCTTTGATTCCAGCGGCACTTTCCAAAGACCTAGTTACACCATCAATAGCAAAAACTTCAATAATGTCGGCGATGCTTTTGATGAGGTCGATGATCGTTTGAAGAACTTAACTGTCGCCGGTGGTCCTGCTGGTGATAGCGCTTATCAAGTGGCAGTGAGTAATGGCTTTTCGGGTTCTGAATCGCAGTGGCTCACAAGCTTAAAAGGACCAAAAGGTGATAAGGGTGATAAAGGCGATCCAGGAGTTGGCGGTGGTGGTGTTCAAGGTCCACAAGGCCCTAAAGGGAACAAAGGGGATCAAGGAGCAATCGGCGCCCAAGGGCCTAAAGGTGATAAGGGAGACAAAGGCGATCCGGGTACGATAGATGCCGCACTACGTTCAGAGATCGATAGTAAAGCAACTGCCACTTACGTCAATAGTGAAAACACAGCACAGGATCAACGAATTGACGAGAGAATCGAGCAGGTATCAAACGATCAAATTGCTGTAAATAATAGTCAAAATGCGCTGATTGATAGAAATAGCCAAAGAGTTAGCGACCTTGGTTATAAAGTCAACGAGCTAGAAGATGAGCTTAGCGGCGGTATAGCGAGCGCCATCGCTATTGCCTCTATGCCAAACGCTATCAATTACGGGGAAGGCCGCATAACAGGGGGAACTGGTTACTATAATGGTGAGGCCGCTCTCGCTGTAGGATTAGTAGGCGCTAGTATCGACGGTAGTTATACTTATAAATTAGGAGGCTCTTACACCGATTCAGGTGGTACAGCCATTGGCGGCGGTATCTCTTATCGCATTTGGTAATGCTGATCTACTCTTATAGCTATATCAGCCACTATCTCCAGCATTGTAGGTAGTGGCTTTTTACTGTTAGCGATTTAATGGTAAACCAAGGCAGTGCATAGGTTCTAATTTTGTAAAACCAAGCGCCAATAGTGATGTCAATATGATAACTTATTTGAATAATAAGTATTAAAAGATACGAAAAATAAGTTTGCTCAATGGCGGCTACTATCAAGACCTATAAAGGACGATCACAATGACAAATAATACAATGACTAAACCTTACACTATCGCTGACTATTTATTTGAACGTATTGCCGAGGCAGGCGCCACTGAAGTCTTTGGGGTACCTGGCGACTATAACTTAGCTTACTTAGATAATATTATCGACTCTGATAAGCTTCGTTGGGTCGGTAATACCAATGAGCTCAATGCAGGCTATGCCGCCGATGGCTATGCGCGTGAGCGCGGATTTGCCGCCTTAGTGACGACTTTTGGAGTCGGTGAGTTATCGGCTATCAATGCGACTGCCGGCTCGTTTGCAGAGTATGCGCCTGTGCTACAAGTCGTCGGTACGCCCACTATGCAGCAGCAACATGACAAACGCCGATTGCACCATTCATTAGGGGATGGCACCTTTAACCATTTTATAAAAATGGTTGAGCCGGTCACCGTCGCTCGCGCGCAGATTACCGCTGAGAATGCAGCTTCTGAGATTGACCGAGTGATACGTATGGTACTCAAAAAGCATCGTCCAGGCTATCTGATGTTATCGCCTGATGTCGCAGCTTTACCTATTTATCCGCCTACAACCAAGCTCGATGACAGTCAAGAGGATATGACTAGCCAAGCGGCGCTAGAGGCTTTTAAAGCGTCATTAGTAGACTTTCTGCCCAATAAGACCACCACTATCATTGCCGACTTAATGGTGCATCGTTTAGAGCTGCAAACTCAGCTAAAGGCTTTGATTGCAGATACTGAAGTTCCTTATACCACACTATCTTGGGGCAAGACTTTGCTTGATGAGCAAGACGAGCGTTGGGCGGGAACTTATGCTGGAGACGCGTCAAGGCCAGTGGTCAAAGATGCGGTTGAAAACTGCGAATGCTTGATTAAGATTGGCGTGCAATTTACCGATACGACGACAGCCGGATTTAGCCAAGACATTGATGAACAGGTCGTTGTGGATCTGCATTACGAGCGCGCAAGCATTGGCGGGCAGAACTTTGCACCCATCGCGCTCAAAGATTCCTTGCAAGCTTTGCACGAAGCGATGACTTCTGGAATCGATATCAAGCCAAAGCCTCTCAGCGGGGAGGTGCATGCTTTTGAGCAAAAAGGCAGCGACGAGGAGGCTATTCTACAAGTAGACTTATGGCATATCATTGCTGAGCACTTGCAAGCAGGTAATGTGGTATTTGCCGATCAAGGGACATCCTATTTTGGCATCAGTGATGTGCGCTTGCCAGATGGGGTGACTTGCTATGGGCAGCCGATGTGGGGCTCAATAGGCTACACCTTGCCAGCAAGCTTGGGGGCTAGTATAGCCTCAAAACAGAAGCGTAGCGTACTGCTCATTGGTGATGGTTCAGCGCTGTTAACGATTCAAGAGATAGCGGTGATGCTACAACAGCGCACCAACCCTATTATTGTACTGATCAATAATGACGGTTATACCGTTGAGCGCGCGATTCATGGTGAAAACGCCCGTTATAATGATATTCCTACTTGTGATTGGCAACTGATGCCGCAAGCATTTGGCGGTGATAAAGACAACAGCTTATCGCTGAAAGCCACTACCGCAGGCGAGCTTAAAGCAGCGCTGAAAAAGGCCATGGCGACCACTGATAAGCTTATTATGCTCGAGGTCATGACTGATAAGCATGATGTGCCGCCAATGCTAGCGAAAGTCAGTGCCGCCCTAAAGTGAGTGCCGACTAACGCTTTATTATAATAAAAACAGCATCACCGCATCTTTTAGAAAAGAATAGCACAATAAAGTTAGGATAATAAAATGACTCATCAAAAAATCAATCCAAACACTATGTATGACAGCCTACAGTTTGGCTTCTCGCACGCGAGCAAAGCACAGGGCAGCACCGTAATCCACTGTGCAGGTCAGCTGGCATGGGACAAGGAAGGCGAGATAGTAGGTGGAGAGGACTTAGCCAAACAAACCGAGCAAGTCTTTAATAATCTGCAAACTGTGCTCAATGAGGCAGGAGCGACCCCGGCTGATGTGGTACGTATGCGCACTTATATAGTCGATCTTAAACCTGATGATCTAGAAGTAGTCGGTGCGGCTATCGCTCGCTTTTATGGTGAGGTGACCCCGCCTGCCAATACTTTGCTTGGCGTACAGACCCTAGCTATGCCCGGTCTACTTATTGAGATTGAGATGACAGCGGTAATCGATTAAGCTGCCTCGATTGAATAAGGAGCAATGAGCATGGCGGTCTATGTTGATTTTGTGAAGATTGAGTTTAGAGGCTATCAGTGGTGTCATATGCTAGCCGATAGTCTGCAAGAGCTGCATGAGTTTGCCACGCTCATCAAGGTTGATGCGCGTCTTTTTCACCGCAATGCTAGCTATCCGCATTATGATATTACCGTGCAGATGCGAGAAGCTGCCTTAGATAAAGGCGCTATCAAAGCCACCAGAAAGCAAATTATCGACGCGGCCAAAAAATTAAAGATTGAATTAAACCAAGCCTAATGGCTATATTTTATTCAAAAGACCTGCTTTATTCTCAACATAATAGTCAGAAAAAAGCAGGAAGATTGAAATTTATCTCTCAATAATATCTAAAGATAATTACTCTGGCATATCTGCTAATTGCTTGAGGATACTAGTGAAATTCTCCACCCCTTGCGCGCCGCTGACTAGATGACGCTCGTTAAAGACAATAGCAGGCACGCCTTGTACCCCTTGGCGCTGCCAATGTTGCTCGATCTCACGCACCTCTTTTGCAAAGCGCTGATCTGCTAGCACGGCTAACGCCTCCGTGCGATCAAGGCCAGTCTCTGCTGCTATATCAGCGAGCACCTCATTATCAGACAGGTTACGCCCATCAGTAAAGTGCGCGCTGAATAACGCTTGCTTTAGCTCATGTCTGTGCCCTTGGGTTTCAGCCCAATGCAGTAGCTGATGCAAATTAAAAGTATTATGCATGCGCAGCTCATCAGTGAAGTTAAAGTCGAAGCCGACATCAGCGCCCGCTTCTGTGATTCTAGCGCGGCTTTCATCAGACTGCTCAGGCGTTGAACCGTATTTTTCAATGATATGCTCACGCATATTTTGACCCTCACTTGGCATGTTTGGGTTCAACTCAAACGGATGCCAGTAAATTTCATAGTTAGTATTGGTTTGTTTTAACGCTTCTGCTAGTTGTTTATAGCCGACCACGCACCAAGGGCAGACCACGTCTGAGACGATATCGATACGAAGGGGTTTATTGGTAGTATTCATCATTTGTCCTTATGTTTTTTGCTTTATTGACTACTGACTATATAACTGCGAACGATACGACTCCTTTTCAAGACGAGTCTTGTTTTAGTCAGGATATATAGCCAATACGAAATAAAATCGATACGTCAATAGCGTCGTGCTATTGGTACAAATTCTCCTTGCTTGCTGTGCGCTTCGCACTTTTCGAAGCTGCGCAAAATTCGTCCCAGTAGCACTATATCGTTTTTAAAGTAAATCGACTATATAACTCAATCCATTAAAAGACATAGTAACGAGAAATTCAAAATTTAAGTCTGATAAGTGGTTGATTTAAGGTTATAACGCTACTTGTGCTATATATTTATTTAGCGCAAGATAAGTAATGACTATTCAATGTAATAGCTATAAAAATAGACGAATTTTTGATGATTGGACTATGAACCGATTTCGATACCACGCACTAATTGCCAAAATATTATGATAAATAAACCATTTTATCGGCCTGTTCATGTCTGGGTAATGATTTTGGTTATTGCCTTACATGGAATAGTAGTATGGGCGGGCATGTTGACTGAACCTATAGAGCGACCTAGCATAAAAACTAAGTCGTCAGCCCTGATTCAGTTGGAATTTATTACTCTTGATTCGGCTAGCTTAGCAGGAGGAGCTGAGACTATTACCAATCTAGATCCTCAAACTAAAAAAGTAGTTTCACCAAAACAAAAAGTCGCATTAGAAGAAAAAGCTAGCACTGCTAAGGCGAGCATCGTAAAAGCTGCCGAGCCAAAACAGCTTGTCGAGCCAAAACAGCCACTGGTAGAAGAGAAGACGCTTGTAGAAAATAAAGAGGTCACAAAAGAGCTAAGCACTGAGCGAGCTGACTTAGCAGATGAAACTAACTTAAACCAGTCAGTAGCGGATACAGGTGAAGTGCCAGTAACTAAAGCCTCGGGCAACCCGTCTAATACTGATGATATGCCATCTACGCAAAATAGCTCGAATGAGGCTGAAGCTGAAGATGATTTGTCAGCGATGATCCGAGCAGTAACTGCACAATTCAATCGCGAACAAGCCATACAAAAACGCGCTGCCACCCAGCAGAGCAATCGCAAATTGTCTGCGCAAGCGCAGTGGCAAGCCCAAGCGGACGAGGAGGCTATTACCAAAATATTAGCGCTAGCTGCAGAGCGAGCCGCTAATCAAGACCTAAATCAAGAGCGAGAACCAGCCGCTGATACTGACGTAGACAGTTTAAGCAATACTATCGCCGATGACAAAGCGCTGATCCCTTTTTTGGAAGAGCAGGGCAGCTGGCTTGAGAAGCATCAGCCTATTACCGATATTCCTTTGCTGATTTGGCGTAGCACTGATGCTCTCCCAGGTGACGTGTTTATTGTACTTTTAGAGCTCTCTGTAGATAAAGAGGGCGTTATCACTGAGGTACAACTGCTTGAATCTTCTGGTAGTCCTATCATCGATGCGGTCGCCACGACTCAAGTTAGAACGGGTCAGCTCACGCCTTTGCAAATAGATGGTCTTGCGGTTGAAGCTACCATTCCTATGTCTTTGGTCTATCAACGGCCTTAAGAGATAACATTATAATAGTTGAGTAGCCCTCATAGGTATTCATTAAAAACTATGACGGCCACTCAATCTCTTAAGAAGTTCTAAAGCTCATACTGCGAAAGCTAGCCTATAAACGCACGCTCTACAAACCACCACAGAGCAATAACAATACTCACCAGTGAGCCAAGGTAAAAGATGACCGTTTTATAAAAACTAGTATGGCGTAATAATAAAGCTAGCGGAAAGACTAAAATGATGAAAACAAGCTGTCCAAGCTCAATGCCAACATTGAAGCTCAATAATGCCAAGACTCGCTCGCTAGTCGCTAGAGGCAAATCAACTAGAACATTGGCAAAACCGAAACCGTGTATCAAACCGAACACAAACGCCAAATAAACGGCTCTAACGCGCAGCATCGGCACTAAATTATTTAAGGCTGCAAAAGCTATCGATAGCGCAATCAAGGACTCGATAAAGCGGGCAGGAATGCTAACGAGACCGAGCGCTGCCAGGCTCAAGGTGATGGAGTGCGCAAGCGTAAAGGAAGTGGCGATCCAAAACACCTCTATTAACGCCGCCTTAGGTTTGGCAACGGCAACCAGTTGTTTTTGTTTACGCCGGTACACAGCAGGAACCAACAGCACAAATAAAAATAACAGATGATCGATACCAATCAGCAGATGATGAACGCCGCTCTGCAAAAAGTTGCTTGCTATAGATAGCCAACCTACGCCCGCACCTTCACTAGTACCTAGAGGTGTTTGTCCGACGCTGAGCACCTGTAAAGGCAACTGGCTATCCGCTTGGGTCAAAATCAAGCGGTGATTGGCATCTACCCCTGCAAGTATCTGATAATCAAGATTGTCGATAGGCGCATCGCAGCTCAAAGTAAAGTTGCTATATAAGTAATTAAAGCCGCCACGAGTATTAATAGCTAATGGGGCAAAATCAGTCGTTTGGCACTCAGTACCATTGCTTTGTAATTGTACTTGCGCCGCAATTAATTGAGCGATGAGCGCTTGTTGTGACTTGACTTCCGCCCAGCTCACTTGCTGATCGCCGTTACCGTCTATATTTACCAGTAACGCTAAATCTCTGAGTGATACCTCGTATTCTGCGTTATAGTTATTTTTAGCCGTAGTGTCAGTATCAGCCGTCGTTAAGTTTAGATAAGCAGTGCTGGCCTCATGCGCTTGCACTAAGGTGGGGCTTATCGCTAATAGTATGATTAATAACGGCGCTAGCAGATAACGATAGCTTTGATGCCAACTTATTGTCTTTGATCCTCTAAACGCCTTTGACTCACTAATCCCTGTTAAAAATCTCATAAGTGCGTCTCCTTGCTGAGATGGCGTTCATTTAGACTACGCTCTAGGGCTAGATATTCAAAACCAGTATCTTTTATAAACTGTTCTATAATGTCAATATCAGCCTGACTGTTAGCTTTAATTGCGGCAGTGGTATAAATAGCAATATCAGCAGTTTCTCGTTGCTGTTGCCAGTTTTCCTGCGCTAGCTTCAGCGCTAAGTCGATCTGGTTGCTAAGCAGAGCATAGTTTGCCTGTTCTCTTTTATGGGCGTTTTCTTGACGAATACGCCAAACCTTAATACGGTCTTGCATCAACGCTAAGTTTTGCTGAGCTTTAGGATCTTTTAATGCAACTTGCGCGCTAATGAGCTTTAGCAATAAAGCGTCTTTGTCAGTATGCTCTTGGAGCAACTGCCGCACCTTGTCATATTCGCCTTGAGCCAATAACCAATCTGCGCGCGCCATCAGTGTGGGTACAGTTTGGCTATCCATCACGGCAAAAACCTCTTTTGCTAGTGACGCGTCTTGGCTACGTAGCGCAGCATCGGCTTGAATAAGGTATATCCATCGCGCGGTTGAGGTATCAAGCCCAGGAGCTAAACTCGCCAATCCGCTTAAGGTTTCCTTCGCTTGCGACAGCTTACCTGTCATGCTATTGATTTGAGCCACGCAGGCCAGTTGATAGACTCGAAGTGAGGCGTCATTCAGTCTATTACAGTAGCTCATTGCTTCATCAAATTGACCTTGTACCAATAACAAAGAAGATAGCGTCAATAGCGCATCAGGGTCGGATGGCTTTTGATTGAGTATCTGCTCTAAGACTCCTTTGGCCTCATCGAACTTATGCGCCGCTTGTAAAGCGCGTGCCCTCAGCATAAGAGTTTCAACGTTTTGTTCATCAGACTGATCTAACTGCGCTTGTGCTTGACCTAGTGCACGGGGATCTTCTTGCAAATACGCCCGTTCTAATAACTGCCGAGTCTGCTCGGGGCTAGTATTTGTATTGCCAGAGATAAAGTCGCTAGTCGTTAAGTAACGCGGCGGCGGTGAATCAGTAGGTAAGGTGGCTAGAATTTGCTGATCATCATCAGGAGTGAAAGGCGCGGCAAAAAGTGTAGGGCTAGCAGCAGCGAATAGCGCTAATGATATAAAGAATGATTTTAACCTGTGCATAATATCTCTCAGCTTTTGACATAAATAAGCACCCAATCAGTAGAATGATCAGGTGCTAGGTTAATCTGATAGTGCTTTACAGTGAAGCGTTTGCATCAGTGATAGCAACGGGCTCAGCTGTGTTAGCCTCAGGCAATATAATTCGGTCTATATCTTGCGGCTCGTCAGTGTTGACATCGTTGCTAGCATCAATTACATCTGATGTTCTATCAACAGCTAATTGAGCATTAGCTTGATCAACTGAATCAGCATTTTCATTTTGATTATCAAAGTCAAAGTCGTTATTGTCACTGTTAGAGCAACCAATAAGAGCAGCTGAACCAGTGACCAATACGGCTAAAAATAGATAGCGCATAGTATTTCTCCTTGGGTTAGTTTCAACTTATCGGCTACCTGGATTCGGTGTCGTTAAATATGGAAAGACAGAATCAAATTCAGTAGCAGGCTTAAGAGCGCCGTCAGTGAAGAGCGCTTGACCGGCAGCGGCATCTTCAGGAACACACGTTACCTCTGCTGGCAGACCGGCATGACAGAGTGCACCCATAGAGACTCTTAGAGCGATATCGGTGACATCATCACCCGGACGTCTACCGTTCGGGAAGCCTGCGACATCATCAGTATCGGCGTTAGGTCGACCATCGTCTTGACCTGGGATGATACTGAGAACACCTAGATCGTTTTGATTGGCGGCGGCGACAGCGGCAATGCTAGTATTGAGACGAAGCATATCTGCCGGTACTTGTTTTGCATTAGCCGGTTTATTGACTGTGGGTATCCCGGTCAAAAAGGCAGTAACTAGATCCTGACGAGGGAAGTTGGTAGGCGCCGGTGCACTTGGATATAAAGTTTCAATTAATGCAGGAAGCGTGGGATAGAAGACGTAAGGCGCAAATTTGGCCACATCATCTTTTGGCTCTGAGGCGTTAAATTTATCTTTATCTTTTAGACCGATAACGACTTCGTTGACCAATGGCATACCAAGTCTTGACACTTGCGTCCAAGCGCCGCCTTTTTTGGCAGTGGTATTAATACCTGAGCCAGGATTGCCATTTACTAGAGTCGCTTGACGGACACTAGCGGTAGTCCAAGCGCCGACTACAGGATCTGAACCAGCAGTTAAACAAGCCTTGGGCACTTCCATGGCGATTGAGGTGACGTTTTTATTGGCTAAAATGTTAGTACCACCATCTCGCTCGCCTAGTGGATTGAGGTTGATTAGGTCAAATACTTTACCTAAATCAATAGCGAAACCCTCAGCACGTTGACCGACAAACACTTTACCTTGTCCACAGCTGCCTAAGTTTAAAGTCTTGATAAAACTTCTAGCATAAGTAGGATAGTCAGGGAAAGATTTGGTACCAATGTAATCAAAAGGCTTATCAAAGCTACCTAAAGACGTGCGTGAACTACTACGGCGATCTCCTTTCACCATAGTAATTTCATAGGTCTCATTGGTTTGCACATTAGCTGGGTTTGAGGCATCGCCAGCATTTACTAGCGGTATGGCTACATTTGGCGTTGAAGAATCACCATCTGAGTCAATCTCAATGCTGTTTAGGTTATGGGTAAAGTCAAACTGAAAAGTAATATCTTCGACGGCATCGCCGTTATTATCGATATGAATCTCATAAAGCGCGTCTGGATCTAAGGCGAAATAATTGGGTCCGCCATAAGCATCCTGCAAGGGTAAGTAGTTGGCGATGATGGTGACATAGTCTGCTCGACCATTCTCATAACTATTAAACATATAGAAGTCAGAGGCATCGACTTTTGGGGTCTTAGTGATGGAAGGAGCTTCTCGGTGACTAGATGCGACAGCGCTTGCACTTAAGCATATGGCCATCGCTGAGATTAAGGCCTTGGTAGTGTATTTCATACGAATCCTTGTATAAAAACTAATGAGTTAGAGGCAGGGAGAAACTTTAAGCTTTAACGTTGAATCATCCTTATTAAGTTTAGATAAAATACAAACTCAGCAAGTTAATATAAACTATACTCCTATTTGACTCTAATTATTACACCGCTCATCGGAAATATCGTTGTATTCATCGGTTAGGGTAAACCTTTATTTTTATGAAGGTTTTTATGATTTATTGCCGCTTAAACTATGGCTCAAGCTATGATTAAATTGATGCAATAGCAGTCATTTGCTCGCAGATTTGCTATCATAGGCGCTGCTATTTATAGGGTTTTATTATTGAGTTGTTAGGATAGTCCCTAGTATTCAGCTCACAGGTATTCCATTATGGGTGACAAACTGCTGGCACAAGAATGGCTATGTAGAGCATTTATGTCTGGATATCTAGATAGTACGGCAGTTAAGTCTGGATAAAAGGTAACGCTTTCTATTTTAAAGGTGAAGTATGAACCAAGTTCAATCTAGGGTAGCTCCGCTAAACAAATGGCCTATGATCAGCCGTGTTTTTCATTGGATTAGCGCGCTGCTATTATTAGTGACGTGGGCGCTGATGTTTCTTTATGACAATACCGATGACTCGCTTTATATTGGTTTGCATAAAGCGTTTGGCATAAGTTTATTGTTTTGGATGCTAGCTCGGGTTATTAGCCGCTTATTTGTCAAAGCGCCACCATCAGCGCCAATGCCTAAATGGCAAGACATCATCGCCAAGCTCACGCATTTTGCGCTGTATGCGCTACTGATTGCCATGCCGATAGCAGGACTGCTGATGTCGGTCTATGGCGGCCGCGCGGTCGATGTGTTTGGCCTGTTCGAAATCCAAGTTTTCGTCACTCCAGATCGCGGTTTAGCACGTACCTTTAATGACTGGCATACTGATATCATTTGGCCGTTGATTCTTGCCTTTACTGCCGCTCACATTCTTGCGGCGCTATACCATCAATTTATCAAAAAAGATAAGCTGATGAAGCGTATTTGGTAGCGCTGAATGATGTGGTTTATAGTGATTGACCGATGTTTTGCTAAATGCTGCTGTAGTTAGGATAGTGATCGTTATGCGTACCAAAAAAGACCGTATCAGGCATACTTTAAGCTTTGAGATTATAGGTCTGCTAATCTTTGCACCACTAGCTAGTTTTGTCTTTGGGTTTGAGCTGCACACGATGGGAGCTATAGCGCTCGTAGGTTCTATTGTCGCTACGGTGTGGAACTATTTTTATAATATTATATTCGATAATGCCATGCTAAAACTGCGCGGTAGGGTGCAAAAAACGGTGCCAATAAGAGTGTTGCATGCCATCTTGTTCGAAGGCGGCTTGCTGTTACTATTCTTGCCATTCATAGCGATATATCTAAACATTAGCCTTTGGGAGGCTTTTAAAATGGATATTGCGATGGCGACTTTTTATTTGATATATGCCTTTGTTTTTAACTGGGTGTATGACAAAGTATTTCCTATCCCTAATTCCGTTGCAGCTTAAGCTGAGCTTAGAGTGTCAAGTTGTTTCGATGATTTTTTGTATGATAAATAAAAGGGTTTGCTTATTGGGCAAACCCTTTTTATTTATAGTTCGTTTTAAATAAAATCAATACGCTAATGTTATCGTGCGGTTGGGATGAATTTTGCGCAGCATCGAAGAAACGCAGCACGCAAGGAAAATTTATACCAATCGCACTGTCTCGTTTTTAAATAGAATCAACTATTTACTAAGGCTATGTCCTAAAAGCTTAATCAGTCTATTTAGCAATAGCCGCTTGGCTAATATCATCGAGTGCTTTGGCGATATTGGCCAGCTGTGTATCGCAGCCTTGCAGGTTGTGACGATTTTTGAGGTATTGAGGATCGTTATAAGACAGCCAGACTCTCTGCTGTGCATCTTCAGTGATTAACACTTTTTGTGGTAAATCTATCGCGATGCTTTGCTCGCAATTCATCAACGGTGTACCCGCTTTTGGATTACCAAACATCACCACTTGTGTGGGCCGTAAGGATAAATTAACCCCAGCAGCGTTCTTTTGATGATCGACTTGCGCAAAGACTGTCATGCCTTTGTTTTCGATGACTTTGATTAGCTTATCGGCGGTATCTGAGACAGAATGATTGCTTTGCATAGTGATCAAGCCTTTTTTGGCATGAGTAGCAGGCGTTGTCATAGTGGTAGCGTGATTGGCATTATTTGGCAAAATATTTTCGACACTAGCACAAGACGTCGCCAGCAATGCCAAAGCGGCGATAGGGATAATTTTCAGCATAAAAATTCCTTTTAATGGTGATTTATATAGTAGTGATTTATAGTAATTTTGGATTGAGAAGTCGTTGTCAGTAGAGTTTAGCATACCTGCCTATGACAGCTCATTGCCAAAGCGCTGACGTATTTGCTTGAGATAAAGGCTAGGGGCGATCCGCCAAAGGATACTACCGAAGCGTGAGACAGGTTCGGGCAAGATCCAGCGTTTACGCTGCGCTAGGCCTTGAGCAATCCTCTCAGCCATCCACTCAGCGCTACGAATACTGCCAATGACTGAGCGTTGATGTTGAGCGAGATTACCATCATGACCGAGTGCATGATCCTCAATAGGAGTGTCCAAAAAGCTAGGATACGCCATTAGGATATGAATACCGTCTGCTTCTAACTCTAAACGCAGCACTTCAAAAAATTGCGTCAGCGCGCTTTTGGCAGCGCAATAAGCGGCTCGTCCCGGCACTGGCATCCAGCCTGCCATGGAGCCGATACAGACGATCTGACCATGAGACTGCCTTAATAAAGGCAATGCTGCCATCGTCAGCTCTACTGGCCCTTGCCAGTTTACTGCCATGACCTTACGAAACACCGCAGGATCCGTTTGATGCGCTGGTGAGCGGTGCGTGATGCCAGCATTATTAACTAAGATATCAAGACGGCCAAAATGTGCACTTACTTTATTTATGAGTACATCGATGTCGTCAGCTTGTGTAATATCAGTGACGACTGCCATGATTCTAGCGCTATCTGAGAATTCGGCTACTCTTGCCGCTAATGCCTTGGCATCGATGTCAGCGAGTACTAAGTGATGACCGGCGGCGTACCAATGACGAGCCATCGCCAAACCTAAACCAGACGCTGCGCCGGTAATTAATGTGACGGTCATAATGACGCTTTCCCTATAAAAGTTATTCGATAGCGTTAAGAATCGCCTAAACTATTAGCCGCCATAAAATAAGCAAATGTCTCAGCAGAAGTCTTGGCAGGCTGATAACCGAACTCTTTTTTTAAACGTCGATTATCCAGTACCGGACGATAACGCAAAAAATTGACTTGTTCAGGGCCGGTAGGTTTACCGCGCCATTTAGCGACTTGTAGCGCTGCTTTGACCACCCAAACCGGTAGTGTTAATAGCGGTTTATTCAGCTTATCCGCGATCTGTGCCATGGTTAGTGCGCCATCGCCTGCCATATTGAAGATGCCAGGTTTATCCTCGCGAATCCCCATCTCCATCGCATTGATGACATCTTGATCCCAGATAAACACGAAAGGTGAGTCGCTGCCTTTAAGCGCTAAAATTCGCGGCGCCATAAACAAATCAGTGATTTGATTACGAGTGTCAGCACCTAACACGGTTCCGGGCCGGAATATCAGCTGTTGCAGCTCTGGGTGCTTTTGCCGAAATTCCTTGAGTAGCTCTTCAATTTGCCGCTTATGATCCGAATAAGCAAATTCTGTATTACCGCGTAGCGCATGGTGCTCATCGATCCAAGCTGGGTTATCGGCATGATAACCGTAAGCCGCTCCTGAGCTAGTGATGGTCAAATGCTGCACACCCGCCTTTACACAGCACGCAAGAACATTACGCGTCCCATTGACATCGATATCAAAGTCTCGTGCTCGATCTTTTGAGGCTTGTAAAATAGAGGCTAGATGCACTACATGGGTGATTCGCTCATCTATCAGTAACTGAGCGAGTTTATCTTCGCGTATATCTAAGATTTTTATAGCAAAGTCTAAATGATCACGAGTGCAAATATCAGTGCCCATCACCGAATAATGAGCGGCGAGTCGATTACCCAGTTGATGGCCGATGTAGCCTGCTGCGCCAGTGATAAGGATGCGTTTAGTCATAGGGCCTCCGTGCCCAAATTTGAGAGAGCGTCAGGCCTGAGACTAAGTGCCAGACGCCCCAAAAAGCGGTAATAAGCATCATGCTTCCTGCTTGCGGAAAAAAAGTAAATAAGATGACTAAGCCTAGTCCCGAATTTTGAATACCCACTTCCATGGTGACCGCACGGCGATCTGCAACAGGAAGTTTTAGCGCTGTACCCATACCGTAGCCAAGCAATAGCGCCAATAAATTATGAGCGACTACCAACCAAAAAAAACTATGAAAACGCTCGATAAATAAATCAAAATTGTTAGAAAAAGCGATAGCGACAAAGGCTAAAAATACCAATAGTGAGATAATGCGTAACGGTTTTTCGCTGCGAGCGACTAAATTGGGAAACTTGCGACCGGTCAACATGCCCAGCACCAAAGGCACAGCTAGTACTAACAGTACTAATAATAAAATGCTACTAGGCTCTAGGGTAATTTGGGTCAGATACTCACGGGTATGCGGGTTGAGCCAGCCATAAAAGGCAAAGTTCAGCGGCGTCAGCACCGTCGCCGCTAAGCTCGATACTGCCGTCATACTGACAGAGACCGCGACATTGCCGCGACCAAGCCAAGTCATGATGTTAGAAAAACTGCCACCAGGACAGGAGGCTACCAAAATCATGCCCAAAGCCAGTTCTGGCTCGATATTTAGCGCCCAAGTAAACAGGCAAGTCGCTAGCGGTAGTAATAAAAACTGAGCAAACAGGCCCGCGATAGGCGCAACAGGCGCTAATATAATCCGTTTAAAATCCTCAAAACGTAGCGTCAGTGACACCCCAAACATCATCAGCGCCAAAATAACGTTAAGCACAATTAAGCTGGCAGGGTTAAAGACTATCGGTAACGCGCCACTCATCTTGAGGGATCCGTTTTGTGCTTTTGCCTATTAAATAGCCTACTTTTAAAGCGGCTTGCTTTAGAGCTGATGTTCGAAGATTTATGCTTGGCTTCTGCTTTATCCTCATCCGCTTGTAACTCAGCGATATGCTCAGCGAGAGTAGTTAGGTATTCGTCTTTATTGACATAATAAGCCATGCGTGCCAGCTTAATATAATCATAACCGCCGTCGAGCGTTATGTTGCTACGCGCGCGTTTAATCGCATCGAAATGATCGGCCGCGACGCTGTTTTGTTCGCGCTGCTTGATATATAACGCGACTAAGCGTGCTTGTTGATTGCGTCCCTCCCAGCCGAGACCTGCCGCCTCAACCATGCCCATCATAAATAAAGTATTATAATCTGGATGAAAGACATTCATATACAGCTGCGGCGCATCTTGCGTAGCTGGCCAATTGAGATATTTGCGCTCAATAAAAGGATAGTCAAGCAGATAGCCTGTCGCCATTAAGATTAAGTCGTAATCGCCACTATTGCCATCACTGAATGTCACCGTATGACCTTCGATAGCACTGATATTTCGTCGCGGTGTGATATCACCATGACCTAAATGATGCAGCACTAAGGAGTTGATCACCGGATGTGACTCGTACATTCGGTAGTCAGGATCGGGCAGACCATAATCGGAAGGCTTACCAATGATCGTATGTATCATGGCTGCATCTAAGCGCTGTTTGGCTTTTCGTGGCAGCTTGAGTTTGCCGCCTAAGGTGTCGATAGGGCGGCCGTTGATGAATTTTGGCAGGAAATAATAGCCACGTCGCAAGCTGATGTCTACCGACTTGGCATGATGCACCGCGTCTACGGCGATGTCTGCCCCAGAATTGCCGCAGCCAACGATAAGCACACGCTGATCATTAAATATTGACGGGCTACGATACTCGGATGAGTGCATAAGCTTACCGGCAAACTCGCCCGGCAGATCTGGCATATTAGGCTTGTGCAAAGTACCATTGGCAATCAGCACACCTGTAAATAGTCGAGACTGCTGCTTGCCATTATGTTCGCTGATCAGACGCCAGCCATCGCCCTCAGGCTCAAGGCTGATGACGCGAGTCGCAAACTCATAGTAGGATTTGAGATCGAAGGTGTCGGCGAAATCGTGGAAATATTGACGCAGCTCAGAATGGTGTGGGTAGCTAGCAACCGAGTCCGGCATCGGAAACTCGCTGAACTCCGTCATTCGCTTGGAGGATATCAGATGCGCCGTCTCATACATAGTGCTATGCGGATTATCGATATCCCATAAGCCGCCGACATCATGATGCCCGTCAAAACCCACAAAGGGAATATCGAGCTTTTGTAAATTACGCGCCGTAGCTAGCCCCATCGGGCCCGCGCCAATGACAGCATACATAGTTATTCCCTTAAAACAATCATTGAGTGTTACCCTTCCTAATTGGGTAGTATCATTATACTAGTCTAACTGCATTGAACCTTCAACAAGCGCTCATCAATAAAAGGAAAAAACGATGACTACTTTATCTAAATCCCGCTGCGAGCCCTGCCGGGCAAGCGCTCCTAGTTTGAGTGCGACTGAGATACAAGAATTATTACCACAAGTTGCTGATTGGTCCTTAATCGACGTCGATGGTATTAAGCAGTTACAGCGCCAGTATGCCTTTAAGAATTTTGTCAGCGCGATGTCTTTTGCCAATCAGCTTGCACAAATTGCCGAAGATGAGGGGCATCATCCTAGTATTTTGGTGGAGTGGGGCAAAGTAACCGTGACTTGGTGGACCCACAGTACCAAGGGTCTGCACCATAATGACTTCATCATGGCGGCAAAAACCGATAGCCTGCTTAGCGCAAAAGTATAATGAGAGTGGAAAAAACGACCGTAACTCATTAAACTTGTCGGTTCAAAATAACCCTGATAGCCAGTTTCTAGCCAATACGTTTTGGCTGGTCAAGGATAGGTAATGTCACCAAAAATATTAACTCACCTCTCAACCCGATTGGCCTTTTTGATAGCGGCCATCGTCATCGCTGTTATGGGCGTGACTATGATAGGGTTTGACTGGGTACCACACTTATCTTTGCTGTTGGCTATCTGCGTATTATTAGCGATCGGCTTGATAAAAGGTTTGAGCTTCGAGGATATGCAAGCGCAAATGGCCTCAGGCGTCATGCGCGGAATTGGGGCGATTTATTTGTTCTTTTTTATCGGCTTAATGATAGCGGCTTTAATGATGTCCGGTGCAATACCGACCTTAATGTATTATGGCTTTGAGCTGATATCACCAGAGTTTTATTATCTCTCTGCCTTTATTTTAACCTCGATTATTGGGGTGACTTTAGGGAGTAGCTTGACCACTGCAGCCACTTTAGGGGTAGCGTTTATTGGCATGAGCCATGCTTTTGATGCCAATGTCGCTATTGCCGCAGGGGCAGTGGTTTCTGGGGCGTTTTTTGGTGACAAAATGTCACCTTTGTCCGATACTTGTACCATCGCCTCCTCAGTCGTTGGTATCGATCTGTTCGAGCACATTCGTAATATGATGTACACTACCGTACCGGCGTGGCTGTTGACAGTACTGCTGTTTTGGTTCTTCTCGGGAGACACCACAGGCACCAATCTTGGTCAAGTCACGCTACTACAAGCGCAGCTGATTGAGAGTGGCTTAGTGCACAGCTACGCAGTATTGCCTTTTGTCGCTTTAGTTGGGCTAGCGGTTTTTCGTATCAATGCCATCTATACGATAATTTGCACTATCAGCGTGGCGCTATTGATCACTTATTGGCATAGCTCGCCGAGCTTCGGAGAGCTTGGGAGTTATCTGTTTGGTGGATACGCTCCTGCAGAGTCGCTAGCTCTTGGCGAGGTAGCTGGTATGCTGTCGCGTGGCGGCGTGCAAAGCATGTTCTTCACCCAAACGATTGTGATTTTGGCATTGAGTTTGGGCGGGCTGTTGACAGCGTTAGGGGTGCTGCCAGCGCTATTATCAGGAATCAAAGCGTCCTTGACCTCCTCAGGAAGAGCGATATTCGCTGCTGCTATGTCGGCACTTAGTATCAACGTGCTCATCGGCGAGCAGTATTTGAGTATTTTGATCTCAGGGACTTCTTTTCGTTCGACCTTTGAGCGCTTAAACTTGCACCCAAAAAACCTCTCTCGTACCATTGAAGACGCGGGTACCGTTATCAATCCTCTAGTACCTTGGAGCGTCTGCGGTGTGTTTATCAGTCAAGCTCTAGGCGTGCCTGTCCTTGATTATCTGCCGTACGCTTTTTTCTGCTATTTATCTCTGCTACTGACGCTTATTTTTGGCTTCACTGGAATCACTATTAGTCCTGCTAAAAGTACCGAGCCTAAGACTAAAGTGGTTTAATCAAAGCTGGCTAAGATTCGGTTTAGTATCACAGCGCTTAGTATCACAGCTTAGTATCGAAACGGTATAATATATACCATGTTAATATATGTTATTGTATATTGATGAAGGCTAAAATCCTGTGTTATCTTCAAAGACAGTCAGGACTTATATCGCACAAGGAGATAACTATGCTGTTTGAAAAAATAAAAACTCCGGGGCTTTCGCACCTGTCCTATTTGTTTGGCTCGAACGGACAAGCGGCAGTGGTTGACCCACGTCGTGATTGCGCCATTTATGTCGAAAAAGCACGGGCCGCCGGGCTTAGGATTACTCATATATTTGAAACGCATCGTAACGAAGACTTAGTCTCAGGCGCTCCTATATTAGCGCAGCTTACTGGCGCTAATGTCTATCACGGTCCCAATCCAGAGCGCGAAATCGTCTATGCGCAAACGGCGCGAGAGGGGGATAGTTTTGCGATTGGTCAGCTTGAGATACAAGTGCTTGAGACTCCTGGGCATACCTTTGATCATCTAGCGTATGCTATGTTTGATAGCGCTTATCCTAATGAGGCAGTTGGTGTATTCACAGGGGATGCGCTATTCGTCGGTGATGTAGGGCGCACAGACTTTTATCCGGATCGGCGCGAAGAAGTCGCTGGCCTGCTTTATGATTCACTCCAAAAGATCATCGCTCTAGGCGATCAAGCGATGATTTATCCGGCGCATGGGGCCGGTTCGGTTTGTGGTTCAGGGATGGCAGAGCGTGAGTTCTCAAGCATCGGGCATGAAAGATTGAATAACCCAAGACTACAAATCGAGAGCCGAGATAAGTTTATTCAAGCGAAGATTAGCGAAAACCATTATCAGCCGCCTTATTTTAAGCTCATGGAACGCCTTAACATGGAAGGCGGCGAGCCTGCCCCTGTCGTGATGAGACCACGTAATCTGACCCTTGAACAACTCAACGATTGCAAAATCGATCACCTAATAGATATTCGTGAGCCGCTAGCTTATGCTTCAGCTCATTTGCCGAGCGCTATGAGTCTGCCTGTCGGTATGATTTCCGCTTTTGCAGGCTGGTTTATTAAAGATGGCGAGAGCATAGCGCTGATTGCCTCGGATGAGGAGCAGTTGGCGACGGCGATGACGCATCTAGTGAGAATTGCTTTGGATAATATTGTAGGCGGTTATGTCGGTGTCATTTCCGCTGCCAAACAAGGCAAGAGTATAGAGCAGACGCCGATGATAACGACCGAGGAAGTTAAATCGCGTCTTGAAGGTCATGCTAATACTAAAGCTAGCAAGGCTTGGACATTACTTGATGTCAGAGATGTTGATGAGAGAAACGAAGCTGCGATAGATGAGTCTGAGCATATCTATGTCGGTCATCTGAACGAGCGTTGGCGTGATCTCGACCCTCAGGAGCATTATACGTTGATGTGTGCTAGTGGTCAGCGAGCGACAGTCGCAGCAGGGTGGCTAGCAAGCAAAGGTTTCAAGCATCTCGATATTTATCTTGGCGGGATGAGTGCTTGGCAGGCTGAGCAAGCGTAAAACGTATTAGCTTATATTAACGCTATAGGCGCCACTATCATTCTTTTTATCCATAGTGAGCTCACTTGTTTGTGTAAAAAAAGCATACCATAGCTCACGGCCCTGTGCATTAAACTGGCGTACGGTATCAAAGAAGTGCTGACGAGCCGCTTCATCGACTAAAGGCGCGGGCAATAAAGGATCAAAAACGACATTGCGAATAGCAAAATCGCCAAGAAGATAAGCTTCACGCAGCGCCGTTTCATTATCGAGACTATGCTGAGTCTTCTGCCAGTCGCTCAGCTGCTTTGATACTTTCTCATAGTGTGCTTCGAGTTGCATCTGCGCCCAAAGGCCGAGTGATTTTTTTTGCCGATCCTTATCAAAGCGGCTTGCTTGAAACACTGCAGCTTCAGGCTCTAGTTGCAAATCGAGTAGCCGTGCTCGTATTCCCTCAACACCGCCACTCAAGTTATTAGGACGAATATAAAGCCCAGCATCGAGCTCACGAAACCCCAATAATGATAGCGCTCTGGTACGGGCGCGCAGTATTTTGCGATCGCTACGCGGCAGCCCGCCGGTAGTCACGGCTATCCAAGAACCTTCCCATGCTATAACGCGCTTATCCGCGTGTTCCCAAGCGGCGACATCAGCCCCTAACTTCTTAGCTTTCGGGCCCAAGCGATAAACAGCAGCATCCACCGCCTCAACCAATTCTGCTTGCGTCAAACGAGCCATAGTTACCCGTATATTATTTTCCTTTATCGCAAATAGCCTGCCGGCGCGAATGATCTCAGCTATGCTAAGGGTTTCGTGGTTAGCAACTGTCAGGAGGCGCAAAATGAGAGAGCGAGCGGCTGGCCATTGGTAATTACATTCTTTGACAATATGTGATTCCATGTGTAATACTCTAAATTTAGTCGTTTATTATTTAGTCACTTAAGATTTAGTCGTTTATTATAATGCAAGATAGGCAGTCATGAGTGCTAAGTAAAATAAATGAACAGTAACGAGTAACAAGGATAGTCAGCCAAATATTAGGAAGGATTACTATGAAGGATACCGAGCAGATGTCAACGGCCAATCAATTCAGCACCCATGAAGTCAATAATCAGCCGGTCGCTTTAGCGCATTATAACGCTTGGGAGACTGATGACGCGCTAAAAGAAGCCGTTATTCGAGAAGGCGCGTCGTGGGCCAGTGCTCATTTGAGCGAGTTTGGGGCCCGCACCGGTGGTGACATGATAGATAAGGGCTTTGCTGCCAATGAAAACCCCCCTAAATTTCGACCCTTTGATCGCTATGGTCACCGTATAGACGAAGTTGAATTTCATCCTGCTTATCATGAGTTGATGGCGGCGGGTGTACAGTACGGCATGAGTAATTTTGCTTGGCGTAACGAGAGTCGCCAAAGCGCGCACGTAGCGCGAGCGGCAGTTATGTATCTTGGCTCACAAGCAGAAGCCGGCTTTGGCTGTCCAATGTCGATGACTTACGCGGCTATTCCAGCTTTGCGCCACAATGTAGAGCTCGCTGAAAAATGGATACCGAAACTGCTATCAACAGAATACGATCCTCGTAGCTTACCTATGGAGCAAAAAACTGGCTGTACTATCGGCATGGGGATGACGGAAAAACAAGGCGGTTCCGACTTACGGCGTAACAGCACCAAAGCCATTAAGCAAAACGACGACAGTTACCGAATCATTGGTCATAAATGGTTTTATTCTGCGCCTATGTCTGACGCTCATTTAGTATTAGCCCAATCTGAAAACGGACTTAGCTGTTTTTTAGTACCGAGGTTTCGCCCCGATGGCACGCTCAATGCAGTAAGGATTCAACGCCTTAAGGATAAACTAGGCGACTGGTCGAATGCTTCTTCTGAGGTAGAGTTTGCCGGTGCTTTTGGCGAGTTAGTAGGAGTGGAGGGCAGAGGTGTCGCCACTATCATCGAGATGGTGGCCTTAACCCGGCTTGATTGTATGATAGGCTCAGCGGCGCAAATGCGGCAAGCAGTCGTACAAGCGATTCACCATACTTCTGGACGTGAAGCTTTTGGCGATTTATTAATCAATCAACCGCTTATGCGCAATGTGCTCGCTGATTTGGCTTTAGAGTCTGATGCGGCATTAGCCTTAACCATGAGAGTGGCGCGCGCCATCAGTATGATTGAGACCGACGCGCACGAAGCAGCGCTAGCGCGTATCGCGACAGCTATTGGTAAATATTGGATATGCAAGCGTACGCCAGTGTTAGTCAATGAAGCACAAGAATGTCTCGGCGGTATCGGTTATGTCGAAGAAAATATCATGCCGAGGCTTTATCGTCAGGCACCGCTCAACTCAATTTGGGAAGGTAGCGGAAATATCCAGTGCCTTGATGTGCTCCGCGCATTAAACAAAGAACCGGCTACTCGTGAGGCGTTGTTTACTGAGTTGCAAACCGCTGCTGGCAAAAACAGTTATTTTGATAAAGAGCTTGAGCAACTAGCGAGTTATTTTGAGGATGTAGAGACTTTAGAGTTTAGAAGTCGCCACGTCATAGAGCGCTTGGCGTTGATGCTGCAAGCTTCCATCTTACTAAATACGGAAAATAAAGACATAGCAGCAGCGTTCTGCCGCTCGCGTCTAGGCGGAGAGCACGGACTGGCTTTTGGCACGCTCGGTCCAAAAGCGCCCGTAGATCAGCTGATCGAACGCGCTGCGGGTGCGACAAGGTCAGTGACTTAGCACTATCGACTCAGTATCATCCAATTAGGATCACCCACGTAGCATCATTTATCGATTAGTATTATCACTAATCGACTAGCTACTTAGTCAGCTCGATAGTACCGTTGGCGGTAACAGAAACGGTGCTATTGCCCGATTCAAAGTTTTGACTCGGTACTGAAGCCTCAGCATCAGCGGCACGCATGCTGCTATACATAGGGCGTGGGTAGTTAGTATTTCCAGCATTGAGGTTGACGCTTACCACGCGGTAACCGCGCGCATCCCAAGCACGAGTTAAGTTTTTGGCTTGTTGCTGAAAAGCTCGAGACGCTTCAGTCATTAGTTTTTGTTCCAAAGCGTCTTTTTTGCTTTCTGATATACCAAAGTTTAGGTTGTTCATCACTAAAGTTTCTTGCAGATCTGCAATAAGCTGACTGGTCGCGGTGAAGTCGGTGCTTTTTAGGTCAAGATTGGCTTGTCCGGTCCAGCCGATGATCTTGTCGTTTTTATCATAACGCGGATAAGTGCTTTGTTGACCGGTGCTGACGGTGACGCTAGGGTAGCGCTTAGCAATCGCTAAGGCCCTATTGATTGAAGTATTGAGAGTCGTTGCCAAAGTCTTAGCATCAGTCGCTTGTGCTTTTTTATAGAGGCTGGCGCGTACTTCATCATTAGCGATCTCTTCTTTGACTTCCGTCTGAAAAGTGACTTGATCGTAACCGGAGGGCTCGGCGTGGGCGGTGCTCATTGCTGCGCTCAATAAAAAAGCGCTGCCAGTCATTAAAGCCAGTTTAGTCGTTAGTAAGTTTTTCATCGTAACTCCTTAAATGAATAGTTTTTAAAAGCACATAATTTAATAGTTTTTTTAGAGATTATTAACATAACAAATCTGATAATAAATAATATAAGTGTTTTGTCACAACCTTACTGCTTTCTAGCAGGCTTAAAGCTAACCACAGCGTCTAACTATAGTGTGAAAAGATATAGTTTATAGCGTTAGGGCTTGTAAAATAGAAAAAAGTAAGTATAATTTGCAACTGGTGGCTCCATTGGTAGCCTCGCAACAGTGTTCTATGAACCCCGCCAGGACCGGAAGGTAGCAACGGTATTAGATTCATTGTGTGCCGAGGATGTGCTGATGGAGTCGCTTTTTTTTGTCCAAAATTTGGCTATTATTTATTTGCTCTTCGATTTATTTGCCCTTCTAGAGGGTTTTTTTTGGTCAAAATTTTATGTAGATATAATCATCAATTAATATAATAGATAAGTTGAGTTGCTTGCATACTGCCAGCTTAAACGCTACGATATTGAGTCTAAATGAGTAGGATAAATCATCTAAATGAGTGACACCCGACAGCCTCTTTTATCTACTGAGCAGCGCCAACGCTCTGAGCTTTATGCTCGCCAGCAACAAGCTCAGCAGCGACAGATTTTGGCGATGATGGGTATCGGACAATGGGTGCGACCAGACTCACCAACGCTAAAAATAAGCGATATTGCTGATAGCGCGGGCGAAGTAGAAGCGACCCATTCATTAACTGAGCAGCAGCCAGTATTGGATGAGCAAGTTGAACCAGACGTACGAATTGATGATTCAGTAGATAAACGCTCTACTACTGCGCCAGTCGCTCCAGACGATGAGGCATCAACTACTGATCACGCAAAAATCAATAGCTTCGATAATGACAGTTTTGATGTTGATGTTGCTAATAATAATGATAGTTTAAAGGCTATCAACAAGTCTTACAACTTTAACGATTTAAATAGCTTTAGCAAATCAGAGCGTATTGAGGAAGCAAACCATAACGCTGAGACTATAAGCTTAGATAAAGTAGCGCCGTTTGATTTACAAGGCGCTCGTTATGGCAATTGGGTGCTTATAGTGGATATTCAGGCGCTCGATAACGACAGTCAAAAGCTTTGGCAAAACATCATGCAAGCGCTATCATTAGACTGTGAGACCAGCTCCTTTCCTATATGCGCGGGCATGGATACCGCTGAGCTTGCTAACGCCAGTCTCGCCGGTTATATTTTTAAGATTGCACAGAGCGAAGATATTCAAGTAGCAGCATTGACCGCTTTACCTGAAGGTCTTACTCATCCGGCTTTGACAGAGGTGCCGACTTTGCAGGCTATGCTCGCAGAGGCGACGCTAAAACGCCAGCTATGGCAGCACATCTCTAATTAGCAGTTCTACTTAGCAGTAAGCAGCGGTTATTATACGTATACTCTTTTTTCCGTTAGTACGATAGTCTTTTACACCTTCATACGTTCGTCTGAACAATAGTTCTAAAACCTTACTTCACTCCTTATTATTTAGGATTATGATTATGTCTGATAATACTGCTCCGCACCGGGTACCCAATTTTTCTGCTGGACCGGCGACTATTCCCACTGAAGTGCTGCAGCGCGCGCAAAGCGAAATGCTAGATTGGCAAGGTCGCGGGGTCTCAGTGATGGAGGTCAGCCACCGCAGTAAAGAATATATCGCGATTACCGAAAAAGCGGAAAGTAAATTGCGCTCGCTAATGGACATTCCTGATAATTATAAAGTGCTGTTTTTGCAGGGCGGGGCCAGTCTGCAATTTTCTGCTATTCCATTGAACTTATTAAACAATGGCCGCGCTGACTATTTATCTACAGGTACTTGGTCGGACAAAGCCATTAAAGAGGCCAAGCGCTACGCTAAACTAGGCTTAGGCGAGATAAACGTGGTCGCTAGTGGTAAACAAGGCAATTTCACGGACGTACCCGCATCTGATGAGTGGACTTTGAGTGATGACGCGACGTATTTTCATTACTGCGCCAATGAGACCATTCATGGCCTACAAATATTTGAGCCGCCAAAGGTAGATGCGCCGCTTATCGTCGATATGTCATCAAACATCTTATCGCAGCCGATTGACGTCTCTAATTACGGCATGATCTATGCGGGGGCACAAAAGAATATCGGTCCAGCAGGCCTCGTTATTGTCATCATCCGTGATGATTTACTAAATCAAGCTAGCGACTGGTGTCCACTGCTGATGAACTATACTCATCAAGCCGAAAAAGAATCGATGTCTAATACGCCAGCGACGTATTCTTGGTATTTAGCGGGCTTAGTATTTGATTGGTTAGAAGAGCAGGGTGGGGTTGAAGCTATCGGCAAAATCAATCAGCAAAAAGCGGATTTATTATATAAGACTATTGACGATAGTGAGTTTTATAATAACCCTGTTGCCAAAAAATACCGCTCGATTATGAATGTGCCTTTTACCTTAGCAGATGACAGCTTAGATAAAGTATTCTTAGAAGAGTCAGAAAAAGCGGGCTTGCTACATCTAAAAGGTCATCGCGATGTCGGCGGTATGCGCGCTAGTATCTATAATGCGGTGTCGCTTGAGTGGGTACAAAAGCTAGTGAACTTTATGCAGGACTTTGAAAAGAAGTATGCTTAAGAGATGTAGTGATTATTATAGACAAAATCCAAAAGACGTCACTTAATAAGTGGCGTTTTTTGCTAAACAAGAAGAGAAATTACTGAAATCATTTTTTAAAGGCGATATCTAAAAAATAGCAAAACTCGTCTACGCTTTTGATTAGGTGAAAAAAGCGAAGTTTGGTATGATAAAATTTTGCAACACCGCTAGAATTAGGCTACTGTCAAAAGTCTGCTTTGATAAAAAGCGCCGATAGCGCCCATAATGATAGACAAGCTATGATCAACAACGCTCCTATACAAGCTATATTATACAAGTCATATAAGGCCGCTACTTTGAGCCTCCTGCTTTGCTGCGCATCGATTAGTCATGCCAAAATCATTAGCACTAAAGCGCTTGGACATAATAGTAGCGCTGAATACATTGACGCGCCGTTTATGCCGTATGCTAATCCTGATGCGCCAAAAGGTGGTACGCTGTCATTGGATGCTCGCGGCACCTTTAACGCGGCTAATAAGTGGATGACAACCGGCGTGGCGATGGTTGGCACCGATTATCTCTACGATACTTTGATGACTGGCTCGCTCAATGAAGCTTTTACGATGTATCCGCAGCTTGCAACAGGCGTGACTTACGATACTGAGGATGCCAGCTGGATTATTTATCATCTTAATCCTAAAGCCAAGTTTTGGGACGGCACGCCAGTGACTAGTAGCGATGTGAAAGCCACTTACGAGGCGATACTCACTAAAGGACCGATGTATATTCGCAGCTATCTAGGCGATATCAAAGAATTACAGATTATAGATGAGCAGCAGATTAAGTTTGTCTTCAGCTCAGGTGATAATAAAGAGATTCTACTAACTGTGGGGCAGTTTCCTATCTTTGCCAAATCCTCTATCGATGCGAATTTTGAAAAGATAAGTTTAACGCCATTGATGGGTAGTGGCCCTTATAAGTTAGGCCGTGTCGAAGCAGGACGTTCGGTCAGTTATGTGCGCGATCCTAACTATTGGGCCCGTGATCTAGCAGTTAATCGTGGTCGCTATAACTTTGACATTATTAAGTTTGTCTACTATCAAAGCGATGAGATTGCCTTTGAGGGTTTTAAGTCTGGACAGTATCGCTTTCGTCCCGAAAATAAAGCTTCAAATTGGGCAACCGGCTATAATTTTCCTGCCGCAAAAGCGGGGATGGTTGTGAAAGAGTCGATAGACAGTCGAAATCCGGTGCCGATGCAGGGGCTAGTGATGAATATGCGTCGGCCTTTGTTTCAAGACATTCGCGTGCGTCAGGCGCTCAGCTTAGCGTATGATTTTGAATGGATGAATAAGACTTTATTTCATGGCCAGTATGAGCGCTTGCAAAGCTTCTTTCATGGCTCAGAATTGGCGGCTACTGGTAAGCCATCGACTACAGAAATGCAAGTATTGACGCCATTATTGAACGAGCTTGATCCTATTCAACGCCAAGGTGTGCTGAGTGATTGGCAACTGCCTAAGAGCGATGGTAACGGCTTTAATCGAGACAGCTTACTCAAAGCACGGCAACTGCTACTCGATGCCGGATTTTATTATCAGGACATGAAGTTGTATCAGCCGAATGGTCAGCTGGCACAGATTGAGATTTTGATGACAGGCGATACGCTTGGCAGGGTGCTGCTGCCTTATATTCGTAATGTTGAGCGCCTAGGGTTTACCGCCAAGCTGCGACAAGTAGACGGTCCACAATACTTCGAACGCACGCGCAGTTATGATTATGATATGACCACTGATGTGTTCGCGCAAAGTTTGTCACCAGGCGCTGAACAAGCAGCATTTTGGGGCAGCGCGGCCGCTGATGAAGTTGGTAATCGCAATACGATCGGCATCAAAAATCCAGCGATAGATAAAGTCGTTGAGGCGCTTGGAGATGCCGAGAGCCGTGAGGAGATTGTGCTTTATACTAAAGTATTAGATCGTCTGTTACGAGCGGGTCATTACTTAGTCCCGCTATATGGCAAGTCTAGCACCAATGTGGCGTACTGGAATCAATACCGCCATACTACCTTGCCAACCAATGCGGTAGGCATCGATTACTGGTGGGTGGATAAAGCGGCAGAAGCTAAAGTTAATGGCTATTTGAAACGTTAATTTACAGCACTTAGTTTTAAGGCAAAGTGAAAAAGCTAAGCGTTCAACTTGAATTAAACTGTTAATGACAGTGATATAAACACAAGTCTAAGACAAATTAGTAAAATCAGTTTTAATCAATAAGGGTTCGATATGAGTATTCAAATTATTCCAATAAAAGCATTTAACGATAATTATATTTGGACATTAATTAATAAAAATAATAAACAAGCCATCGTCATTGATCCAGGCCAAGCGCAGCCCGTCGCCGATTATATGGAAGAGCATGGCCTAGAGATGACCTCTATTTGGACAACGCATCATCATTTTGATCATGTCGGCGGGGTGATGGAGCTACAAGAGCACTTTCCGATGACTCATATCGTCGCGCATAGCGAGCATGGCGTTGAGCAGGATCAAACCATCAAGGATGGGAGTACAGTTAGCGCTTGGGGCTGCTCAGCGCAAGTTTGGGATATTCCAGGCCATACCGCTAGCCACATGGCTTACGTCTTAGATATCGAGGGCCAAAAGCACTGCTTCTGCGGTGATACGCTCTTTAGTGCTGGCTGTGGCCGCGTCTTTACTGGTACGATGGAGCAGCTGTACCAAAGCTTTCGACGTCTAAATGGTTTGCCTGAGGACACTTTGCTGTATCCTGCGCACGAGTATACCGTCAATAACTTGCGCTTTGGCCTCGCTATTGAGCCTGGCAATGTGGCCATGCAGCAAGCGCTAGCAAAAAGCGAGGAGCTCACCGCACAAGGGCTCTGTACGCTGCCAGTCACTTTAGCTCATGAGCGTGAAGTGAACGTCTTTTTGCGAGTCGATGAGCCAAGCGTGATAGCGGGCGTTAAAGCTAAAGTAGCAATCGACAATGAAGAGCGCTTAACAGTGTTTACAGCGCTACGAGAGCTGAAGGATAACTTTTAAAGTTAGCACTATAGTCAATTCGAAACAAAATCGATAGGTTTATTTTGTCCGGCTACTGGTACAAATTTTCTTTGCTTGCTGTGCGCTTCGCACTCCTCGATGCTGCATAACTAATGTTTAAAATAAGCATCCCAGTAGCACTGTATCGGTTTTAAAGTGAATCAACTATATAGCGCGCTGTCTCATCTCACTTTTACTCCGCTTAGGAAGTCATCAATATGGGTCGTTATATCTTAAAAAGACTACTGCTGATATTACCGACCTTATTTCTAATTCTATTAGCCAACTTCGTTATCGTACAAGCCGCTCCTGGCGGCCCTGTCGAGCAGCAACTAGCATTGATTGAACAAGGCGCAAAAGACAATGCGCTTAGTGGTGGCGTGGGCGCGGGTAGCTCTGGTGGCAATACCAGCACCTACCAAGGCACACGTGGACTATCGGAGGAGATGGTAGCGGCTATCAACGAGCAATATGGTTTTGATAAGTCCGCACCTGAGCGCTTTTGGATCATGCTCAAAAGCTATGCTCAGTTAGACTTTGGTGAGTCGTTCTTCAAGGGTCAGACGGTTACTGATCTAATCATCGAGAAGCTTCCCGTTTCTATCTCTTTAGGGCTATGGAGTACGCTACTGATCTATATGATAGCCATACCGCTTGGCGTCTATAAGGCCATGCATCACGGCTCAGCAGTGGACAAAGCGACGGCAATGCTACTAGCGATTGGGCACGCGATACCGGTCTTTGTGTTTGCGGTGATATTACTGGTTTTTTTCGCGGGTGGAAGCTACTGGAATATTTTTCCGCTGCAAGGGCTGACCTCAGAGAATTTCGATCAATTTAGCCTGTTAGGTAAAATCAAAGATTACTTTTGGCATTTGGCTTTGCCGTTACTAGCGAGCACGGTAGGCGGCTTTGCAGGCCTGACCTATTTGACCAAATTTAGCTTTTTAGAAGAATTGGGTAAGCAGTATGTACTCACTGCGCGCGCCAAAGGCTTAGGCGAGCGCCAAGTGCTCTACGGTCACGTTTTTCGCAATGCTATGCTGATTATCATCGCTGGTATTCCCGCCGCTATCGTCGGTATTTTCTTTGCGGGTAACTTTCTCATTGAGATTATCTTTAAGTTAGATGGACTGGGTTTGCTAGGTTTTGAAGCCATTCAGCAGCGTGACTATCCGGTGATATTTGGTACGCTGTTTATCTTTACCTTGCTCGGTCTGCTATTACAACTGATCAGTGATTTAAGCTATCACTTGATTGATCCTCGTATTGATTTTGAGGGTCGCTAATGTCTAATTATTCTACTTCTTCAGCTCCACCTGCTTTAAGCCAAGCTAAAGCTAAACGACTCAATCCGATTTGGCAGGCACGGCTTGAACGTTTCCGCAGTAATCGCTTAGGGCTGATATCTCTTATTATATTTAGCTTGGTATTCGTCATCTGCATGGCGGTCAATGTCATTGCTAATGACAAGCCTCTGCTGGTCAGTTATGACGGTGATTACTATGTGCCCGTACTCAAAGCTTATCCTGAGACCACTTTTGGTGGTATCTTTGAGACCGAGGCCAATTACAAGGATCCTGCGGTGCAAGCGCTGATTGAGGCTAAGGGCTTTTATATTATGCCGCCGATACCCTTTGCTGATCAAACGCCGAATGTAGAGTTAGGACTGCCGTATCCTGCTGCGCCTAATTCTCAGAACTGGCTAGGGACAGATGACCAAGGCCGCGATGTGTTAACAAGGATACTATACGGTCTACGCGTGTCGTTATTATTTGGCTTGGCTTTGACTTTTGCTGGCGCACTAATAGGCATTATCGTCGGTGCGATCCAAGGGTATTATGGCGGCTGGGTGGATCTAGCAGGTCAGCGCTTTATGGAGGTGTGGGGCGGGATGCCGCAGCTATTTATGATTATCATTTTGGTCAGCCTTTTTAGCCCTAGCATTTATGTGCTGTTTGCATTGATGCTACTATTTGGCTGGATGGGTCTAGTTGGGTTAGTGCGAGCTGAATTTCTGCGCGCGCGTAATTTTGATTATGTACGGGCGGCGCGTAATTTAGGGGTCTCTGATAGCCAAATCATGCGCAAACATATCTTGCCTAATGCTTTAGCCTCCAGCCTTTCGCAGCTGCCGTTTATCTTAACCGCGAATATCATTGCACTGACTGCGCTTGATTTTTTAGGTTACGGATTGCCGCCCGGCTCACCGTCATTAGGGGAGCTGATGGTACAAGGCAAAAACAATCTCGATGCACCGTGGCTTGCGCTATCAGGATTTTTTAGTTTAACCTTTATTTTATCCTTGCTTATCTTTATTGGCGAAGCGTTACGTGATGCCTTTGACCCAAGGCGCAGCTGATATGACTGATAATACTAAGCCAAACTTACCTGTTTTAAGCGTCACAGACCTGACTATCACGGCAGATAACAAGACCATATTAGTCGATAATTTAACCTATCAGCTGCATCAAAGTCAGACGCTCGCTATCGTTGGTGAGTCGGGCTCAGGCAAGTCAATCGCCAGCCTAGCACTGTTAGGATTACTGCCAAATAGCCTAAGCGCCAGTGGCCATGTCTTACTCGATGGAGTAACGCACCTGCCCATTACTAATAACCACAGCAAAGATAAGGCGCAAAATAGAGCGCTCAGATCCATTCGTGGTCAGCGCATTGGCATGATATTCCAAGAGCCGATGACTGCGCTCAATCCGCTACATACTGTCGCCAAGCAAATCGCCGAATCGCTGCGCCTAAACGGCATAGCAAAGTCGAAGTGGAGCGAGCACACCGTCCAGCTGTTAAATGACGTCAATATTACTGATCCTATTGATAAGCTAAACCGCTATCCGCACGAGCTCTCAGGCGGTCAACGCCAGCGGGTGATGATTGCGATGGCATTGGCACAGCAGCCTGATATTCTAATCGCCGATGAACCAACTACCGCGCTCGATGTGACTTTGCAACACGAGATATTAGCGCTATTAAATAGCCTAAAGTCTGAGCATAATATGGCGATGATCTTAATCAGTCATGACCTTAATCTAGTCAAGCGCTACAGCGATGAGATTATCGTTATGCAACAAGGTCAAACAATTGAGCAAGGCAAAACCGCAGCTATTTTTGCCCAGCCAAAAGCGGACTATACCCGCACGCTAATGCAGCAAGACTTTGGGCAAGCCCTAAGACTTGGAGCGGATACGATTAATAATAAAACTCCCGTATTGCAGGTTAATCATCTACAAGTTGATTTTCCGATAGAAAAAAACTTATTTGGCGGCACTAAACGCTGGTTTGAAGCGGTAAAAACGGTCGACATGACCTTACCTGCTGGTCAAGCGTTGGGTATCGTTGGTGAGTCGGGGTCTGGTAAGACCACCATTGCATTGGCACTGAGTAAACTGCTGAGTAATCAAGCACGTGTGCGCGGACAAGTGCTCATCGATGGTCAGGATCTTTTCGCTTTGAGTAGCAGCCAACTCCGCCAGTTTCGCTCTCAGATTCAAATGGTGTTTCAAGACCCCTTTGCTAGTATTAATCCGCGCATGACTGTGATGCAGGTGGTCGAAGAGGGGCTATTAGTGCAGGGCGTTGCTAAGGCGGCGCGTCAGCAAGCCGTGTTGGAGAGTCTTGAAACAGTGCATCTACCAGCTAATTTTGTCCATCGTTATCCGCATGAGCTATCTGGTGGTCAGCGCCAGCGGGTTGCGTTAGCAAGAGCGCTAGTGATGAGGCCGAAGCTGCTGATATTGGATGAGCCGACCTCCGCGCTCGATAGCACCACACAAGTGACGGTGGTGACGTTATTACGCGAGATCCAAGCTAAATTTAACATCAGTTACGTGTTTATTAGCCATGACTTAAAGGTAGTGCGGGCGTTGTGTCAGCATACTATGGTGCTAAAACAAGGCGTTTGCGTAGAAACAGGGGCGACAGAGAAGTTATTTAACCATCCGCAGCATCCTTATTCTCAGCGCTTGTTACAGGCCAGTGCTTCATAGTATAAGATGCTAACCGTCAATAAAAGTTATTTTGGCTTCCAGAAAGGGCTATTATTCTATAGTCGAATTACTTTGAAAGTGTCATAGCGCTGCTAGGATGAATTTTACGCAGCCTCTGTGATAACAGCACGCAAGTGAAATTTATAACAGTAGCGCGTTCAAAGTTATAACAACTTTATTTTGATCTGACTATAAGCGGATGATCATTTACTTTTTTAATTTACTATTTAGTATCGATTGTTATTTGTTTATGACAACTACCAGAGTATATAAGCAGTCACTACTAAATATTGACTAAAACATGTGAGTTCATAATAATCGCAATATATCTATAATGACAATGGTACAATTCACACAAACAGTCGTTTAGTGTTTGCTTCACTTATCGCCGCATTATTGAAAAGGATATTTCTATGGCCGCTACAAACTCTCCTCTTGCAAAACTCATGAACAACGATAAATTGCAGCATGCCGGCTACTTAGCCGTTGCAAAAACGCGTGCTAAAGCGCTAAAAGTATTCTCGCACCTTATTCCGTTACCAAGACCTTTATTATTTGTCGGTGAAGACGCTTGTGCTGAGCTTTGCGACATGGTTATTAATGAAGGCGGCACTAACGTCTTTATCGTGACCGATGCGGTACTCAATAAGCTTGGTATTCCAGCAAAAGTCACTGACTATTTAGACAAGCACAATATCAGCTACCAGGTTTATGATGGCATCACTCCAGACCCTACTTTTGCCGTAGTAGAAGAAGGGCTAAGCCAAACGGTCAGTGCTAAGTGCGATGCGATAATCGCTATCGGCGGCGGCTCAGTCATTGATGCAGCCAAGATGATCGCAATGTCACAAGGCAATAACTGTAAGCCGCAAAAGCTTATCGGTATCCTTAAGGCAAGAAAGAAAGGAGTGCCGCTGTATTGTATTCCAACGACCGCCGGTACCGGTTCAGAGGCGACGCTTGGCGCAGTAGTATCGGACAATGACACGCATCAAAAAGCGCTATCAATCGATCCTAGAATGATTCCATTAGCGGCGGCTATCGATCCAGTTATTATGAAAGGGATGCCTAAGCACATCACTGCTGATACGGGTATTGACGTTTTGACTCACGCTTTAGAGGCTTGGATGAGTGCTAATGCTAGCGTTGAGACGGACTATTATGCCGCTTCTGCCACCAAAGCGGTAATGCAATATCTGCCAATCGCTTATGAGAACGGTGAGGACTTGCAGGCTCGTGAAGAGATGGGCATAGCCGCGCATTATGGCGGTATCGCTTTTAATAAAGCGGGTTTGGGCTATGTGCATGCCATCGCTCATCAATTAGGCGCGCATTATAGTATTCCTCACGGGCGCGCTAACGCTATCGTTCTGCCTTATGTGTTAGAGGTCAACCGTAAAGGATCAGAGAAAAGATTGGCGAAGCTCGCTAGAAAAACAGGCATCGTTGAGAGTGGTCAAGCGACCAAAACGGATAAGGAGCTGGCCCATTACTTTATCGAGCAAGTCCGTCAGCTAATCGAAACAGTCGGCATTGATCCTACCGTTAAAGGCATGAAAAAGACGGATTACGATGACATCGCCAAAGCTGCCGCCAAGGAAGTCAGCGACACTTATGCAGTGCCCACTTATATGCCACCAGCGGGTATCAAGAAGATCTTACAAAAAATACAAACCACCAGTGAAGATCGGTCTAATAGTGACACTCAAAATAAAAAAACTGCTTAATCGCTTCCATAATTGATCTAGTTTAAATCAATGTATTATTAGTATAATTAGAGTCTATCACCGCAAGGTAATAGGCTCTTTTCTATTCAAAACAACTCTTACAAAGCGTTTAATAGACGTTAACTAGAATGATTGACTATTTAGAAACCATAAATAATAAATATATAACAAGAATAGAATATTTATGTGATGCTTAAGCGTTACTATAGTTTAATAAGGCTATATTATCCAAACAAAACTGTTAGGAGTGTTTTATGAGTTTTCAACGACAAATCAAAGTTATGAGTATGGCGGTATTGGCTAGTAGCGCTCTAGTAGCGGGCTGTGCCTCCACAGAGAGTAGCTCTACCATAAAAAACCCTAGTGCTGATAATCCTTATGCTCCTACAGATCCCAATTTAGCAGTAGCGACGCTAGCGGGTGGTTGTTTTTGGTGTGTAGAAGCAGGCTATGAGAAGATTCCTGGCGTAGTAGAAGTCGTTTCAGGGTATAGTGGTGGCCAGACTGACAACCCAACTTATAGTGATGTGTCAGCGGGTGGCACTGGCCATACTGAGGCCGCTCAGGTCTATTATGACCCTACCAAAATAACTTATAATGGTATCGTACAAGCCTTGTGGCGTATTGCTGACCCTACTGATGATCAAGGCCAGTTTGTCGATAGAGGCACTCAGTATCGTCCGGCAATTTTCTATAACAATGAGCAAGAAAGACAAATAGCAGAAGCAGCTAAAAAAGATCTGCAAGCCTCTGGCGTATACGAAAAACCAGTAGTAATAGAGATCGTACCTGCTACAACCTTTTATCCTGCCGAAGAGTATCATCAAGATTATTATAAAAAGAATCCGCTACGTTATAAGGCTTATACCTTCAACTCGGGACGCTATCAGTTTATTGAGAGTGTCTATGGCAAGGATTATGAGCTAGACTTTAGTCAGTTTAAACCCAAAGACGCTGAGGTTACTATGAATAATACACAGCAAATCACCTCAACAACAGCGGCAAGCCCAGGTTTTAACCCTGCATCATTCGTAAAGCCCAGTAAAGAAGAGCTGAAGCAGTCTTTAAGCGATATCCAATATAAAGTCACGCAAGAAGAGGGGACTGAGCGCGCCTTTAACAATGAATATTGGGACAATAAAGAACCAGGACTATACGTTGATGTGATATCAGGAGAGCCTTTGTACTCTTCTCGCGATCAATTCAAATCTGGTACCGGCTGGCCGAGCTTTACACGTCCGTTGGATCCTGAGATGATCGTTGAAAAAGAAGACAAAGGGTTTTTCTCAACTCGTACCGAGATCCGTAGTCGCTATGCAGATTCACACGTCGGTCATGTATTTAATGATGGTCCTGCGCCAACGGGCAAACGTTACTGTATGAATTCAGCGGCGATGCGCTTTATTCCTTTAGCGGATATGGAAGCAGAAGGGTATGGTAAGTGGATCGATGAAGTAAAAGCAACGAGTTAAGCTCTAAGATTATATTTCAATAATAAAAGGACGCACTCGAGCGTCCTTTTTATTGACTCTAACTTTGTATTTGTCAGCTATTTAATGATTTATAATCGTTTCAAAAATTAAAACGCCGCTCGACGGGTAGGCAGCGCATTTAAAAATTCATTACGCGCTTGATTATCATGCACATATTCGCCAAGCATAGCCGTACTACGAGTCGTAGAGTGCTGCTTACTAACACCGCGCATCATCATACACATATGCGAGGCATCCATCACCACTGCTACCCCGCGGCAGCCAGTCACATCCATGATGGCCTGCGCCACTTGCTCGCTTAAGTTCTCTTGAATTTGCAGGCGACGCGCAAATACATCCACAATCCGAGCAAATTTTGATAGTCCTAAGACTTGGCCATTGGGCAAGTAGCCAATATGCGCAAGACCATGAAAGGGTAGCATATGGTGCTCACACAGAGAATAAAACTCTATATTCTGGACCAACACCAGCTCACGATTACTCGATGGAAATACCGCATCATTGACGATATCGCTTAGGTTTTGATGATAGCCTTGGGTCAGATGAGCAAAAGCTTTTGCCGCCCGCATAGGCGTATCTTGTAAGCCCGGACGTTCTAGGTCTTCACCGGTTGACCCTATCAGTTGACGATAAGATTCGATGGTTTCTTGATAGTTTGATGCTAGAGTTGAGTCATTACTCATAATTTTGACAGCCATCCAAAATGTGGGTATCGCTTAACGCTAAAGCCTTTCGCACCCAAGAGCGTTTATCTTGGACTGCTGAGGGTTTATAAAGAATGTGCAAGCTTGGAAGGGTTGTGATTATACTTGAAATCAGCGCAACTTCATACCGCTGTCAATTACGCTAGTAGTATTTTAGTTTACGACTGTTTACTTAAATTGATTCGTGTATAATAAGAACCCGAAGATTTAGATAATTATAACTGCTTTATAAGGACCTATTATGTTACTTCAAGGCCAACGTTTTGTCGTTACTGGTATCGCCAGCAAACTCTCTATTGCTTGGGCTATCGCTGAGGCATTACACCGTGAAGGTGCCTCATTAATTCTGACTTACCCTAATGACAAAATCAAAAAACGCGTCGATATGGCTGCTGAGAAGTTTGAAGCAGACTTAGTCCTTGAATGTGATGTCGCCTCTGATGCTTCTATCGCTGCTTGCTTTGAGCAAGTGACAGCGCATTGGGGTGATGGTATCGATGGGGTGGTTCATGCTATCGGCTTTGCCCCTATGGAGCAATTAGACGGCGATTTTGTCAGCGCCACCACCCGCGAGGGCAGCCATATCGCTCATGACATCTCAAGCTATAGCTTTGTCGCTTTAGCCAAAGCGGCCCGCGAATTATTAGCGATGCGTCACGGCTCTATGCTGACACTAACCTATGAAGGCAGCATCTCAGTACTACCTAACTACAATGTCATGGGCATGGCAAAAGCAAGCTTAGAGGCGAGCGTACGCTATCTAGCAACCTCTATGGGCGGAGAAGGTATCCGGGTCAATGCCATCTCAGCAGGCCCTATCCGCACTCTTGCTGCTAGTGGTATCAAGTCCTTTCGTAAGATGCTTGATATCAGCGAAAAAATAGCGCCTTTGCAGCGCAATATTAATCAGATGGAAGTCGGTAACGCCGCGCTATTTTTATTATCACCTTGGGCATCTGGTATCACCGGTGAGATTATGTTCGTTGATGCCGGCTTCAATACCGTTGCGATCAGCGAGCAGCTGATGATGCTGGATGAGACGGATAAATAACGTAGATTACTGTCAGTCCTAAAGGTACTATCAATCCTAAAAGATAGCTTTAAATGGTTGTTTCTAAAAAGCTATCATAATGCTTGTTATCTAATATTAAGGCGGCTGCCTAGCTGCCTTTTTTTATGAGCGATATTTAGTGTATGATGAGCTGTTTTTAAACAGTGCGTAGGCGAGAGCTATGATAACCAAACTACCGAAATGGATACTCTGGGGCGGGGCGGTGCTAGCGTTCAGTGCTGGCAGCGTCAACAGTGTGGCGCTTATGGGTTTTACCAATTTATCCGTATCGCATGTGACGGGTAATGTAAGTTTATTCTCGGCCGCCATCGCTCATTTTGATGGTCCTAGTGTATTGTTCATTGGCGCATCTTTAATCGCTTTTTTGATAGGCGCGGTATTAAGCGGCTTTATCATCGGACAAAACTCTTTAAAATTAGGCCGGCGTTACGGACGCGCGCTATATTTAGAAGCGCTCCTGTTAATAGCGAGCTACTGGCTCTATCAGCAGCATGCTTATCTAGGTCAGCTCACTGCAGCGATGGCTTGCGGATTACAAAATGCCATGGTAGCGACTTATAGTGGCGCGGTGATTCGTACGACGCATTTAACAGGACTGACTTCAGATATGGGTGCTGCTATTGGTAATTGGCTAGCAGGACGCGCTATTAGTAAGCCCACTTTAGGCTTTCAAGCCATTATTTGGTACTGCTTTTGTGGCGGCGGCGTAGTAGGGGCTTTTTTATTTGCTAAAGTCAACTATGCTGCTTTTATCGTTCCTATCGTTATCGTGTTAGCAGCGGCATTTTTATATAACCAAACTTTGGACCGGCTACCTGAGAGACGTCCGCCTGCTTTATAAAGTCCATCACACTGCTATAGAGCATACAACAAAGTATCTATCCATTAAAAAGCGCTTATCGTTAATGATAAGCGCTCCTTAATTTCGATTACTTATTAGCTATACTAGTTAGCTATAAAAGTCTATATATCACTATTGCTCTAAAAAAGGCTAAATGATAAGTGTTATCAACGACTTGTCTGTCTTTTGTCTGCTTTATTCATTCTCGTCTTCATGATCTTCATGCTCATGCATACCTTGCATCATATCGAGAGCTGAATCGTCAGTACGTTGTTGATCTTTTTCAGAAAGACCGTCTTGATTAATATCATTAGGTGCCATCTTGGTAGTTGCATCAGTTTTATCGCGATTTGACATGAGGTACTCCTAGTGGATGTTGTTTCATATTCATAAGTATACCCAATAAGTATGATTGAAGCCTAAAGACATGTACACGGTATAACTGCATAACTTTAGTGTCTGAGTGTAACATATCTCTCTAATGCGCTGGAACTGTAACTCATTCAATAGATTTACTTCAGAAAACACTTAGGTCTTTTAGTCATACAAGTAGTAGTCATATTCAAAACTCATCAGCAACATTTACCCATATCCAGCCGTTTTCTAGCCATTCCATTAAGTCATCAGGCTCAATGTCTGCGACATCATCTATTTGCAGAGCCTCACCATCTGCCAAACGCTGCAGTATTTGTTTTGCAATAGTATCAAGACCGTCAAGGCGTTGACCGTTGGCGTATAAGCTTAATCCATCGGCGCTTTTATGATAGAGCAGCCGATTACTATAATCAGCTTGTAGGGTCGCGCCATCCGCTAGGGCTTGCATCAGCTCATCAGTATCTAACGTCTCTTCTGGAACGAGCGCATCATATTGGCGCTTGCTGACGACCTCGCTTACCGCTTGACCAATTATATTATCACCGTGCGCGGATTGTAGCATTTGTAATAACTGGATTTTTATCGCTTTAATACTCTCCGCTTGTAGTTCGCCAGAGGGTTGCTGCGCTTGTGGTAGTAGCATTGGGATAAATAAATTGCTATCACTGGTGGCGATATCAGCTAGACTATCAATAATTTGCATTAAGTTTGGACGACGGCAGCCGAAAGAAAAAGTTAGGCAATCCTCTTGGGCCACGCCGAAATGCGAGAGCTTGGGCGGTACGTATAAGACATCTCCTGCTTGTAGCACCTCATCAAAGATAATATCGCCCATGTCATCAAACAGCCTTATCGGTTCATCAGCAACAAACTCCGTATTCTTATCACAGTATTTTCCCAGCTGCCAACGGCGAGACCCGTAGCCTTGCGCTAAAAACACATCATAATCGTCATAGTGTTTGCCGACAGAGCCGCCTTTGGGCGCGTAAGAGACCATGATGTCATCACGTTGCCACTGAGGTATAAAGTCAAACGCTTGCCATAACTGTCCAAGCTCAGGCGACCACTGTTCCATATTCTGAACGAGTACGGTCCACTGTGCTGGCAGGTTGTCAAAATCAGCTTCGCTTAAGGGGCTTTTTTTAAGCTGCCACTGCGGCTTATCTGCTGGCTTAGTTGCCGCTTGGGTCAGCAGCCGCGCCGAAGCGTCTTCTTCTAACGCTAGGCCGAGCATATCGTCAGGCTCAAACATATCGATCAGTTGCGGCAGACCTTGCTTAATAAGTAACGGCTTTTTTTGCCAGTATTCGCTCAAGAACTGCTCAGGCGTGATAGTGTCGGGTAAACAAGGGGGAATAAAAGTCATAGCTAGTCCATATCTAAAATAGGGATAAGATTAATAATGAGGATGGGTTTATAGAAGGGGTTTTATAGTTTATGATTATCGCCTAGCTGAACGCTCATACTGATGTTATCAACGCTTTTAATAAAAGCTTTTCAACTCATAGGAATGTTATGAAAAAACTGCATTTTATCGTTATTATCGCAAGCATGTTTGTCCTACAAGCTTGTGTACACAAAATTGTTACTGTACCGGCTAAAGTCGCTTATAAAACTACCAAAGGGGTTGTTAAAGGTACAGTTGCTGTCGGCAAAGCCATCATACCAGGCGATAGTGATGATGATAAAAAAGACGATTAATTCGCGCTTATTTAGCCATTATTTGCGAATATCGAGCATTTAGGACAAAACCTCCTGCCGCTATGAGCCCGCCGAAGAGTGCCAAAGCCATATCTTTATGGGCGTCCCACATATCGCCTTGTTGACCGTTGTAGGCTTCGGCCGCTTCGGGTGACATCGTCATCGCAAGGCTCCATTCAAACAACTCGTAAAGTAAGCTAGTGGACATGTTAAGCATTAGGGTGATGGCAATCAGTGCTTTTACTGATTTAATTTTAAAAATATGTTCCAAACTTTCATACATCGCCGCAAATAATAGCAGCCCATAGCTAAAATGTACAAGTCTGTCATACATATTGCGCTGCCAGCCAAATATATCGCTTACCTTAACGCCAATTAATCCCTGCGTCCACTCATCATAAGGCACGTACGAATATAGATAACGCGCCCCAATAATATGAATGATTAAAAACATCATGGCTTGTACATAAGCGCTGTTACTAAGATGCCAGTGACGATACAAAAAGAGCATCACAGCCATAAACAGCAAAGTACCGGCTTGGTGGAGTAGGTAACTCGACCAAGCCAGGGGCTCAATACTCGCTAGCACTATGGTAATCAATACTAGAACAGTGCTAGCCAGTATGGCCTTTGGCAGTAAAATCATGACTAAATTAAATCATAAACTACAGCTTGGCAATCCAGTCATTGATAGACCGTGCTTGTTCTGCAGCATTACCGGTATAAGTGGCAGGCGTTAGGTTACGTAAGCGCTCTTTATCGGCGTCACTAACGGCAGACAGCTCATCGCTCTCTACAAAGGTGAGCATCGCTTCACGTGTCATCGCATTACCACGAGTTAAGGCTTTTAATTTTTCATAAGGGTTCTCAACACGATAGCGGCGCATCACGGTTTGAATGGGCTCTGCGAGTACTTCTTGTGCTTGCTCAAGATCATCATTTAAACGCTGAGGATTGACTTCTAATTTCCCTACACCCTTTAGGCAAGCATCATAAGCGATCATGCTTTGCGCAAGGCCGACACCGATATTACGTAGTACTGTAGAATCTGATAAATCGCGCTGCATACGCGAGATAGGTAGCTTCTCACCTAAGTGGGCAAGCATGGCATTAGCGACGCCCAAGTTGCCTTCTGAGTTTTCAAAGTCGATAGGGTTGACTTTATGCGGCATAGTGGATGAGCCCACTTCACCGTCTTTTAGACGCTGCTTAAAATAGCCTAAGCTAATGTACTGCCAGATATCGCGGTTAAAATCGATTAAGATAGTATTGAAGCGTTTAACCACGTCGAACAGCTCAGCAATATAATCATGCGGCTCAATCTGCGTGGTATAAGGGTTAAAGCTTAGCTCTAAGCGCTGATCGATAAACTGCTCAGCATGCGTCTGCCAGTCTACATTAGGATAGGCTGAGAAGTGCGCGTTGTAGTTGCCAACTGCGCCATTAATTTTACCCAATAGTTCGACTTGACCGACTTGTTTGATTTGACGCGCTAAGCGGTAAGCGACATTGGCCATCTCTTTACCGAGCGTTGTTGGACTTGCTGTTTGCCCATGTGTACGTGAGAGCATCGGCTGATCGCTATGAGTAATGGCTAAATCGACAATGCTATCGGTGACTTGCTGCATTTTGGCAACTACCAGCTCGCGGCTATCTTTCAGCATCAATGCATACGATAGGTTATTGATATCTTCACTGGTGCAGGCAAAGTGGATGAATTCTAGGCTGTTTTCTAGTTGTTGATTACCGCGGAACTTATCTTTAATAAAGTACTCAACCGCTTTAACATCATGATTGGTCGTCGCTTCGATATCTTTGATTGCTTGCGCGTCGTCTTCACTAAAATTATCAACAATACTGTTTAAAAAATCATTAGTCTCATCATCAAATGCGACCAGCTCACCGATAGCTTGATTGTCTGCCAAAGACTGTAACCAACGAATCTCAACGGTGACGCGGGCTTTTATTAGTCCAAACTCTGATAGATAGGGGCGTAAGCTATCGGCCTTTGACGCGTAGCGACCATCGATAGGGGAGAGTGCGGTAAGTGGAGTCATAGTCATGCCTCAAATAGTTATGAAATTAAAAACTGCAAAAGTTATAGCCATTGAAAATCGCTACATAAGTGAGTGGTTAAATTTGATGCGCGTAATATAGCAGAAATACAGATTTAATAAAGGAATCTATTGATGTCAGCCTTTAATTAGGGCGTCGTGGTCGTACCGTATTTAGTATTAAAATAAAAGTTACGTTGGCTTTTTGCGTCTAAGGCTAAAGGTGCGGTTTTAACAGTGCCATTTTCACCGACATTTAAGCCGTCATTAAAATCGCCTGATGTACGTGCTGGATTGGCCAGTACCGAAGTGACAGTCGCATTGTTGATACCAGCTTTTTGTAGAACATCTTGCATTACAAAGTCAGTGATTGGCAAATTGGCGCGGTTGGTCGCAGTGATTCTATAAGCGATACATTGTCCAGGATCTACACCTTCCAACTCCTTTTTACTATAACTGAGATTATTTTGCGAGGAAGGCATCAATGTTGAGATAGTACAATCATTAACGGCTTGTTCTTTTAAAAGAACCAAGGCTTTATTGGCTGCTATAACTCTGCCAAAGTTGATATCTTCATAAAGGTACTGATTAGTATTAAATAAAATAGGTTGTTTAGCGATGGTAGTACGGATAGGATAGTTGCTATTGTCATTCTCGATGATACAGATAGAATTGCTATTATTAATCGTTCTGATTGGGACTATAAAGTTATACTTACCATTCGCTGCCGTCACCGTTTGATTGGCAATAATATTGGGTGTGGAACTGTTACAGTTACTTGCCAAGCTAACTGTACTACCGGCGATACCTGACTCATTGCTATCAAAAATACCGTTAAAATACTGCTCGTTATTATAGACACCGCCTATTGTATCGGGATTGTCTTTTGCAAATTGATCATTTATATTTCCGTTGTCGTTATATACCGATCCGGAAAACTTATAATTGACTAGTTCGCTCTCGACCCCGAAACTGATCCATTCGTTAAATGTCTCACCGATAGTCTCCCCTGGGATAGCGTTGCTACCCTTCATGATGCCTTCGTAGGTCAGCTCAACAGAACTGGCATTTTCAACCGCTACCACATAACTACTATCAGCATTGGCAATACCATAACTGATATATTGTACGTTTCGAGTATTGCTGCTACTGGCACCGACGGATAGTGGAGAAAAGGTATTTTGATTGTTAGGATTAGTTGAGGTTGATTTTAGGATGTTAGTAAAGGTTGCAGGGCTAGGCAAAAAGCCATTGGCGTTGTTTCTGATACTAACTTGACCACTATTATTAGTGCTAGGTCTAAATCTGTTATTGCCTAGATTAGTACCGTTGAGGAAATCTAAGCGATAAAAATATAACTCACTATTACTATTTGCACGTAGTTGTGGTGAAGGCAGGGTGTTAGGGTCATTATAAACAAAGCTGTCAGAAGTAGAGGTTTCTCTTCTACCCATGAAGTAGTCGCCCATCGCTTGGTAATAAAAAGGAACACTTGCGTTTTCTTTGACGTAAACACGACTAGGAGCGTCAATAGCAGAGCTTGGCGTATAGCTAAGCGTATGACGCGCAACCTCCGAGTTACCTCCTGTGGTATAGCTTGCTTGACCAATCTTTATAGTATGAATAGCAGTATTATCATCAGGAGTAATCGCAAAGGTATAAGTAAAGCTATCATTCGCGATATTAGTATCGGCCTCATTTTTGATCTCAACGCCGTTATTACCAACGGCAAAGGTTCTACCACTATAACCTATACTAGCGCCTGCTGAGATAGTATAGGTACCTTTAGCGCCTGTTAGGGTAGTATAACGACCAGAGACGACGCTTCCAGCTTTCGGGGTTGCATCACGAGTAAACGTACCAAAACCCGTTGGCGATGGCGCTGCGTAGGTTTGACAAGAAGCAATAGCTACAGCAAATGCAATAGGGTATTTCATAGTCTCATTTGAAATCTTTTTAGAAGAAATAATAGATGAAAAACGATAACTCATGAAATATCCTAAGGCAACAAAATTATTTATGAGTCAGACGTTATTGAGCGCGGCGCATTGATAGACTCAATAACCCCGCCGCCTAAGCACACTTCATCGATATAAAACACGGCCGATTGACCAGGAGTTACGGCGCGCTGCGGCTCATCAAAGACGACTTTTACTTGCAGACCTTGCTCATCGATAGCAAACACACGGCACGCTTGATCAGGCTGACGATAGCGTGACTTTGCCATACAGCTTAAGCCTTCACTAGTAAAAACAGCTTTGGGCGCAAGACCATCGACCCAGTCCATTTTATAAGCTTGTAATTCAGTACTCATGAGCATCGGATGCTCGTGACCTTGGCCAACGATTAGCTGGTTGTTATCTAAGTCTTTGGCTAGCACAAACCAAGGCTCCTCAGGACGATCTTTTACGCCGCCGATACCGATACCGCCGCGCTGTCCTAAGGTGTAGTACATTAGCCCATCATGCTGACCGATAACATGACCATCATCAGTGACGATCTCGCCTTTTTGTGCCGGCAAGTATTGCTGCAAAAAGTCTTTAAAACGACGCTCACCGATGAAGCAGATACCCGTTGAGTCCTTTTTCTTTGCAGTCGCTAAATCATGCTCTTCGGCGATGCGACGTACGACTGGTTTTTCAAGCTCGCCAACAGGAAATAAAGTCTTAGCGATTTTGTCACCGCCAACCGCATGCAAGAAGTAACTTTGATCTTTATTATTATCAAGACCACGTAATAGCTGCGCCACTTCTACGTCGTTATCATTGGTATAGTTGACGCTGCGACGTGTATAGTGGCCAGTGGCGATATAGTCAGCGCCTAAGGTTAATGCATAGTCCAAAAAGGCTTTGAATTTAATCTCTTTATTACATAAGATGTCAGGGTTGGGGGTACGACCCGCTTGATACTCTGCTAAGAAATGCTCGAAAACTCTGTCCCAGTATTCCATCGCAAAGTTGGCGGTATGCAGCTTCATACCGATTTTGTCACAGACTGCTTGCGCGTCGGCCAGATCGTCCATAGCAGTGCAATACTCGGTGCCATCGTCCTCTTCCCAGTTTTTCATAAACAGACCTTCGACCATAAACCCTGCTTGCTGTAAGAGAACGGCTGATACTGACGAATCGACACCGCCTGACATACCTACAATCACTCGCACCTGACTTGGGTCTGGAATGTCAGCAAGGTTTAAAGCGCGATGGGCGTGAATAAGCTCGAGCATGGCGGTAGAAGTATTTTGCATAGTTGACGTAACGGGCATAAAAAGAGCGCTCAACAATTTGTGATAATATAGGCGTCATATTATACCAGTTAATTCAAATCAGTGGCGTGTCTTGCCCTTTAAACGCTCGAAAACTCAGTTGATTAACTCAATAGCTGTTTTTTAGATTTTGAATATTTTGACTTGCTATATAACGAAGCGCATTTTTAAATAATAAATTCATTTTGGAAAATTGGAATAATAATTATGATAAAAATAGGTCAAGGTATCGATGTGCATGCTTTTCATAATAATGGTGAACAGCAGCAATACGTGATACTAGCGGGTGTACCGATTGAACACACCCATAGCTTGCTGGCGCATTCGGACGGCGATGTGGTGCTGCACGCACTCGCAGATGCTCTGCTTGGCGCTCTGGCGATGGGTGATATCGGTCAGCATTTCCCTGATACCGATAGCGCGCATGCTGGGCTTGATTCTCGAGTGTTACTGCGTTATGTGTATGGCAAAATAATCGATGCTGGTTACAAGATTGGTAATGCTGATATTACCGTGATGTGTGAGCGCCCCAAGCTTGCGCCGTATAATGAAGCGATGCGGACTAATATCGCAAGCGATCTGCAAACTGATATTGGCAATATCAGTGTCAAAGCCACGACCACTGAAAAGCTAGGATTTGCCGGTCGCCAAGAGGGCATCATGGCAAGTGCCGTAGTCCTTTTAATGACTGATAAGTCCTGAAGGCTAGTTTTTAAGAATAGTTATTAATAATAAATTTTTAAAATAAGGCTTATGAACAAGCTCAATGCTCTATTTGAGAAAAAAGCTGTCTTTTAAATATTCAGTTAAGTAATCAGTTAAGCATCAGATGCCTAACCAAAAATAATCTACAAAAATAAATTGCAGTCAAACGGCTTGCAATAAATTTATCTCTACCCCATGTAGCACATAACGCTAAGCAATATCTTTAATAACCGCCGTTAATAGGAGCTTTTATGAGCGAGCAAACCCCAAATACCGCTGCCAACGATGTCGAACAATTGATTCGTGATCAAATTAAAGACAACAAAGTATTGATCTACATGAAAGGCACACCGCAGTTTCCGCAATGCGGCTTTTCAGCGCGTTCTATCGAAGTATTAACCCAAATCGGTCGTCCGTTTGCCTTTGTTAATATCTTAGAAAATCCAGAGATTCGCGCGACCTTGCCAAAAGTGGCTAATTGGCCGACTTTCCCGCAGTTGTGGATCGATGGTGAGCTTATGGGCGGCTCAGATATTATCTTGCAGATGTATCAATCAGGCGAGCTTAAGCCGTTAGTTGAAGCCAATAGCCCGGCGGCCTAGTTATCAACAAGATTGTATGGATACCATATAAATCTTGAGTAGAAACCTGGAACAACACTAAGCTTTGAAGTCGAAGCCTGAGTCAGCCATGCGCTGCTGACTCAGGCTTTATTGTTTTTGGCGTATTTATCCCCATATATGGCTGCATAACGATATAAACAATAAGAGGGTATTATGACTAATCAAACGAATGCACAAGCTTATGAAGATGCCGCTTTAGAAAAACGACGCGAGCATCTAAAGAATGAATCAACGCGCATTATTGAGATGGCAAACAACGAAGACTTCTCAGCACTCAGATGTATTCACCAGCTCAGCGTCGCAGGCGGTGCGACAGAGGGTACTTATACCGCAATCGAGCAGCGTATCGTCGCTGATCAAGATGCAGCGGGTGCTTATCATTTGGCATTGCTCGCACAAAATACGCCAGATCTACCGGTCGATGCGCGTCAGCTTATCGATATTGTCGTCAACAAAGGCGACAATGAGCAGCGCTTGGCCTTATTAAAGAACCTGCCGCTACCGCCTGTCGATTTGATTAAAGAGAAAATACTGGCAACTGATGATGGCGAAGCGATTGGACAGATGAATGCTTATTTACAAATTAATCCAGAAGGTCATGGTAGTCAGCATATGCTAGTAAGTGGTCATTCCGATCAGATCGTGCCACTTAGCGCGGGTAAGAATATAAAGTTTGATTAATGCGGCTCACTAATAACGGCAAAAAATTGCTATAATTAGCACCAATTTCAACTCTCTAGCCATTTTTTAAATCACTGAATACGATAGATGTTGATGTCCTTATTTTTGGGTCGATATCTATCAAGCGAGGCACAAATGCAATACCCAAAACATTACGACGTAGTCGTCATCGGCGGCGGTCATGCGGGGACCGAAGCCGCTCTAGCAGCAGCGCGTATGGGTGCGCAGACCTTGCTATTGACGCACAATATCGAGACCTTAGGCCAGATGAGCTGTAACCCTGCTATCGGCGGTATCGGTAAATCGCACTTAGTGCGTGAGATTGATGCGTTAGGCGGTGCTATGGCTTTGGCGACCGACAAGGCGGGCATTCAGTTTCGCGTGCTAAATAGTCGTAAAGGTGCAGCAGTTCGTGCCACGCGAGCGCAAGCCGATCGCATTCTTTATAAAGCGGCTATCCGTCATACCCTTGAGAATCAGCCGAATCTTGATTTATTTCAGCAAGGCGCAGACGACATTTTAGTTGAGAATGGTCGCGCGACCGCTGTTGTGACTTCAACCGGTATTATTTTTAAAACTCAGACCGTTGTATTGACCTCAGGAACCTTCTTAGGCGGGGTCATACATATCGGTCTTGAGAACTCTAAAGGCGGCCGCGCAGGGGATCAGCCCTCTATTAAACTTGCCGATCGTCTGCGCGAGTTAAAACTTCCTGTGGGTCGCCTTAAGACGGGCACACCAGCGCGTATCGATGCGCGCACGGTGGACTTTAGTGTCATGACCGTACAGCCGGGCGATACGCCATTGCCAGTGATGAGCTACATGGGCAATGCCCAAATGCACCCTGAGCAAGTTAATTGCTACATTACCCATACCAACGCGCGTACTCATGACATTATTCGTGAGAGTCTGGATCGCTCGCCGATGTTCTCAGGTAAGATCGAAGGTGTGGGCCCGCGTTATTGTCCATCGATTGAAGATAAAATTCATCGTTTCGCCGATAAAGATAGTCATCAAATATTCATTGAGCCTGAAGGTCTCACTACTCATGAGCTTTATCCCAACGGTATCTCAACCAGCTTGCCGTTCGATGTACAGCTTGAGTTTATTCATAGTATGAAAGGACTTGAGAACGCGCATATTACTCGCCCTGGTTATGCCATTGAGTACGACTATTTTGATCCGCAAAACCTCAAGCCGACGCTGGAAACTAAGTCTATTGATGGGCTTTATTTCGCCGGTCAGATCAATGGTACTACCGGCTACGAAGAAGCTGGCGTGCAAGGGCTACTAGCAGGAACTAATGCTGCTTTGGAGACCACTAATAACAGCAATTATGAGACGTGGACGCCGCGCCGTGATGAGGCTTATCTGGGCGTGCTCGTCGATGATTTGATCACTCATGGCACTACTGAGCCGTATCGCATGTTTACCAGCCGTGCTGAGTATCGTCTGCTCCTACGCGAAGATAATGCTGATCAGCGCTTGACTGAGACCGGTCGTAAATTAGGTCTGGTCGATGATAACCGCTGGCAAGCCTATGAGCAGAAGATGGAGGCCATAACTAGCGAATCTGCGCGTCTCAAAGACATGTGGGCGACCCCTGTTAATGATTTAGGCAAACAAGTCGCCGCGCAAACCGGGGAAGTATTATCTAAAGAAGCAACCGCCTACGACTTGCTAAAGCGTCCACAAATCAACTTCGCTGATATCGCGGCTATTACCGATTCAAAAGTCGATACGCAAGTTGGAGAACAGATTGAGATTTCAGTCAAGTACGCCGGTTATATCGATCGTCAGCAGGAAGATATCGCACAAATGAAGCGCTTAGAGAATACTGTGCTACCATTAGATTTTGACTATAATATTGTCTCTGGGTTGTCTAACGAAATTGTGCAAAAGCTCAGTAAAGTACGTCCAGCCACGCTAGCGCAAGCAGGACGTATTAGCGGGGTCACACCTGCTGCTATCCAGTTGCTCGCGATGACAGTTAAAAAGCAGAAAAAAGCTAAGTCGGCATTGGAGTCATAGGTTTTTATTATTGCGACAAGGCTACTTAAAAGCCTTGTCTAAAAACCATGAGTTAACGTTTTATTGACGTGAGTCACTTATGATCGCTGCGGTTATTTTTGCTATTACTATCGTACTACCCAACCTCTTCTTGATGGGGTTGGGTTTTTTTATGAAAAAACGCGGACAAGTCAGCCAAGCGTTTATCGATCAAGCCTCTTATTTTGTTTTTAATTACTGCTTGCCAGCTTTGCTATTCTTCAGTGTCGTCGATAGTGAGGTTGATTATGCTAAGCAAGTCACTTTAATAACAGCAGGGGTAGTGGTTACCTTTATTTTATTTTTTGGCAGCGAGATTTATGCCAAGCGCTTTATCACCGCTAGCGCCGATCAAGGTGTCTTCGTCCAAGGTATCTTTCGCAGCAACATGGCGATTATCGGCCTGGCAACCGTTGCCAACGCTTATGGCGATATTGGCCTGAGTATCGGCGCGGTCTATATGGGCATCGTCACTATCTTGTTTAATATCCTAGCGGTCATTACTCTCAGCCGCGTCTCAAAAAGCTTAGATGATACCCGCCTGAGCCGCAGCTTGATGGTGATAAAAAAGGTATTTACTAATCCGCTTATCTTAGCGCTACTAGCGGCTTTTGCCTATAAAGCACTACCACTGCCGCCTGTGCCTTCGGTTATTCATCATACTGGTGATTTACTCGCAGCAGTGGCATTGCCGCTCGCGCTACTTTGTGCGGGCGCAAGTATCAACCTAAAAGCGATGCTCAGTCTGTCAGGCTTATCGATGCAAGCGAGTATAGGCCGTATTGTGATTGCGCCGCTACTGGCTATCGCTATCGGTTTGGCATTTGGTTTAACGGGCGTGCATATGGGGGTGTTATTTTTGATGGTCGCATCACCAACCGCCGCGGCAAGCTATGTGATGGTCAAGGCAATGGGTGGTAATGATATATTAGCGGCAAATATCTTGGCATTCACGACAGTAGTAGGATTGTTTGGGATGGCGATAGGGGCGGCGGTATTGCGAACGTTTGGATTGATGTAAGCGTACTGATAGGAATTATAATCTAAAAACCTTACATTTATAAAAGCCTACAGGCTTTAACTAAAACCTTATAGTGGTATGGCCTTTTCCTTTTTAATATAAATCAACATTTGAAATAAAAAGGAAAATATGATGCCATACGATAAATTATCAAACTTACCTGACAGTGTAAAAGATAACTTACCTAAACACGCGCAAGAGATTTTTCAAGCCGCTTTCAATAGTGCTAGCGAGCAATATGATGACGAGTCGCGTTGGTTTGCCACTGCATGGGCTGCAGTCGAAAACGTCTATCATAAAAATGATAAAGGCAAGTGGGTAAAAAAGCCTGACCATAAATAGCCTAAGTATACATAATTAAAAATAACGATTAAAAAACCTCCTGCTCTAGCGAGTAGGAGGTTTTATTTACGCTAAAATTAAAGAGTTTGCTTAATGGCGTTTGTTACGATTGCGTCGCTCTTCACGCCGAGATTTACCTTTTGGGCTGACACGATAAGTTAAATAACCAAAAAACACGAGAACGATAATAAAAGCGACTATATACAAAAATATAGAGCTTCCAATAAACAACGATGCAGCGATCACAGGAGTAGCTTCCATGTCAGGTTTCCAATCAATGCTTTCAGTTATTATGCAACGGCTGCATCACCTTGTAAAGTAAACAAATTTAACTGAGATATTAGCTCGAATGAACGTAGGCGAGCCGCTTGGTCATAAACGTTAGCGGTAACAATGAGCTCGTCAGGTTGGTAGCGGTCGATAAAAGCAGCAAGCTTAGGCTTAACTGTCTCGACCGAGCCTATGAAAGAAACTGATAAGGCACTATCGACCATCGCTTTTTCTGCTGGGCTCCAAATAGTACCCATATTAGCCACAGGCTTTGGCATTTGTCCTTTTTCTCCGCGGCGCAAGCGTACAAAACTCTGCTGCGCTGAGCTAAAGTGATAATTTGCCGTATCATCGTCATCGGCTAACAGTAAGTTTGCCGCTAGCATCAAGTAAGGCTTATCAAGATAAACGGAAGGTTTGAAGTTGTCGCGATAAGCTTTGATCGCTTGAGCAATCATTTGCGGAGCAAAGTGCGAAGCAAACACATAAGGCAGACCTAAATGCGCCGCTAATGTCGCACCAAAAGTCGAAGATCCCAAAATCCACACCGGCACTTTTGATTTGGCGCCAGGAAAAGCTTGTACTGGACTACTATCGGTATTATCGCCTAAAAAATACATCAGCTCTTGCACATCTTGCGGGAAGCGCTCGGCATCTTTCATCTGCCGACGTAGCGCCTGAAAGGTCGCGCCATCAGTACCCGGTGCACGGCCTAAGCCCAAATCAACGCGATCGCCATATAGCGCTTGTAGCGTACCGAACTGTTCAGCGACGACAAGCGGTGCATGGTTTGGCAGCATAATACCACCTGCACCAATACGGATGCGCTCAGTCTGACTGCCGATATGTGACAGAAGTACAGAGGTCGCGGCGCTCGCAATACCCGCCATATTATGATGCTCAGCCATCCAATATCGGTTTAAGCCGGCTTCTTCCGCTTTTTGCGCCATTTGCACGGTTTGGGCGATGCCTTCAGCTATGGTTTTACCTTCGGGTACAGGGGCTAAATCTAAAAATGATAAAGGAATGGTATCAGTATTACTGTTGGTCATATCTCACCTATTATTGAGTAGTGATAAGCGTGAATAAGCTTTAGGCAGTCTTTTTTATTATCGTTTAAGGCTGCTTATAGAAAGCTTGAGCGCTTGATACTCTATATAATGGGGCAGATCATAAGTTTATAAAGGGCTGTGTTAACGAGGGTAACAAATCTAAAATGGCAAGGGTGCACCTTATACAGGTTTTATTAAACTACCCCTTTGTGATCAAATTGCTGCTGACACAGCTCTATAAAAGCACGACCATACTGGCGAACTTCAGCATCATCACGCACGGCCATCCAGCTCGTAAAGCGGCCAAAATGATCGACAGGTATGGCGGTAAGATTATGGTAGTGACTTGGCTCAAACGCCATCTCAGCGATAATACCGATACCTAAGCCAAGACCTACGTAGGTGCTAATCACATCGGCATCAAGAGCCGCTAGAACGATATCAGGCTCAAGGCCTGCATCGCTAAAGGTCTTGTCGATTGCACCGCGACCGGTAAAGCCGCCGTGATAAGTGACGATAGGGTAGCTGGCAAGCGTCGGTAGATCTATGGTTTCTAAACCTGCTAGCTCATGATCCTTGGGGACAATAATGCGGTGCGTCCAATCGTAGTAGCGATGACAGCGTAGATAGTTATTATGTAGTAAAGATTCGGTAGCAATACCAATGTCAGCCTGCCCGCGAATGACCATCTGCGCGATAGTCTCAGGATCAGCCTGCTGCAGAATCAAGTTCACCTTAGGAAAGCGCTCTTTGAACGCTTTTACCACATGCGGCAACACATAACGCGCTTGCGTATGAGTAGTGGCAATCGTTAGCGTACCGGTATTAGGATTATTATAATCAAGGCTGAGGTTTTCAATCGTGCGAATCTCAGCAAAGATAGCTTCGATATGGGGAAGTAGCGCAGTGCCCATATCGGTCAGGCCGGTTAGACGCTTGCCTTGACGAATAAAGACATCGGTTTTTAGTTGATTCTCAAGCGCGGCAATGTGCTTTGATAAGCTCGATTGACTAGTATGCAGTACGGTTGCCGCTTGGCTTAAATTATAGCCATTGATGACGGTATGCCAAACTGTCTCAAGCTGTTTCAGCTGAATTTGCAAGTGTCGCTGATTGACGACTACGTCGATTGCCATAATTTATTCCCCAAAATTTTAAAACCATATCTGCGGCTAGTGTAAATCATAGTTATTATTCTTGTATATACTAGATAGTAATCTATTTATACTATTTTGGAATATAAGTTGTCGAAACTATTAGATTAGCTGCACATCCACAAACAAACCTTGATAAACATTACCCAAGCATGAAGTGATATAAACAGTAGCGATAGTTGATATCACCATGTATTAACAATGAGATAAGATAGGTAGACAAAGCATCGCATATAAGCAATTAGCTGCAAATATCTCTAGTCATAGATGATGTTCTCAAGTACCATAATTCAATTTTGTAACGAAACCTTTTTTGTTTCAAGTTTTGGTAACTTATTATGTCAGCTGTCAAACCTGTACCACCTTCTACACCAAAGCCATCGATTGAAAAAAAGTCATTGAGCGAGAGCTTAAAAGCTTATCTCGATCGCCGCGCCATTATTATGCTGTTTTTAGGTTTTGTAGCGGGCATACCTATTTTACTTATCTTCTCCAGTCTCTCTTTATGGCTACGCGAAGCTGGGATTGACCGTAGTGTCGTAACGATGTTCAGTTGGGCGGCGCTTGGGTATGCCTTCAAGTTTATTTGGGCGCCGCTTATTGATGCAGTGCCGCTGCCTATATTGACTAAGATGCTGGGCCGCAGGCGTAGCTGGATATTGGTCTCGCAGCTACTCATTATCACTGCCATTTGTATTATGGCAGGCGTCAATCCCGCTAATGAAGGCAGTCTATTTTTGATGGCGGTAGGCGCAGTACTCTTAGGCTTTTCTTCAGCGACACAAGATATCGTCATTGATGCTTATCGTATTGAGCTGGCTCCGCCAAGCTTGCAAGCGGTACTATCGGCTATGTATGTCACCGGTTATCGTTTAGGTATGATAGTTGCTGGCGCGGGCGCTTTATATTTAGCGGACTATTTTGGTTCAACTGAGGCGCTGTATAGCTACGAGGCTTGGCGCAATACTTACTGGATTATGGCGGGTGTCATGGGTGTTGGGGTGATTACGACCTTAGTCATTCATGAGCCTGTCAGTCAACAAGTGCTAGTGCAGCGTGAGACGTCTGACTACACGCGTTTGGTGTTAGTATTTGCGATTTCTGTGATAGGGTTTGTGCTGGTATTTGCCAATGCAGGCGCAGTATTACCTGAGGTCGAAGGAGTATTTACAGGGTTTGTGTTGGAGGTGGTGCGTATGGCGGTTAGTCTAGCCGCGGCTATAGGTATCGGCTATGGTTTAGTAAAAGCCAACTTAGTAGCGCCAGAGTTTGCGCGGGTCACTTGGGTCGAGCCTATCGCCGATTTCTTTCGTCGTTATGGCAAAAAGGCGTTGTTATTATTAGCGCTAATCGGTCTTTACCGTATCTCTGATATTGTCGCAGGTGTCATCTCCAATGTCTTTTATCAGGATATGCAATTTACCAAAGTCGATATCGCTAATGCGGTTAAATTAGTTGGTGTCGTCATGGCGATCGGCGGTGGTTTTTTGGGCGGGTTATTGGCACAAAAAATGCGTATTATGCGTGCGATGATGGTCGGTGCGGTCCTCGCTTGTGTGACCAACTTACTGTTTATTTTGCTTACTTACCATCCGGGTAGTTTGCCTTATATGTATCTGGCTGTTATTTTGGATAATCTAGCTGCAGGCCTTGCTAGCGCGGTGTTTATTGCCTTTTTATCGGCGCTGACCTCTATTCGTTTCACCGCAGTGCAGTATTCTATATTCTCCTCTTTAATGACCTTATTACCCAAAGTCATAGGCGGTTATTCAGGTTCTATCGTTGATAGTACTAGCTATCCGTTCTTCTTTTTGTTTACCTTTGCTCTTGGCATTCCTATTTTGGCATTAATTTATTATGTCGATAAGCATATTATCATTGGTGATAATGACGATTATGATAGTGATAATAGTCGTGGTATGAGTAATGATGGCACTGATAAAGGGCTTGATTTAACCAAAGCCAACCCTAATTTAACGCAGACCAAAGAACCACCGCGAGCTACTGAGTAGGGTAGTCGTTGAGGTTTTTATTATTATAATCGATGTTAAGTAGTAGATAAGAGCGGCCTATGACTGCGCAGCACATACAGAGCATAAAGCAAATCAAGATCGAAGCGTCAGCCTTGTCAAAGTCTTTAGCAGTGCCGCAGTTTTGGATCACCGATTGGCTGCTTTATGTTATCAATAAGACGCCGCTGTTTCTGATGACAGATGAGAGCTATCAGCTGACAAGCAGCGAACTTGCGCAGTTTAATGCTGGCATTGAAAAGATGCAGCAGGGCATACCCTTAGCTTATTTAACAGGGAGCCAAGCGTTTTGGTCGCTTGATTTTAAGGTAAACGCGCATACACTGATACCGAGGCCGGATACCGAAGTATTGGTTGAGCAAGTGCTGGAATGGATTGAGAGTAATCCGATTGCCAATAATAAAGGTTCTAAACGTTTGCTAGATTTAGGTACCGGTTCTGGCTGTATTGCTATCAGTCTTGCTTATGAATTAAAACAGTTATATTGGCAAGTCGTCGCTGTTGATTTATCAGCAGAGGCACTAAGCGCTGCTAAGCAAAACGCTAGCGACAATCAGTTGAATAATGTCGAATTCATCCAAAGCAACTGGTATGAGCAGCTAGCGATTAACGCTAAAAAACGCTTTCATATTATCGTATCTAACCCTCCTTATATTGACGAGACTGATAAGCATTTGCAAAGGTTAAAAGCTGAACCTATCAGCGCCTTAAGTGCGCCCAATCAAGGTTTGGCTGATATTGAGCATATCGTAGAGCAAGCTCCGAATTACTTACAGCAAGGCGGATTATTAGCCATCGAGCATGGCTATGATCAAGCCGAAGCGGTTAGAGATATGTTTTATCGTAATGGCTTTGAGGCGATCAAAACCGCTAAGGATTATGGGGGTAATGATAGAGTTACCCTAGGACAACTAAAATGACAACTAAACTACCCTCTGAAGATAACCAAAATCTCACCGACGCTGAGTTACTGCGTTATGCTCGGCAAGTATTATTAACGGGCTGGGATATTGACGCGCAGCTGCGTTTGAAGTCCTCTCGGGTCGTGATGATTGGAGCAGGGGGCTTAGGTTGCCCGGCATCAGAGACGCTAGTGCGGGCAGGACTTGGTCAAGTACATCTCATCGATGATGACGTGATCGAGGTCAGTAACTTACAACGCCAAAGCTTGTTTTTACCAAGCGACATCGGTGCGCCAAAAGCGTTAACCGCAGCGCAAATGCTCAATCAGATTAACCCTTTGATCCGTGCAAAAGGGACGGCTGAACGTTTAACTTTAGATAATGCCTACGAGTTATTAGAGCTGGCGGCTGGCAAGCCTGATCTATTACTAGACTGTACTGATAATTTTGCCACTCGCGATATTATCAACCGTATCAGTGTGCGCTATCAGATTCCATTACTTAGCGCTTCGGCGATTGCTATGCAAGGACAATTGGCATTGTATGAACCGCAGTTAAATAGCGGCTGTTATCATTGTGTGTTCGGTGCTATCGCCAAGGACGAAGCAGTAGATGAGCGCACTTGTGCCAATTCTGGGGTACTTGCTAGTACCACAGCGATAATGGGTAATCTGCAAGCTAATGCAGCGTTACAGTACTTAGGGCTTAACACTAACCCACTGACAGGCAAGCTACTACTATGGGATGGTAGCCGTATGCAGCAGCGCCTAATGGGCTATCGTCAAGATGCCAGCTGTCCGGTATGCGCGCTATAGTTCTGTACGGTTTACGTCATGGCCGCTATTTTATAAACTATTCCTTTATAAATCATTACCTTTACAACTGCTTTTAGTTGTTATCATCTAGCCCTTTTCTCTTACATTTTATTAAGACAGTTAGCCGTTATGAAATTATATCGTCCGCATTTATTGAAGCATAGTCTGAATGTCGCCAACCGTATCCGTCAGACCGCGAGCGTCGCTGGATTATCGGCGCTGCGTGTGGCGAAAGGTGAAAAACCTGACGCGTATCTGCTAAAAGAAACCTTTGAGCAATTAGGCACTACTTACATCAAAATAGGGCAGTTTATCGCTAGTACACCTTCACTGTTTCCGCGTGAATACGTCGAAGCCTTCCAAGGGTTTTTGGATCAAACCACACCGTTACCTTATAGCTATATTGCACAAGTATTAAGCGAAGAGTTAGCGGTTGATGGCTTAACGCTGGAAGATCGCTTTGCCAATATTGAGGAGCAACCATTAGCTTCCGCCTCCATTGCGCAAGTGCATGTCGCACGTCTGAATAACGGTGATGAAGTAGTACTCAAGGTACAAAAGCCTGGGGTCGAGACGATCATGCAGACCGACTTGGGGGTGCTGCATGGCGTCACTAAGCTACTTGAGCTGCTCATGCCGTCGATGAAGTTTGCGAGCATCGCGCCTATTATTGATGAGATACGTCTGCGCATGCTCGCTGAGACTGACTTTATCGCGGAAGCTAAGAATATTCGCGACTTCCAGCAGTTTCTAAGCGTGTCAGGTAATACTCGGGTTGTCGCCCCGCAGGTCTATGACGAGCTAACCACCAAGCGCGTATTGACGATGAGCCGATTGCATGGCGTCTCTATGATTGACGAGAGGGCGATGCGCCAGTATTGCAATGATCCAGCGCAAGTCATGGCGGATACTTTGAACACTTGGTTTGCCAGCCTTATGCTCTGTAATAGCTTCCATGCTGATTTGCACGCGGGCAATCTGATGCTACTGACTGATGGACGTATTGGCTTTTTAGATTTTGGTATTGTCGGTAAGCTAAAAGCTGAGAGCTGGCGTGCTTGCATGGGTATGATGCAGGCCTTGCAGGATAATGATTATCAGGCAATGGCGCAGTGTATGGTCGATATGGAGATGACTAAACAAGAAAGTCATGTAGATATCTCTTTGTTAGCGACTGACTTACAGCGCATGATGCAGACGATTATGGCAGAAGATATCGCCTTCACTAGCGGCACTCCTTTCAATACCAAAGAGCAAGCCGACGAGCTCAATAAGATGATGCTCGAGATCGTTGAAGTCGGTAAGCGCCACGGTATTCACTTCCCGCGAGATTTTGCGCTATTGACCAAGCAGCTGTTGTATTTTGACCGCTTTATGCGCACCTTAGCACCAGATATGGATATGTTTAGCGATCAAAGAGTCGCTATGTTAGGTCGGCCTGATACCGTTAGCGAATAGGGCCAAATAGCTACGAGTTAAAGCGCTATTTAGAGTCTTTGAAATGGTATAAATGTAAAATGGTATGAACACCAAGGACGGTGCGTTGTGAGCAAGAACTGGCATAAACGAGCGCAACAAGCATTGCAACGAGCACTGCTATGACGCGGGCTTATTTTAAGCGCTTAGTTATGATATTGGGCCGGCTATGATAAAGATATCGCCGTCTCGTTTTATCCCTTCGATTACCAACGAAACCGTTATCGCTTGGATAGGACTTTATTGTCTAGCAGTGGTGATGGGCTATGGACGTTTTTTATTTACCGCCACTTTGCCTGATATTATGAGCGAGCTTTCGCTTAGCACTACGATCGCCGGATGGTTAGCATCAGTTAATTATGTGGGTTATTTTATTGGCTCATTGATAGCGATGTTTGTGCCTCATCGTCTGACGTGGCGAGCCTTGATGCTGGGTACTTTACTAAGTATCGTCACTACCTTACTTTTGTTTTTGCCAAACCTACCTTTAAGCCTTTGGTATATCATCCGCTTATTCGCCGGAATTGCGAGCGGTATTGGCATGATATTAGGCTCCTCTTTTATTATCCAAAGCTTTAGTAACCATAAGCGATCCTTACTATCGACGGTGCATTATGCCGGTATCGGTGTGGGGATTAGCGCCTCAGCCATCCTAACTTGGTGGCTCCTTAGTCTCGAGCTACATTTTTATAGTATTTGGCTAGTAGCAGGACTTAGTAGTTTACCTTTGCTGTTTTTACTCTATGCCATTCGTCCCGATAGGTATTTGCAAGATGATACGATAATCAACACACAGCCCTCTATGAGACAGACTTATATCAATTTTAAACGTTCGCTATATGAGGCGATGGTTGGACAAGGCAAAGCGGTTTTATTATTGTCACTGAGCTATGTGTTAGCAGGGTTTGGCTACATCACCTCAGCGACTTTTTTACCGGTGATGGCAGTGCAGCAGCTACCTACGCAGACCCATGCAGGACTACTGATTTGGTTAGTGGTTGGAGTGTTTGCTATGCTCTCTAATCCGCTGTGGGGCGCATTGGCTAAACGTGTTGGCGAGACCAAAACCTTAATCGGTTTGACTCTATTGCAAGCTTTAGGGATGTTTGTGCCGTTGTGGTTCGCAGGGGCGTTTGGCTTATATGTCAATGCGGCTATTTTGGGGGCCACCTTTGTCGGTATCGTCTCGATGACCTTGAATATTATAAAAAATATAAATCCTGCTTATTCTAACCTATTGATAGGTCTAGCGACTTTGGCGTATGCCATAGGGCAGTTCTTAGGTCCGTTAGTGACCGTTGCTTTAGCTGGAGCAAAGGATAGTTTCAACGGTGGATTACTAGTAGCGGGTATCGGATTGCTGCTTGGGCTAATATTGATTTTAGGATTCAGCCGACAGCGCCAACGCGTAAGCCAAAGCTAGATAGCTAAAGTTATACGATGCTGCGATTGAATATCTCTCGTAGCTCAAAGCTAGTATGGACTTGTGCCACGCCTTCGATACGATTAAGCCTATGCAATAAAAACTCTTCATAGTGCGCCATGTCCCGCACTCGCACTTTTATCAGATAATCTTCAGTACGGCCGGTGACAATGCTACAGCTGATGACTTCATCGAAGCTCTGTACTTTGCGCTCAAACTGCTCAAAACGCTCAGCGGTATGACGATCCATGCTAATAGCAATAAACACCGCCAGTGGATAGCCTAATTTGTGCGCATCGGTTTGGGTATGATAGCCGGTTATGATTCCGCTATCTTCTAGGCGTTTGACTCGGCGGGCACAAGGAGTAGCCGAAAGGTTAACACACTCAGCCAGTTCAGTGATGCTGATACGCGCGTCCGTCTGTAATAACTGCAGTAGACGCTTATCAATCTCATCGAGAGGGGAGTCGAGTTGATTGCTATGAGTCATAGAGTTATTATTCGTATTAGACATGATATATCCTAAAATTAGGGATTTTAGCTCATTATAAAGGTAATATTGGTATTATTCACTAATACTGATAATAAATATGTAAAATTAAGCCGTATTTCACTTGGTAAACCTTGTTATTATAATGGCATCACTTGTAGTTTTGTTTTATGATAAAGCTAAGCTTTTATCAGCTAAATATTAAGACTAAGGGTTACTTATTTTCATTTAAGCCATTAATTTATTAGGTTATCAACCTATCGATCTCACCCTATTTATTTTAGGGACACCCTTTATACCACTGAGGATCTGTTATGTCTGCAACCACCACTCGCACCGCCAAGATCACCCCTAAGCATGCCGCTTTTGACTTTCGTAAATATCGTCCATTTGCCTTTGCGCCGCTATTGTTGGATCGTACTTGGCCGAATAAAACGATTGAAAAAGCGCCAATTTGGGCAAGTGTAGATCTGCGTGATGGTAACCAAGCGTTAATTGATCCGATGACCATTGAACAAAAAATGCGTTTTTTTAAGACTTTAGTTGAGGTTGGCTTCAAAGATATTGAGATCGGCTTTCCTTCCGCCGCGCAAGTTGAGTTTGATTTTGCTCGTCAGTTAATTGAAGAAAACCACGTACCAGAAGACGTCACGCTACAAGTACTAGTGCAAGCGCGTGAGCACTTAATTGCTCGTACCTTTGAATCCTTAAAAGGTGCTAAGCGGGCTATCGTTCACGTTTATAACTCCACTAGCCGTATTCAACGCGAAAAAGTCTACGGCAAAACCCAAGCTGAAATCAAAGAGATCGCAGTCGCGGGCGCGCAATTGCTAGTGGACTATGCTGCTAAGTATCCGGAGACTGAATGGGTGTTTCAGTACTCACCTGAGAGTTTCAGTCAGACCGAGACCGAGTTTGCAGTAGAAGTCTGTGACGCGGTTTGCGAAGTATGGCAGCCACAACACGGTCAAGAGGTTATCTTTAACTTGCCTGCGACCGTTGAAGCGTCTATGCCCAATATATTTGCTGATCAGGTAGAGTATTTTTGCCGCAATTTAGCCCAACGTGAGCATGTGATTGTTAGCCTACATACGCATAATGATAGAGGCTGTGCGGTAGCGGCAGCGGAGCTTGGCGTCCTAGCAGGCGCCGATCGTATCGAGGGGACATTACTTGGTAATGGCGAGCGTACCGGCAATATGGACGTGATGGTTATGGCGATGAATTTATTTAGCCAAGGGGTCGATCCTGAGCTTGATTTTAGCAACATGAGTGAGATCGTCCAAGTTGCCAGCGAGTGCAATAACTTACCGGTGCATCCGCGTCATCCATATGTGGGCGAGCTCGTCTTTACCGCCTTTAGCGGCTCTCATCAAGACGCGATTAAGAAATCGCTTGATTATAACGAAAACCATGCTGATGAGACCGAAAACTTCTGGGATGTGGCCTATCTACCGATAGATCCTGCCCATATCGGTCGCAGCTATCAAGATGTGGTACGAATCAATAGCCAGTCTGGTAAGGGTGGAGTAGCATATATTTTACAGCGTGATTATGGCTTTAATTTGCCGCGCTGGATGCAGATTGACTTTAGTAAAGTAGTACAAAAGCAAGCGGAACAGACGGCTCGAGAATTGCAAAATGATGAGATCTTGCAGACTTTTGAGACCACTTACTTGCAGCAAGGGGATTTTGATCTACTCGACTACAATGTCAGCAACAAAGGCGGTGAGGTCTTCTTCGATGGTCAAGTACAAATGAATGGCGAAACAATTACTATTAAAGGCAACGGTAATGGGCCGTTATCCTCTTTCATCGATGGCTTAGCTCATCACACTGGCAAATCATTACATATTATTAATTATGCAGAGCATGCTATTAGTACCCAGCATATTGATGATGGTAACGATAATAAAACCAATGCCAATGCTGCCGCGTATATTCAGCTCAATGTTGATGGAGAGGTCTATTCAGGAATTGGAACTTGTAGCAGCACCGTCTCTGCTATGCTAAAAGGAGCCTTGTCTGCCTTTGCTCAAGCCTCAGTAACGAGCGCGGCATGACTTCGATTAGCAGCTAGATTGAATTTAGTTGAAAAGATCATAATCCAAGCGTCACTACTCATTGCGTCACCCAGTAAGTGGTGGCGCTTTTTGTATTGAGCGACTTAACATTCCTTACTATTTAAATACTAGCCATTTAAACATTAGGTACACTTTATAATGCGTCACTATTTGTCGCGTAATTCGCTATATAGTAGTAAGCAGCATAATGTTACTTGTCTTTTTAGCGGCAAAGATTTACGCTGAAGGTTAAAATATTAACTACAGTGTTAATTACAAAGCCAAGTTAATTATAATATCAATTACAACGCCAATGAAAATAAATAAAGGCTGATTATGGAACCCCTCTCATTTGCTTCATTTACTCTAGCAGGTATCTTGTCAACATTCCCGACTCCTGGCCAGCAGGTTAGCCAAGCGGTGATCACCACTCACATCAGTCCAGCTATAGCGGGCCAATGGGAGATCGAGCTCGATAGCAGCGATGACGCTACCTTTGAGCGCGCTTTGTCTAACGTACAACAAAGCGAAAAGGCTAATATAGCGTCTGATAGTAGGCTAGGCGGTATCGTGGTTCAGGATGAGCAGCGTATCGTGACGCCTAATCCTATAGTAGCTCAGGAAGATGATGATTTGGCTATGAATCTGTCGGCGGCTAATGCTAAGCAGTGCCGTGAGATATATCATTTCGGGGAAGATAATGAGATGTGGGCGGTGAGCGGTGATGAATGGACGTATGGTCGTTATATCGTTACTCATCTGGAAACAGGACTCCCGATCATTGCGCTAAAAACCATTTATGATAATAATGAAGTAGACTGCTCAGGTAACCAAGTGGATCAAAGCGATGAAGCATTTATCGCTTTTTTGAATCACGATGGTAATCAGATGCAGTGGTGCGCTGATCCTGAGGGCCAAGAGTGTTTTATGAACTTTAAAAAAGTATTGCCTTAAGTTTTTAAACAAAGTTTTCAACTAAACTCTTGATGAATAGCCTCCAATAAAAAGCCACTATTTATGAAAATAGCGGCTTTTTATGTTTTTCGAGAATAATACAGTAATAAAAAGAGCTATGACTTCTTAGCTGACTGCAATAGTTCATTTTCTAAATAATGGATATTTTGCGCTTCTTCAACAAAATTAGCATCCGCCAAAATAACGTCACGATGTAAGGGGATGTTGGTTTTAATCCCCTCAATAATCAGCTCATCTAACGCGTGTAAAGTTTTTGCTACAGCTTGCTGGCGGGTCTGCCCATGACAGATCAGCTTGCCAATCAATGAGTCATAATAGCTAGGTATCATATACCCTGGATAGAGATGGGAGTCAAAGCGCACACCAGCTCCGCTAGGACTATAAAACTGAGTGATAGTGCCAGGTGAGGGCACAAAGGTTCTAGCATCTTCAGCATTGATACGGCACTCAATGGCATGACCCTGAATTTCGATTTCGCTTTGACGATAGGAGAGACCATAGCCTGCTGCAATTTTTAATTGCTCAACCACCACATCGATACCAGTAATCATCTCAGTAATGGTGTGCTCAACCTGCACTCGGGTATTCATCTCGATAAAGAAGAATTCATTATTTTCGAACAAGAACTCAAAGGTACCGGCACCGCGATACTTGACAAGCTCGCAAGCTTTGACACAAGCTTCCAAAATAGGCTGACGGACATCATCAGGGATATCTGGGGCAGGGGCTTCTTCTAATACTTTTTGATGACGGCGTTGCAGCGAGCAATCACGATCGAACAGGTGAATAGCATTGCCATTACCATCGCCTAAAACTTGCACTTCTACATGACGTGGGTTTTGTAGATAGCGCTCCATGTAGACCGTGTCATCACCGAACCACAGCTCAGCTTCCTGTCTTGCTGCTTGAACTTGTCCTACTATCTCATCGAAACGCTCAACGACGCGCATACCCCGACCACCGCCACCAGCGGCGGCTTTTATAATGAGCGGAAAACCAATATTGCGCGCTTGCTCTTCAGCGTTGGTAATAGTCACCGCGCCAACAGAACCAGGCACTGTAGGTACACCGGCCTTTTTCATCGCATTGATGGCAGAGACTTTATTACCCATCAGGCGAATATGATCGGCGTTAGGTCCTACAAAGGTTAAGCCTGCTTCTTCAATACGTTCAGCAAACTCAGCATTTTCAGCCAAAAAACCATAACCAGGATGAATAGCATCCGCACCAGAGATTTCAGCTGCCGTCAAGATAGTATCGATATTCAAATAACTTTCAGTAGCACTTGGGTTGCCAATACATATCGCCTCGTCTACGAAGCGCAAATGCATCAGGTTAGCATCAGCCGTCGAGTAGACACCAACGGTCTCGATACCAAGGGCTTTACAGGCACGGACAATACGTAAGGCAATCTCACCTCTATTGGCAATGAGCAGTTTTTTTATCATCAGGTTATCCTTGTCGAAGACGTTCTAGAGTAGGGTAAGAGCCGTTTTAAGCTTTGTAGCGTATAACGGGTTGACCGAACTGCACTACTTCAGAGTTATCGACCAAAATCTCAGCGATAACGCCGCTTTGAGTGGCTTCTAAAGGGTTCATAATTTTCATGGCTTCGATAATACCTAAAGTATCACCTGCTTGAACCTGCTGACCGACTTTGACAAACGGCGGATCATTAGGGCTAGGAGCGGTATAAAACACTCCAACCATAGGGGAGGTCTCAACGCTACCGGCTTTGGCCGCAGGTTTAGTACTAGCGGCTGCAGGGGCTGCGCTAGCGGCTGGAGCGGCCATAACTGTTGGCGCTGGAGTATCATAGTGACGAGTCAGACTGATGTGTTCATCATCAGAGCTAACTTCTAAATTGACAAGCTCGTTTTCTTCCATGAGGGCGATTAGCGTGCGTATTTTTTCAATATCCATTTTTATCAGGGCCTTATACTTAGATTTAAAAATCGGGTTTAAAGAATCAGGTTCAAAATCGGGTTCAAAATCGGGTTTAAAATTTTGTATTTATGGGGCTGGCAGTCAATAAGTATAGCGTTTAGTTTATTCATACTTAACGAATGACAGTGTAACAAAGTATTTAATCATTAATGACTCATGATACCTATCTTCGCCGCAATGAGCAATCAATGTACAGTTGTTAACTGAAAAATTTTACATATTATTGACTTAATGAGTAGCGCTAGCAATATAGGCTAGACGCTTTAGTATAATATCCCTTATATAAATCATCACTTGGCATAATATAAATAGCCAATAACGGTTATGGTGACCATGCTATAGCTAAGCGTTTTTGCTGATAGCGTAGACGAATAGTCAATAAGATAGAAGCCAAAAATAAACCCGTAATCAGAGCCATCCAAAATCCTTGCGCGCCAGTATCGGTATAGCGCACTAAATAAATACCGAGCGGTAACGCCACTATCCAATAGCAAAACAGCGTCACCCACATTGGTACAGTCGTATCTTGCATACCGCGTAAGATACCAGCGACATTGACCTGCCAGCCATCAAATAGCTGATAAGCTAAAGCAAATATTAATAAATGCATGGCTTGAGCGCGCACAGCTGGATTGTCAGTGAAAGCTGCGGCTAACTGGGGCCGGAACAGCCAAACGCCTAACATAGACGTCAGCGCAATCAACACCGTCCAAATAAGGCCAGTCACTTGTACGTGACGTAGAGCTAACAAGTTCTTTTCACCAAAGCGGTTAGAGATCATAATCGTCAGGGCCATAGCGACTGAAATAGGAATCATAAATAACTGAGAAGTGACGGCTAATGCGACCTGATGCGAGGCCGTTGCCAACTCGCCAAGCGGGCTGATGACGAGCGCCCCTAAACTAAATAAACTGGCCTCAAAAAAAATAGAAACCCCAATCGGAATACCTAGCTTCAAAAGTTTTGCGATCTGAGCACGACTAGGCGCACTAAAAGCATAAAAAAAGCGAGTATTAGCGAACTGTGCTCGCTTAGTAAAAGCAGTATACACCGCCAGCAATAAGACATTTATCCAAAGGACCATAGCTGTCGCTACCCCGCAGCCGGCGCCGCCCATCTCTGGCATACCGTATAGACCATGAATAAAAATATAATTCAGCGGAATATCAGCGAGTAGGCCGATGATACTAATGATAGTCACCGGTTCAGGCCGGCCTAAGGCTTCACAATAGCTACGAAGTACCGCATAGACGGCGAGCGCTGGAAAGCCAAAAGAGACGCCAAACAGATATTGCGACGCTATCGGCTGGATATTCTCAGGAACGCCCATTAAAGGCAGGATAATGGGCGCTACATTGACGATAATAAAACCAGCAATGCCAATTGCCGCAGCTGTCCATAGAGACTGTTGAGTGATATTGGGCACGTCGCTATGCTTGTTTTGACCAACTGCTTCACCTATGAGTGGCGTTGTGGCAATCAAGATACCAGTAGCGAGTAAAAATAGCGGCAACCAAATACCAGAACCCACTGCCACTGCTGCTAAGTCAAGCGCAGACACTTGGCCTGCCATAATCGCATCTACTACGCCTAAGGCAGCTTGGCAAAACTGAGTAATTAAAATAGGGAGTGCTAGTACACCTAAACGTAGGCTATAGCTTTTGAAGTCTTTAAAAGATATTAGAGATAGCATAATTCGCAACTGATTGAAATAAAATAACCCATCAATCCAAGCGATGAATTGATGGGTCAAAAAAAGAAGGATAAACCAGCGTTAAAGGCAGAATATCACCTCAACGCGAGTACAGTACTGATAATCAATGTACTTATATTAATGTACGTACATTATAGCGCTAACAGACATAAATTATAAGCTTTCAGGCAAATCTAAAACCAAAGCTTGGTATCCAAGTAGAGCGTTATTATCGTCAAAGGCTTGTACCACAAAAGCATAATTGGTCGAAACGCTTGGTATAACAGGAGCAAACTGCTGCTGATTACTACTTAATACAAGGTTGTGCACATAACCATTAGCGCCAGTCTCAGCCTTGTTGACATCTATTTGACTGACTAAGACGAGTTTAGTGCCGATAGGGTTTTGCCAAGTTAAGCGTTTTTGACTACCCACACCGGTGACATCTAGCGCCATTTCAGCCTTAGTGTAGTCTAAAGCATAAGTGGTAAAATTAGAGCGGTCACTTAAAGTGTAAGTGACATTGCAATTGTCTTCACCGCTAGACAAGGTCTTGCCGCCCAAGCCATCTTGGTACTCAAAGCTACCGCGCCAAGGCATGCCTGCCTCATCTTCTTTAAAGCTACCGGCGAAAGTAGTGAGCAAATTGGGCGTCTCAATACCTAAGTCATTGACATATTTGATATCCAAAAACTCTAAAGTATCTAGACTACCAGTCACTTTACCCGCTATGTAGTTATCTACTTTTACCGCTGAATTAATACCCAAGCTATTGTTCTCTTGGCAGTATTGTTGCTGATAGCTAAAGCTCCCCTCGACGCTGCCTGCACCCGCTTTACTAATGTCAAAATACACTGCGCCGATATCGATATCATCGTTATCACCATCGCTTAGCTCGACAAAATGCCCAACATAGAGGCCGCCACGGCCACCTTCAGGAGTAAGTTTATCCAAGAATTTATCTAAAGTCTCAGAAGCGTTTTCGGGTAAGAAAACCGATTCTAATACTTCCGCCATACTTTTTTCTTCTGGGCTTAGTTTATCTTCGACTCGTTTATATTCCTCTTTGATACTGTCTTCGAGGCGATCGTATTCGTCATTGACTTGCTCTTCAATACGGTCGTACTCCTCTTTGACTTTGTCGCCATCGCTACCGCAGCCGCTGAGAATGATAGCGAGTAGACTTACTGTTAAGGTAGATAAAGCCAGTTTAGATAGAATCATATGGGGTTCCTAAAAGGTAGAGATGGGATAAATGAGAAGTTAGCAAACCAACGAAAATGATAAAGACAGCAGACTACAAGTCATATAATAACGAATAATAAGTTTTAAACCCTTTTTTATTTTCAACTAACTGTACCATTCGCTAGAATAGAGAGGGCTGTTTATAGTAGCTCTAAACTCTCAGCCATATCCATAATTGCTTGCCAGTGCTTAGGCTCAAGGGGTATGACAGTTAATTGCTCGCAGCCTTTTTTGAGTAATAATGAATCATCAAGTGCCGGTATAAACTTTAGCTCTGATAGTGGTAGTACTTCTTTAAACGCTTGCTCAAATCTCAGATCGACCATATACCAACGCGGCTGCTCTTCGGTTGCTAGCGGATCGTAATGCCGATGCTCCGGATGAAACTGACTTGGGTCTGGATAACCGGCTTTGACCACGCTCATGATACCCGAGACACCAGAGGGTTTAGCGCTAGAGTGATAAAAAATCACTTGATCGCCGACTTGCATGTCATCACGCATAAAGTTGCGGGCGCGGTAATTGCGCACCCCGTCCCAGCATTCTGTACCCAAACGCTGTAGATCAGAGATGCCGAAATATTTGGGATTAGATTTCATAAGCCAGTAAGCCATATACCATCCTAATTTGTGCTAGTTTAATAAATATAGAGCTTAACTTTGCCTAAAATACTGAGTCATTAGTAGGCTTGTTTATTAAGGGTTTTGTTATCAACCCCCTTTTCTTTAAATGTTAGAGTGGTTATCCTAACGACAATTATATTTACAACTATAACCTGAAATCTAACTATGCCAGCATTTAAAACGGATAATCTTTTGACCGATAAATTACAGAGATCACAGACGGCTAATAGCACTAAAAAAACTAATAGCGCTAAAAATAATAGTATCGAAGTCAGGACTATTCCGCTTGCGCTCTACATTCATATTCCTTGGTGTGTGAAAAAATGCCCTTACTGCGATTTTAACTCGCATGAGCTGCCAGTAGATAGCCCGCTATCGATGTCTGAGACTTATGATGATTATGTCGATGCACTACTCGCCGATGCGCTATTGCAGCAGCCTTTAACCCAAGGCCGCAAGCTTAGTTCCATCTTTATCGGTGGCGGTACGCCTTCACTATTACCTATTCCTCAGTATCAACGCTTATTTAAGGGCTTACGTCATTATTTTGATTTCGCCGACGACATCGAAATTACTATGGAGGCCAATCCAGGGACGCTCGAGCACGCACCCTTTGCAGAGTATCTTCAAGTCGGTATCAACCGCTTGTCTATCGGCGTACAAAGCTTCAATGCCGAAAAACTGAACACTCTTGGCCGTATTCATGATCCGCAGCAAGCTATCACGGCTATTAAGGCGGCGCGCGAAGCGGGATTCAGACGGGTCAATGTCGATCTGATGCATGGGCTGCCACAGCAGGGGCTAGTTGAAGCGCTCCATGATATTCAGCTGGCGCATGATACAGGCGCTACTCATATCTCCTGGTATCAGCTAACTATCGAGCCAAATACGGTGTTCTATCGTGATCAGCCCGTTTTACCAGATGAGGATAATTTAGCTGATATTGAAGAGGCGGGAACCGCGTTATTACAAAGCTTGGGCTACAGCAATTATGAAGTGTCCGCTTGGGCAGGCAGGCTCGATACACCTTGTCGTCATAACCTCAACTATTGGCAGTTTGGCGACTATCTAGCGATTGGGGCAGGGGCGCATGGTAAGGTCAGTATTGAATCTGACAAGATTGATAAAAAAGAGGCTGCTCTATTCAGCGAAGCATTATCGATAGAAGCAGATATTTATCGCTTTAGTAAATCGCGTTTACCTAAAGATTATCTGAATTATAAACAACCAAAATACCAATCTTCCCAGCCGCTTAACGCTCCTAAGATGGTAGGTTGGCAGCCCATTGCCGATGATGAATTAGTTAGCGAGTTTATGCTCAATGCTCTAAGGTTACATGAGGGAGTAACGTGGCAGTTATTTGAAGCGCGTACAGGAATGAGCTATGAGGATGTCGCTGATTCGGTAGAATCATTAGTGGCTAAAGGCTTGTTAACTGAGTCTACTGAACAACTGCAGACGACAGCATTGGGTCGGCGCTATCTCAATCACATATTGCGAGCGTTCTTGTAGCGCCTGATAAGTAGAAATAAAGCTGCAGGCATAAAAAAGACTTATCAAATAAATGATAAGCCTTTTTAATATAAATCTACTTATTAAACTTAGATTTTATTTTGAACGTCTTGTGCGCCGCCAGTTACAGCATCACCAGCGCTTGACACATCTTGGCCAAGACCTTTAAAAGTGTTGCAACCAGTTAATACAAACATAGCAGTCAAAGATGCGATTACTAACTTTTTCATAATAATTTCCTCAAAATAGGTGGTTTATTTAAAATGATTTTAGAGTTTGGCGTCACGCTATTATAATTAACACTTTATTATAACTAACACTAGTGACAAAGCTATAAAACCATCTATCAAGATCAGGGAAAACAATAACTAACTCTATTAAAAGTTATCTATATTGCCTTGCTATCCGATAGAGCCATCATAGTAAAAGTTAAAATGCATGCAAAGTATCAAAGTGTAATTATTAGCCATAAACTGTAACTTTTGATTACGAGGCGATTAAATGGGTTTACCTAATAGAGAGCTTGAAAGCCTTCTATTTGACTCTATTGTTCATAATAGTTACCAAGAATATAACTAAAAACCCTTTTTTAATGGAAATCTTATGACCATTCATATTGTGCTTGTCGCTCCAAAAATGCCAAGTAATACCGGTAATATCATTCGTCTATGTGCCAATAGCGGCGCAGAGCTGCATTTAGTTAAGCCGTTAGGGTTTGAGCTTGAAGATAAGAAGCTACGTCGCGCCGGTCTTGATTATCATGAATATGCTCATCTACAAGTGCATGTGGATTGGGTGGCTGCCAAAAAGGCGCTGACGATGGCGGATTGTCATATTATCACCGCATTGACCACTAAGCTGAGTCATCCGCTTTATGATTATAATTTCGGTAGGGTAAACGATAGCCAGAAACAAGAGAATTTAGTCGAGGAGAGTTTACAGGCAAATAGCGCAAAGATACCTAATGTCGCTTTAGTCTTTGGCTCTGAGACCTCAGGGCTAGCAGATGATATACGAGAAGATATTGGCGCAGATAACTGGCTGAGACTACCGATGCTACCAGACTCGCGCAGCTTAAATTTAGCTAATAGTGTGGCGATATGTCTTTATGAAGTATGGCGTCAGCAGGGTTTTTATGGGGATACGGGTCGCAGTACTGGCTATGAGACTTTGAGCGTTTATGATCGCAAAGAATAACAGTCGTTAAGTTTATTAAGACATCATGAGTCAGCTGTTATAATCACTCTTATAAACAGTTCGGTGGCTTTGGCAGTCCGGCTAACCGATTGACATGACGAGCCACTAAACCGGTATTAAAGATCTGCTGCAACTTTTGATTGCTAATGTCATATTCAGGCAATGTTTTTTGTAGCCATTTGATCAAAGGACGAGTGGCAGGAGAGTGATTAAACTTATCAAAAAACTCGCGTACCTGTTGCAAGATTTGTAAATGCTCAGCGTTTAGAGTGACATCTAGAGTATCGGCGAGCTGCTGGGCGATTGCTGGCGTCCAGAGGGTGTGATCGCAAAGATGACCGTCTTGGTCTAGCGAAATACTGGCAATCAAGGAGGAGCTGTCAGTCTGAGTCATAAGGCAATGGTCACCACTTTATCGAACCGATGATCTTGTGTCAGCTTTACCCAGTCAGCATCGCCTAATACCGCATCAATCTTAGTTTGGAGAGTGAGTTTGGTTATCGTATTATCGTCAAGTTGCGAGATATCATCTGCTAAAGCGTAAAGGTTGGCGATGCCCTCTATTTGATTCTCTGTCAAGTAAGCGGTTAGCCAATCGATAAAAGCGACGGTGGTACCTAATAATATAAGGCTGTCTCCGCTGCGCCAAGTGAGGGCGAGCTGATCTGTACTGCGTCTAAGATTGTCCATCGTGCTATGCAATTGATATAAAGTAGCCATAAAAAGGGGTCCAAAAATAGAGCATTACAAGTGGGCTTAATGAAAGCAGTTTAACTCAAAGCGTCCAAACGTTTTTTGATAAAGATAAAATCTTACAAGCACCCTAGAAGCTCAAGATTTGCTGGAAGTCATCAGGGTTAATCACCTCAGGCACTAAGGTGAATTGACTGGCTAAGTCATTGGGCAGCATACCTGTCAGCCAGCCACTAAACACATCATCTGGCAACCAAGCAGGTGGCATATCATATAATTCAAGCGATTGAATCATACCATGCAAGCGTGCTTTGGGCTGCATCAATAAGCCAAATACTGGCGCATCTAAATACAGCTGCACCTCATGGCCAAAAGTCGCTAAGGTCAATGCCAGAGCGCAGCCTTCATAGCTTGCCATCTCAGTCGCTGTACGCAGTTGTATCAATAACTTCATAGTTAGTCCCTAAAACGCTATCAGGCGATTATCATCTTGCAGCATCATAGCCAGCTCACTTAGTCCTACTAGCGCAAAACGGTCAGCTAAATTATCACCAGTTAACTGATGACGAGCGCTGTTCTCACTATCACTGACACCGCGACTCAGCGCCGTACTGACGCAAACCGGCAAAGCTATGTCATGCTTGCGGGCTAGATCTTGCCATTCTTGAGTTAAATCGATCTGGTCGGCAGATTGCCAACGTAAGCGATTCGCTAGATGAGCGGCATCGGCATAAAAAAACAGCTGTAAGGCCGGATTCTTATTCTCATCAGACTTATCAAGTAAAGCTTTTGCGTAACGCAGTGCTAAATGAGCTAACGGATGGCTAGGATCTTTGGTAATCAGTAGGGTGGTATTGGTAGTCATAAATTAAGTATCACAAAGTTATGCAGGCTATAAAATAAGGGCATAAAAGTAGCGCTAGCTTGTCACTAGACTATCCTAGTCGCACTATATAGCTTGTGTTTTTAAAGGAATATAAGAATTATAAATATGAATTATGACTCTAAATCAGCCACTTTGACCATTTGTTTACCGATATTGTCGCCCTCGAACAGCCCGATAAAGGCGGACGGAATATTTTCAAAACCTTCAACAAGATTTTCTCTATATTTTAATTGCCCGCTATTATACCACTCGCTGATTTGCTTTTTGGCGTCATCAAACTCATCGCTAAAATCAAAGACGACAAACCCTTCCATACGCGCGCTTTTCTTAATCAGGGTATGCATAGGTCGCGGTCCTTTTGGCGGATTGTCAGCATTATATTCGGCAATTTGACCACAGATAGCAATGCGCCCATGCCGGTTAATATTGGCAAAAACGGCGTCGAACAATTCGCCGCCAACGTTATCAAAGAATACATCAACACCGTCCGGGCAAGCCTCTTTAATCGCTGCTTGCATGTCTTCGGTTTGTTTATAGTTGATACCTTTGTCTAGGCCTAGCTCGCCTTCAAGATAGTCAATTTTTTCAGTAGAGCCTGCGATACCAACCACTTTGCAGCCATTAATCTTGGCGATTTGAGCGGCCATGCTACCGACTGAGCCTGCTGCACCCGAGACGATAACGGTTTCACCTGCTTTGGGCAGGCCTATTTTTAGCATACCAAAGTAAGCGGCAAGCCCTGGCACACCAAGCATGCTGACAGCAGTGGAGATGGGCGCAAGATCTGGATCGACTTTTTCGATATCCTCTATATTGACGCTCTGATACCGCTGCCAAGCAAAGCGGCCATGGATGATATCGCCTGTTTTGAAGTCCTCATTATCGCTGCTGATGATTTGCGCCACCGTCCTACTGGTAATGGGATGATCTAAGGCAAACTTATTGCCTGCGGCGTCATCATCCCCTTTGTCCATAAAGCCACGCATCCCCGGATCAACGGAGACATAAATACTTTTAATTAATACCTCAGCTTCCTTTCTTTCAGGCATATCAATATCATTGATTTTAAAAGTATCTCTGGTTGGAATGCCTTGCGGATGCTCCGCCAATACAATTTGCTGGTTTTGAGGTTGGTTATTTTTTATATTTGTATTATCAGTATTATCAGTATTATTTTGCATTTTATGACACCTTTTTAATAAAGAAGAGGCTTTGGTGTTTTTTCGATCTGTTTTCAGACATAACCTTAGCTTTATGAGCCTCTATAACAAGCTTGTTTATGCTACCATAAAGCCGACAGATTCGAAGAGAGCTTGCGTTTTTTGTGGTAAATTTATGCTACAACGGCATGCTATATTGAAAAATATTTATTATCTTATAGCGCTTATTTTAGCTTTGAATCCATCACTACCTATGTCACTGGGGAAAATAGTTATATGCTATCCGCGTCATCAGAGATGTCCTCCACTATACCGAGCGTTGCAAGTTATCAGCCGACATCTGAGCAGCTGCAAGTCTTGCAAACCGCGAGTGAGTTTGCTTATCAGGTGTGGGAGAGTAGGACGATATCCTGTCAAACCTTTCTGCGTAGCTATCCTTTAGAGCAAACCTTAACGCGTCAACAAATTGACGATCTTATTCAAGATTATACCTTAGATGAGAATTATCAAACAGCCGATGAGCCCAAAGTCATGAGTGGTCTGCGTCATCTGCGTATGCTGCTGATGATGCGTTGGATCTGGCAAGATGCTCTTAGTATTATCTCGCTTGAACAGCTCACCGATGAGCTCTCTGAGTTTGCTGATGGCTGTATCTTATTCGCTAAAACGTACACTTATGAGCAATTGATTGTTAAGTATGGCAAACCTACCTTTGTTAATGATCAAGGTGAGCTAAAAACGGACGACATGGCTATTATGGCTATGGGGAAATTAGGCGCTCATGAGCTTAATTTGTCGAGTGATATCGATCTTATATTTGTGCATCAAGCCCGCGGCATGACCGATGGTGATAAGGCTAAAGGCACGCGCAGCATCGATAACAAGCGCTTTATGACGCGCTTAGGTCAAGGGATTATCAAGCTGCTTGATAATAATACCGCTGATGGTTTTGTCTTTCGGGTAGACATGCGTCTGCGCCCTTGGGGTGATGGGAGTGACCTGGCGATTCATCTGTCTGCACTGCAAAAATACTTTGCCCATCACGGCCGCGCTTGGGAGCGTTTTGCTTGGCTCAAAGCGCGAGTAGTCGGACAAGTATCACCAACGTTTTATACGCAATTACAAGCCTTGATTAAGCCTTTTGTATTTCGATACTACGTAGATTATAGCGCTTTCTCAGCGCTGCGTGAAATGAAGTCGCTGATTCAAAATCAAGTGGCGCAGCGCGAGGATTTAGATAACATCAAGCTCGGTGCTGGCGGTATTCGAGATATTGAGTTTATCGTACAAGCCTTTCAGCTGATCTATGGTGGTCGCCATCCGCAGCTACAAGTCAAATCTTGCTTGCAAGCGATGCAAGCTTTGTGTGAGCTTGAGTATCTAGAACCGACTACCTATGAGCAGTTGCAAGCCGCCTATCGGTTTTTGCGGCGACTTGAGCACGGCATACAAGCGATTAATGATCAGCAAACGCAGCGCTTACCTCATGACGAGCATTGGCAACATAACCTAGCTATCACCTTAGGGTTTGCAGATTGGTCAGCGCTACTAACGACGCTAAACGCTCATCGAGAAACCGTCAATGCTCCTTTTGAGCGAATGGTGACCGAACGGCAAATGCCTACTCAAGATGACAGCCTGCCGCAGCCAACCAATCTTGATGAACAACTCACGCAGCTAGATACGATATTAAGCGAAGAAAACCGAGTGCGATTGCAGGCTTTTTGGGATTCCAAAATGATAGCAAACTTAAGCGAAGAGGCGCGCGAGCGGCTAGATGATGCTTATCCTGTAGTTATTCACGCTTTGCTGTCCCATCAAGAGCAGCAGCAGTTGGCTAATAGTGCCTTGCCGCGATTAATTACTTTACTTGAAGCCATTAGTCGACGTTCTATTTATTTAGTGATGATTGCTGAAAACCCAAATGCTACCGTTGAGCTGATACCGATGTTATCGGCTAGTCCGTGGATTGCAGGGGAGCTGGCGCGCTATCCGGTGCTATTAGATACTTTTTTGCAGCAGCGCTATCGCCATCTACCAGACAAACTTGAGCTACGAGATATCTTACGTCAGCGCCTGCTTCGCGTTGAGCCAAGTGATGAAGAGGAGCTGCTAAGCGTCTTGCGCTTATTCAAAAAAAACCAAGTATTAGCGGTAGCGGCCAGCGACGTATTGGCCGAAAGACCGATTATGAAAGTCTCAGACTCGCTAACTTACATTGCAGCTGTGGTGTTAGAAGCAGCACTTGAGCGCGCCTTTGCTGAGCTGGTTAAGCGCTACGGTTATCCAATAGCTCAAAATGGCGATCCGGTAACGGAAGCCGACTGCGGCTTTGCTATTATCGGCTATGGTAAGCTTGGCGGGCTTGAATTGTCTTATTCGTCTGATTTAGATTTGGTGTTTTTGCATAAGATAAAAGAACAAGGTATGACGACCGGTGAGAAGTCGGTGAGTGGCATGAAGTTTGCCGCGCGGCTTGCGCAAAAGCTTATGACCTATCTCAATACCCAAACCCGTGATGGGCGTGCTTATGAGATCGATATGCGCTTGCGGCCTTCAGGTAACGCGGGCATGATGATCGTTTCTTGCCATGCGTTTGAAACCTATCAGCGCGACAAGGCGTGGGCATGGGAACATCAAGCGTTAGTGCGGGCGCGAGCTATCTGCGGGGATAAGCGCGTGACCGCACGATTTGTTGAGATACGCCGCGAAGTGTTATCGCTACCGCGCACCCTTGATGAAGTACGCTTGGAGGTGACGCGAATGCGCCTAAAAATGCAGCGCCATCTTGGGACGAGTCGCCAAAAGAAGAAAGCGGGTAAGTTTGATTTAAAGCAAGATGCAGGCGGCATCGTTGATATCGAGTTTTTAGCGCAGTTTGCGGTGCTAGCCTATGCGCATGACTATCCAAGCTTGACCAAGTGGAGCGACAATGTGCGTATTTTTGAGGAGATGGCGGAGCTTGGTATTTGGGAGCAAGCAGTCTGTCAAGATTTGACTGATGCCTATTTGCGCATCCGCGCCGCGACTCATCAATTAGCGCTCGCTGAACAGTCCTTGCTAGTAGATGAGTCGCTTTGGCTTGAAACTCGGGCACTTGTACAGAACCAATGGCAACGCTTGATGGGAGTAACCCATAGCGACGACAAGTCATAACAATAATAAGTGATAACCATAAAATGTTAACCAAAAACATCATGGATATTAGATTTCAACAGACCCTAATGTTCCATAAACAAAAGCTATCGGCTGCTAAAATAAAAAGTTTTATTCGCTAAGGCCGCCGGTGATATAATCAGCTCAATTTGCACTTAAAACATTTACTTTTACAAAAAAAGTTAGTCACTCGTACTAACATAAGGACTCTGACATGAATATGGCAACACAAGATGGCAAGCTTTGGATGAACGGCACGATGATCGACCAACCTAATGCTAAAGTCCACGTACTAACCCACAGCCTGCATTATGGTATCGCCGTATTTGAAGGGGTTCGTGCTTATCAGACTGCTGATAATCGCACCGCGATCTTTCGTCTCCAAGACCATACTGAGCGCTTATTAGGCTCAGCGAAGATTTTCCAGCTAGAAGTGCCTTTTGATCAAGCGACTCTAGAGCAAGCGCATAAAGATGTGGTCAAACAAAACAAACTAGCTGAGGCTTATATCCGCCCACTCATTTGGGTTGGAGCCGAAAAGCTAGGACTCTCTGCCCATACTAATAGCGTCAATGCGATGGTCGCCGCTTGGCATTGGGGTGCTTACTTGGGCGAGGAAGGTATCCAAAATGGCATCCGCGTCAAAACCTCGTCGTATACCCATCACTTGCCTAATGTCACTATGTGTAAGGCTAAAGCCGCTAGTAACTATCCGGTCTCTATCATGGCAAACCGCGAAGTGACGCGTAATGGCTACGATGAAGCGATACTGATGGACTCGCAAGGTTATGTCTGCCAGGGCTCAGGTGAGAATCTGTTCTTGGTCAAAAACGGCGAGCTGCATACGCCAGATTTAGCTGGCGGCGCGCTTGACGGTATTACGCGCCGGACTATTATCCAGTTCGCCGCGGATTTAGGCATTAAAGTTACTGAGCGCCGTATTACTCGCGATGAGTTCTATCTAGCTGATGAGATCTTTATGACCGGCACGGCAGCAGAGGTAACACCGATCCGTGAGTACGATGACCGTATCATCGGTAACGGTGGACGCGGCGAGATCACTGAAAAGCTGCAAACCCTCTATTTCGATGTGGTACACGGCCGCAATGAGCAGTATATGGATTGGCTCGATTTTATTGATTAATGTATTAAGTCCTAATTTAGTGCGAGTATAAAAGGCTGAAGCTAAGGGTTCAGCCTTTTTTTTATGTTAAAATACTCAGCACATTAATTACTTACAATAATAGTGAGCCTTTTTCATGTTTAAAAAAGATAAAAATAAAGATAGCAATAATGACGTTAAACAAATTATCTGTATCAAATGGGGTAGCAAATACGGTGCAGATTATGCCAATAAGCTCTATGGCATGGTATCGCGCAATATTACTCCGCCGTTTCGTTTTGTCTGCTTTACTGATGATACCACCGATGTGCGTCCTGAGATTGAATGTCAAGAATTGCCGCCTTTAGATATTACTATGCCGACTAATACTTTGGGTAAATGGCCAAAGTCGCGGCTTTGGGGCGAGACGTTAGGCGACATTACTGGCACAGTACTTTTTTTGGATTTGGATGTTGTGATTGTAGATAGTCTCGACCCTTTCTTCGAATATGGTAAGCCTGACGATGTCGTATTGTCATACAATCCGAGTAACCCATTGGAGCGCTTAGGACAGACCTCTTGTTTTCGCTTTCAAGTAGGGTCATTAGTATCTCTTCAAGATAAGTTCAAAGCTGATCCGCAAGGTATTGCCGATAAGTATCGTTTCGAACAGCGCTTTGTGACGCGCAATGTACCAGGTGGTGTAAAACTGTTTCCTAAAGCATGGGTCGCCCATTTTAGACGCAAGTGCCGTCAGCCTTTTCCATTGAACTATGTCAAAGCGCCTAAAGTTCCAAAAGGGGCGCGAATTATCATATTTCCGGGTGGGCTATATCCCACCAATGCTATCGATGGCAGATACGATAAAAAATCCGCTAATAATATCAAAGATCATTTGAAAAACCTAAAACAACCTAAAAACTTAAAACATCCTCTACGTCATCTGCGTCATTTTATCTTGCCCGTAGATTGGGTTGAAAAACACTGGAGAGAGTAGCCGTAAAGTCTGGTTAGCTTTAGGGGATTTTTATTGACGGTAGTCTCATCTAATAGTAGCTATCAATACCAAATGAAAGGTGCTATTAAATGCAATAGCGACACTATACCATGACGTGGAACTGAATTAATTTTTGCTTACGTACTGCGCCTACATTGATAGAGGCTGCAAAAAACCAACCCAGTCCCGCTCAATTTTCTGTGCAATGGATTGATGATATTGCTAAATAATAAAGCTTATTATTTGAAGTTTTAAATAAGTGTAAAAGTTATAAAAATACAGAAACCTTTTATGACCAGTAGGTAAAAATATGAAAAACAATGCTGCTATTAAAATATTCGTCGGCTGTGATCCTAACAACTCTGATTTAGAACAGATGATGGTGCTGGATTACAGTATCCATAAACATACCGATACGCCTGTAGAGATCATCTGGATGCAACTATCTCGTGATCCTAAAAGTTTTTGGTACTCAAATCCGAAGACCGGTGAGGGCTGGAATACGGTCAAATGGGCTACGCCCTTCTCAGGATTTCGCTGGGCGATTCCAGAGTACTGTAACTTTAAGGGTCGTGCTATCTATATGGATGCCGATATGGTGGTCTTAGATGATCTAGAAGCTCTGTGGAACCATCCTATCGAAGGGCAGTCGATTGTAGCGGCTAAAACCAAAGCGGATATGACCCGTTTATGTACCTGTGTTTGGGACTGCAATAAAGCTGAAGGTAAGCTATTGCCGGTTGATCAGCTTAAAGCAGATGAAAACAGTCATGAAAAGATGATGCAACTCATTGACCAACAACCTCAGCTGATCGAGCCTTATCAAGATAGCTATAACTGTGTCGATGGTGAGGATTTAGCTATAGCAGATATTAAAATACTGCACTATTCAGATATGGGTACCCAGTTCAGTCATAAGTACTCGATACCAAGAATCGAAAAAGAAGGCAGTAAGCATTGGTTTGATGGTAAAATTATGCCGCATCCAAGACCTGAGCTTAGCGAATTATTTGATCAATATTATCAAGAAGCCTTGCAAGCGGGCTACAAGCTTGATGATTACCGAATAGAGCCGTTTGGCAGCTTTCCTAAAAAGACTCATAAGCGCTATAAAGGCAATAAAATTACTCGTCCAAAAGCAATAAAGACAGTATTTTCACGATTATTTAAGCGCTAACAGAATGGCGGTATCAATAAAGCGCTCAATCAGTATTAGCATATGAGAGATTCAAAATATAAGAAGGGTATAAGTGTCTTTGTTTTCTAAAATGTAGGCGTCTTGACACATCAATAGGTTAGTTTTTATGAGTCAAAATAGCAAAATCGCAGTACTTGTCATCAGTTGTTTACAAGGAGGCGGGGCAGAACGCGTTGTATTAACTTTAGGGCAGGGATTTTATGAATTGGGCTATAAGGTTCATATTGTACGGTTTAAACCTTTAGTAGAATATAAGCTAAATCCGAACCTTAATTATCATTTGCTCAGATATAAGCCTTATAAGCTGATATTGGGCGAGACGCGTCGCAATAAAATTTTTTCTCGTGCGCTTGATAGCTATATTTCCAATAACATCGGCAAACCCGATATCATTTTATCTAATCTTGAGCGCGCCGATAGTGTGCTCAGTCATAGCAAGCTTGATAATATCATTTATGTCATTCATAACACTTTATCGCTGTCGAATCAGTTTGAGCAAGTCAAAAACAGAGATAAACTAAAAACACAATTGATCGATATATACTCCAAGCATCCTTGTGTGTGTGTCAGCCATGGAGTCAAAGAGGATTTTATAGCCAATATCGGTAAAGTCAGCTCAATAACTGCTATCCATAATCCAATCGATAGAGACTATATTCAGCGTATGGCAGAGACGTTCGTGCCTGAGTATCACAACTACATTATCCATGTGGGCAGCTTTAAGCGCGCCAAGCGCCATGATGTATTATTAAAGGCTTACGCGCAAACCGATCAATCTATGCCTTTGTTATTACTCGGTCAAGGAAAATACAAAAAAGAGATGGAGCGGCTGGCTGTAGAGCTCAATATACAAGACAAAGTCGTATTTCTAGGTTTTCAAGATAATCCTTTCCCCTTTATCAAACATGCTCAATTTAAAATATTGACCTCTGACTGGGAAGGTTTTGCCTTAGTCATTGCTGAGTCTTTAGCGCTAGGGACGCCTGTTATCAGTACAGACTGTCCGTCTGGACCGAGCGAGCTTTTGCCAGAAGATAACTTGATGCCTATGAATGATATCGACGCTATCGCTGACAAACTCAAGCAAGCTATGACAGATCCGCAGCAGTTTGACGCGCCATTTGATGAAGCGTTGTTACCGGTGGGTATCGCTCAGAAATATTTAGAATTTGCTAAAGACGTTTTTTAGTGTAAGGTCTGTTGAAAATTCAAAAATGAGCACTTTTGATAGCTACCCCTTGACCAAAGTGATGGTCATTTTTCACGCGCATTAGTTAATTTAGATTATAAGTGTCGCTAGCTTAAGTCTATGACAGATCTATTTTAATTATGTGTTTTTAAGGATTTTATGAAAAAGCTTATTATCAGTCTAGAAAATGCACATGATAGAAGGCAGCATATAAAAGAGCAGTTTGAAAGTAACCATATTTCTTATGAGTTTTTTGATGCAGTTAAAGCTACTGAGATTGAAGCTGTGGCAAAAAAACTAAATATTGCAATCATTAATACGCAATTAGGAAAAAATGAGATCGCTTGTTTTTTGAGTCACGCTAGTATTTGGCAGTTCGCTGTAGACAATAACTATCCTTATGTCTGTATTTTTGAGGATGATGTTTATCTCGGTGAAGATTCAGAGTTTTATCTAAATAATATTTTACAATGGAAGCCGGATGATGCTCATATCTTGAAGCTTGAAGTCTATAATAATGCGATTAAAGTCAACGGACGTTGTAAAAGCTTAAATATTGGTAATAGGAAGTTTGTAAAATTGGCAACTAAACATACAGGTTGTGCAGGGTATATCATCACCCTTGAAACCGCGCATATTTTACTCGACATAGTTAGGAGTAATAAAGAACTAATTCCTGTTGATCATATTGTTTTTGGTGATTTTTTATATAACTATGAGGCTAATATATATCAAATGGTACCTGCAATCTGTATTCAAAGCCAAAATCACAATTGCTCCAAACCATTAATTAGCTATCTTGAGACTGAGAGAAACAATAGGTATGGTGTGCCTAAAAAAAACAAAAAGCTTGTACAAAAAGTTGTAAGAGAAGGTAAGCGATTAATTAAACAACCTAACAATACTATTGAAAAAATAAATCTTAGGTTTAAAGGTATTAAAGAGCTGAGACTCACCTTTAAATAGAATAGACCGATAAATATTAAACGCTTTTATTAATGGTTTTGATCCTCCCACCAAATGCTACTATCGCTATGCAACGATTTTGCTAAAGCAAATGCAGTATCCAAGTATTGTAGTCGATCAAATATACTAAGAAGGATTTGACTGGCCAAAGGATCGATTTTCGTAAATTTCTTATAGCGTCTTCGCATATTATTTAGCGTATCGTCATTACCTATTCTAAAGTATGTTAACCCATCATATAGTGATTGATCACGCTCTATAAATTTCTGTTTTTGAACAGGATTTATTATCTTTAGCGAACCATCATCATATAAAAACTCCTGAGTTTCATAAACTTTTAGGGTGTTTATTAAGGTCGCGGCGTTCATTAAAATAGCACTACGAGTCGGGTCTGGTGAGTGGTCAACAAACGTATCAGTAGCCGATATAATCCAGCGTAGAGAAAGGTTTTTTAGTAGATAATCCGTTTCTGTAACCCATAAAGTTTCAAAGTCAGCGAAAGTCTCAGTTACTTTATAGCCTCTACGCAATAATATAGTCAGCGTTGCATGGTAAAAGCATAGCTCCGATTGACCAATAAACTGATGTTTTATATTCTCTAAATGAGCCGTCAGATCTTTGGTACGTGGTTTATAAGTGAGCATTTTAGGATCACACATTGCCTCGCTAATAATTGTGGCTTTCATCTTTTCAATACTTTTATCATTAAAAGTCTTTACAATAGCGCCTGCGCCAAGGCGTTTTTCACTTTTGAAAATTAAAATAGCTTTTCTTTTTAAAGCGTTCATCTTTGTCATGTTTTTGACCTAAAGGCTAAGTTAGGAAGGAGTATATATTTAATTTCTATTTTATAGCGTTTTAAAAGTTAAACTGATAAATTAGTTATCAGTCTTGATAATAGTGGTCATTAAGTCTTTAGAAACAGGGGAGTGGTTGTATACGGCTACACCATGGTCTTTATAAATGCGAGCTAATAAGTTAAAAGAAGGAATAATACGAGTACTGACCGCTTTTTCTAGTTTAGAAGGCGCGTTATCCTCCTTACTCTCATAAAATCTTGGCTGATTGCTGTTAATTAGGTCAATACCATATAGATGAATAGAGCCTGCCCCTTTTGAAAAAGCCAATTGCGCGGCGACATAAGCGACCGTTCCAGCTTCGACAAACCCATCAGTAATATCCAGTGACACACCGATGGGCTGAGCTGTCTGTTGGTTTTCTATCACAAAATTGGGATGATCAGAAAAATGAGTGAGCGGAAATTTTGTCTTTTTTGGTTTGGTCGCTCGCGCAAATAGTTTTTGTAGACTATTTTTCGATTTTGTCTTTGTTATAAGTAACTCTGATTGGGTTAAAGGCCTATCGACAGCAAAGATGATTCTAATAGAGTCATGATATTGCTCTATGAGTTTAGGATGATAGCGAGCAATCGCTTTTAACACATTTATGGTGATATATAGCGGCTGACCGGTATAAGTGTTTTTGAGCAGGCTTAGCTGATGTTTTATAAATCTCTCATCACTAATAACATAGCCAACAACCTGACTAAAGGGATGTATATCTAATAGGCTGAGGCTACCATTGACAAAAATACTTGCCGCATTTAGTACGGACGGTTTAAAGTCAATATCAGAGATTGAGGGTCCAGAAGCGAAAATATTTACAGACTGACCATCGAGATTTTGCTTAGCTTCACGACTATTGAAAGTTTTTATCGTAATGATACGTGCGTTTATGGCAATATCGATACTATTTACAAAATCCATGTTATGACATCCATATTTTACGTCTACTTGATGCTAGTTCTTTCACCATTAGGTCTTCAGCTTAATACTTAACAGTTTAGTATTCAATCACTACCAAATAAGTCCCGCGCAAATACTTTATCTGCCACATCTTTTATCTCTTCGGATAGTCTGTTGGCTACGATCACATCGCTGATGGCTTTGAATTCTTCTAAGTCTTTTATCACTTTTGAGTTAAAAAACTCGTCATCTTCAAGTACTGGCTCATACACGACGACTTCGATACCTTTCGCCTTGATGCGCTTCATAATGCCTTGAATAGCAGAGGCTCTAAAATTATCCGAGCCACTTTTCATGACCAGACGATGCACGCCAACCACTTTAGGTTTTTTCTCGATAATTTTATCAGCGATAAAGTCTTTTCGTGTTCTATTAGAATCTACAATTGCTCTGATTAGATTACTTGGCACTTCATGGTAATTGGCTAAGAGTTGCTTGGTATCTTTGGGTAGACAATAGCCACCATAACCAAACGAGGGGTTGTTGTAATGCGTGCCGATACGAGGATCTAAACCAACGCCTTCGATTATCTGCTTAGTGGACAACCCAAACGTCTGCGCGTAAGTATCTAGCTCATTAAAGTAAGCCACGCGCATAGCTAGATAAGTATTAGAAAATAGTTTGATAGCCTCAGCTTCTGTCGATTCAGTGAACAGCAGCGGTACATCCTTTTTTATCGCGCCTTGTAATAATAAGTTAGCAAACTGCTGTGCGCGCTCTGATTGCTCTCCAACGATGATTCTGGAAGGGTAGAGATTATCATGCAGCGCTTGGCCTTCTCGTAAGAACTCAGGAGAGAAGATAATATTATCGGTGTCATAGCGCTCTCTTACGCTCAAGGTATAACCAACTGGTACTGTTGATTTGATAATAATAAGCGCTTGGGTGTTGGCGGATAAGACCTCTGTAAGCACGGCTTCTACCGTTGAGGTATTAAAATAATTGGTCTCGCTATCATAATCCGTTGGTGTGGCTATGATAACAAAATCAGCATCTTTATAAGCGTGCTTGGCGTCAAGAGTGGCGGTAAAGTTGAGGGCTTTATTGAGCAAAAAGTTATCAATATCTTTATCTTCAATAGGTGACTGTTTAGCATTTAGCAGGTTTATTTTTTCAGCCACCACGTCGACGGCCACGACTTGATTATGCTGCGCGAGGAGCATGGCGTTTGATAGACCTACGTAGCCGGTACCTACAACGGCAATTTTCATAACAAATCCAAGTGGTTTAGAGCAAAGTGGTGTCGCATAGGGTCATACAAAATAGAGCGGTGAACCTATAGGAAAGAAAGCTGAGGTAACAATCTAAAATGATGGGTTGTCGTATTTTAATATTAGAAAGAGCGCTACTTTGAACAACTCATTGCCAGTGCTCTTGAAGCCAAGGGCTAGGTTTGACATGACGATACCATTTGCCGCCGCCACCTTTTATAGCGTCTGGTGGATTGATTTCGCCATGGAAAATAACCATCTTCGCGCCCTCAGGCAACTTAGGCGCACGCACCAAATTAAATGGAATAGGGGCGATGCATTGATATTTAAAGCTCACGCACCATTGCTTGGGCCAATACTCTAAGTGATGATGCTCGCGCAAATAATTAGATAAATAAGCCTGCTCGTGACGCACCTGCGTGCGAATAGTGTCAAAATTACGCTCAAAGTTAGCCAGTAAGTTTGGGTAAGTACCCAGACCAATATTGAAGCGATAGACTGAACTGTTACCAATCATCCGCCAAGGCTTTTTCCAGTCACGGATGATAATCACGCTATCTGCATGCTTCGCTTCATAAGTAAAAAAGCTATCGATATTATTGACAATGACGATGTCAATGTCTAAAAATAGCGCGACACCTTTGAGGTCATAAAGCTCAGGTTTAAAAGTCGTGAGTTTTTTCCAGCCTCGCTCCGGCCCTGCTGGTAAGTCCATCTCTGGTATAGGATAGCACTGCACCGCCGCATCAATACCTGTACTATCATCCGTCAAGCAAACCATCTGAAACTCTAAAGTCAAATGGCGACTAACCATACTATAAAGACGATTGACATATTCTGGACCATATTTATCACCCCATTTCATACAAATGATATAGCGTGTCTCAGCGCCTTGGCGTTTATCTAGCGTTTGCGCGTTTGATGAATCTAGTATCCTGTCAGTTACCATAATGTATTCGTACTTATATCAATGAAATAGGGTTTTTAGAGTAGAAGTCATTACTCATTATTGAGGGTGTTATCAGTTTCAAAAGGGGGATTAGAAGTTGTAGCCTGATTGCTACGAATAAATTCTGCTAGTGCGCTTGTGCTAGCAGTATAAGGGTTTTGTAAGATAGGGATATGTTTGAAGCGGCGATAGCCCCACATGTAATGACTACATTTATCTTCAATCATCTCTTGCATTGCAAGATTCAGAGCATGAGTAGCGACTTCTGTATTGCGCTCATACAGTGCTGGATTGTTAAGCTTATAGCAATGAATATCGAAGCCGCGATTGTCATCACGGCGAATACAAGACAGACCGACTAGGGCGCACTTAGTCTTGCTAGCTAGCTTGGGGGCGAGGGTACTGGTCAAGGTCTCAACGCCAAAGAAGGGTACAATCACTCCACCTGATGGGTCAGGAACATGGTCGGGTAAGATAATACTAAAACCACCTTGTTTAAGCGTTTTAAAGATGGCTTTGACACCGCTACTATCGGTAGGTACTAAAGTGGCGTTAAGGCGTGCACGACCTTGTAAGACAAAATCATCAGTGAGTTTGTCTTTGACCGGCTTGTACATAATCGTTGGCGAGCCAAATTGATTGAGCCAAGCGTTCATCATCTCCCAAGTACCAAGGTGAGGAACAATAGCGAGCATTCCGTTAGGATTGGCTAAGCCCTCTAATAGTATCTCTTTATTATGCACTTCACGTATCTGCTCAATACTCCATTCAGGAGGCATCGCCCAGCTCTTGATGGACTCAACACTACTTAGACACTGATGACAGACGATATCTTTAATAATGGTTTTTTTTTGTTTTATCGTTAAGGCAGGTTCGATGAGCGCCATATTAATCTTGATAGTACGAACGATACTCAAGTTCGGCAGGCGCATCATTATCCTAGCAGCAATACGTGCCAGCATCTGCAATACAGATAAAGGCACGTATTTGAATATCTGATACGGATTCATAATGAATCACAGCAAAAAGAGAAACTCATCACCAGATCATCTACTGAGCAGGCTTAGTCGTATCTGCTTGTGTTTTTTCACGCAGGCGGATACCTAGATCACGTAGTTGTTTACCATCAACGGGAGCAGGAGCTTGAGTCAACGGATCTTCAGCAGTTTTGGTTTTTGGAAAGGCGATTACGTCACGGATAGAACTGGCGCCGACCATCAGCATAATTAAGCGATCCAAACCAAAGGCAAGACCACCATGCGGCGGCGCACCAAATTTTAGCGCATCAAGTAAGAAGCCAAATTTATCTTCCGCTTCTTGTTCGCCAATTCCTAGAGCTTCAAGTACCGCTTGCTGCATGTCATAGGTATTGATGCGTAGGCTACCACCGCCAATTTCAGTACCGTTTAGCACCATATCATAAGCGATAGAGAGCGCGTTAGCTGGATTGTCCTTAAGCTCTTGCACTGAACCTTTAGGTTTAGTGAAAGGATGGTGCATGGACGTCCATTGACCGTCATCCGTCTCTTCAAACATCGGAAAGTCAGTAACCCAAAGCGGTGCCCACTCGCAAGTCGTCATCTCCATATCCAGGCCGATTTTTTGACGTAGCGCGCCCATAGCGTCATTAACGATACTAGCTTTGTCCGCACCAAAGAAGATAATGTCGCCATCTTTTGCCTCAGTGCGCTCAATTAGGCTGGCTAAGACTTCATCAGTCATATTCTTGATAATAGGTGATTGAAGGCCTGAATCTTTATCCACGCCATTGTTAATGTTGCTTGCGTCATTGACTTTGATATAAGCCAAACCACGCGCGCCGTAGATGCTAACAAACTTAGTATACTCATCGATCTGCTTGCGGCTTAATGACGCACCATTCGGAATACGTAGCGCAGCTACGCGACCTTTTGGATCGTTAGCAGGACCAGCAAAGACTTTGAAATCAACCTCTTGCATCAAGTCGGCAACGTCTTGTAGCTTTAATGGAATACGCAGATCAGGCTTGTCTGATGCATAATCACGCATTGCCTCAGCATAAGTCATACGCGGGAAAGCTTCAAAATCAACATCTAGCATAGTTTTGAACACATGCTTTATTAGACCTTCATTGATAGACATGATCTCTTCTTCATTCAAGAAAGAAGTCTCAATATCAACTTGGGTAAATTCAGGCTGACGATCAGCACGCAGATCTTCGTCACGGAAGCACTTAGCGATCTGATAATAGCGGTCAAAACCCGACACCATTAATAGCTGCTTAAACAGTTGCGGCGACTGCGGCAGCGCAAAAAAGTTACCCGGACGCGTACGCGAAGGCACTAGATAGTCACGCGCACCTTCTGGCGTTGCGCGAGTCAAAATAGGCGTTTCAACATCCAAGAAGCCATGGTCATCGAGATAACGACGAATCGCTGAGGTGGCCTTAGCACGGAACACCATACGCTCTTGCATCTCAGGGCGGCGCATATCAAGGTAGCGATACTTAAGGCGTAAGTCCTCAGAGACGGTCATATTTTCGTCATTGAGCGGGAAGGGAGGGGTCTCTGACTTTGCTAAAACTTCAATTTCTTTGCCCAATAGCTCGACTTGACCGCTGGTCATATTCTTATTTTCAGTACCTTCGTAACGACGACGGACACGGCCAGTAATTTTAAGAACATACTCAGGACGAACAGCATCAGCAGTAGCAAAGGCTTCGGGCGTATCGGGATCGACCACGACCTGCAAGATACCGGCACGATCGCGCATGTCTAAAAAGATCACCCCACCATGATCGCGGCGGCGATGTACCCAACCGACGATAGTGATCGTCTGCTCTAATAAATCTTCAGTCACAGCACCGCAATATTCGTCGCGATAGCCACTGTGTACGGCGAGGTCTTTTTGCGTAATAGTACTAGGTTTCATAGTGCTGTCAGTCATAGTCAAGGTTATCCAGTTATGTGCCCGATTCAAAAAAATACCCGTTTAAAAATACCAGTGAGGCTTTCAAACGATATTTGATATTAAGATAGTCAATTGCAAAAACAGCCAGTCAGCGCTATAAAGACGGATAGTCTGCGCGTAGGCTGTATTAAATTTATTTTAAACGCATATTATGCCTAAAGTACGTTTGTTATACAACTGTGCTTGCTAATGAGAATAGGATCTCTAAATAGCACAGATCAAAGAATAGAATGCTTGTTTGACACCCATCATTCAAAGTGATTAGGCTTTTGTAACTATTATTTTGTAACTATTATATAGTAATCACGCTTGAAAATAGTGCGCAGTGAGCGCATATCAGCTTCACCTCAAAATAACTACAGCTATTGCAACAAGAATGGTTCATCTAAAACCTCTAAAATTAACTCAAAGGAAGACTTGATATGCTATTTCACCCGCCAAAAAACCCTGTCGAGCTCAAAGTCATGCACTTGAATAAAACTCAGCAGCAGCGCCGCGAAGACTTAATGGAAGCGACCCAAGGCAAAGCCGCGCTCAAGCAGCTCAAAAAGAGCATGGCAAAAAAAGCCAAGCAAGCGCTAAAAGCTAAATCTAAAAACAAGTCTAAAAGTAAAAACAACAGCCAGCAAGTATTTGTACTCGATTTTGATGGTGATATTAAAGCCTCTGCTGTTAAGCATTTGCGTGAAGAGATTAGCACCCTTATCAGTACTGCCAATGAAGGCGATGAGGTTATTATCCGCCTAGAGTCTGGTGGCGGTATGGTGCATAGCTATGGCCTTGCAGCGGCGCAATTGGTGCGTCTCAAAGATGCTGGTCTTAAGCTCACTGTCTGTGTCGATAAAATCGCCGCCAGTGGTGGTTATATGATGGCTTGTGTTGCTGATAAAATTATTGCAGCGCCTTTTGCGGTGATTGGCTCTATCGGCGTAGTCTCACAGCTACCAAACTTTCATAAACTGTTGAAAAAAAATGATGTCGATTTTGAGATGTTTACCGCGGGCGACTATAAGCGCACCGTGACAGTATTCGGTGAAAACGATGATGAAGATCGTGCTAAATATCAGCAAGAGCTTGAGCAAACTCATGATCTGTTTAAACACTTCGTCAATACTTATCGCTCTGAGCTCGACCTCAATAAAGTCGCTAATGGTGAGCACTGGTATGGCGAAGATGCGCTGAAGCTTAAGCTCGTTGATAAGCTGCAAACCTCTGATAGCTATGTGTTAGAGCTGATGAAAACCAACGAAGTTTATGCACTACACTCGCGTCAAAAGCCTACGCTTGCTGAAAAGCTTGGCTTATCGCAAGCGGCAGAAGCCACACTGAGTATGGCCGTTGATAAGCTGCCAGATGCTTTAGCGCGTTTCGATCTCAATAGCCGTTTGAATATCTTGAAATAATTTTACGCCTTTATGTATTAGATTTCATTCGCTTCATAAAGTAGGGGCTTGCCGTTTTAGAGCTTTTATGATCTTATGTATTGAAGAGCTCACTGACAACGATAGAAATCCTTAATAAATTTAGGTATATACTATTTCACTGTTGATGTTTTGTAAAAGGCGTGTCCTAAACAGTCGCGCCTTTTTTGCTGTTTAATCCTATAAGCTATGTTATAAATAGAGCAAGAGTTATCAGTACACGTACGTACACCGTCAATATATTAGCCTTTAAAAGCTAATAGCTAACTGCTAATAATACAAGTCAACAACGAGAAGGAAATCACTTATGTCCAATGATACATTGATGTTTACTGCCACCGAACACGGTCAAGACATGCATGCCAAAGTCAAAGATTTTATTGCCACTAAGATTGAGCCGATTGAGGAGGCGTTTTGGCAAGAGTGTCATAAGATGAACCCGGATGGTAACTGGAAAAATTGGCAGTGGCCAGCCGCGTACGATGACTTACGTAAGCAAGCGCGCGAGGCCGGTCTTTGGAACTTGTTTCTTCCTGATGACGAGCTCGGTGCTGGCTTATCGGTGACCGATTATGCTCCAATTGCAGAGCTCACTGGACGTAGTTTATTAGCCCCGCATATCTTTAACTGTAATGCTCCTGACAGTGGCAATATGGAGTTATTATGGCGCTATGGTTCTGAGACGCAGCAAGATAAATGGCTGACGCCTTTGCTTGAAGGCAAGACGCGCTCGGTGTTTTGTATGACTGAGCCTGATGTCGCCTCTAGTGATGCGACTAATATGGAAGCGACCGCTGTCGTTGATGGTGACGAGATCGTCATTAATGGCAGTAAATGGTGGTCATCAGGTCTCGGTGATCCAGCCGTTGATATCTTGATCGTCATGGCTTACACCCCAGATGAGAGTAAGGATCGTCATCAGCAGCATTCTATGGTTTTGGTTCCTGCTAACGCAGAAGGGGTCAAAATCGAGCGCATGCTCAAAGTCTTCGGCGATTATGATGCGCCGCATGGTCATGGCGAAGTTAGCTTCAATGATGTACGCGTGCCGGTTGCTAATTTTATCGGTGGACCTGGTATGGGCTTTGAGATTGCGCAAGGCCGCTTAGGACCGGGGCGTATTCACCACTGTATGCGCTGTATTGGCGCAGCAGAGAAATCGTTAGAGCTTGCCGTGCAGCGCGGTATGAGTCGTAACGCTTTTGGTAAGCCGGTGTTGCAATTAGGCGGTAATTTAGAGCGTGTCGCCGAGGCTCGTATTAAGATTGACCAAGCGCGCCTATTGACGCTATATGCCGCGCAAAAGATGGACAGCCAAGGCACTAAAGCAGCATTGACTGAAATCTCAGCGATCAAAGTCGTGGCGCCAACTGTCTTGCAAGAAGTCGCCGATATGGCAATTCAAATTTATGGTGGTATGGGCGTTTGCCAAGATACTATGCTCCCTCTATTTTATGCGCAAGGCCGCGTACTGCGCTTAGCAGATGGTCCAGATGAGGTGCATAAAACGATGATTGCAAAATTAGAGCTGAAGCGTCAAGGCTTTCGCCGTCCTTCAAAGTCTTCTAAATAAGAAGCTAGCTAAATGATAGTCCGCTAAACAAGAAGCGAGCTACATAATAGAGTATAAGTGCTAATAGGTCATTTAGGCCATAGCATTGACCCTAATGCCCCTTACTTTAGCGAATATTATACCTTAACATTCACTATCAAGCTTTTGGTAGTGAATTTTTAAATAAGGTCTGTTGAATATTCAACAATTGCAGTATACAAACAAAGTGTACAAACAATAAGGAACGTTGTATGGCAACCGATACACAAAATACCGAAGATAATGCTAAGAGCAACCAGCAGCCAGAACCCAGTGCGGTACTGGACAAAGGCGGAAAAGTGCGAGAAGGTGAAGAGCTTGATGCGTCCGCTGTTAGCGACTGGCTACGAGAACAAGGCGTTGATATTCAGGGTAAGCCTACTGTCACCCAATTTTCAGGAGGCGCGTCTAACTGGACTTATCGCTTAGAGTATGACAATCAAGATTTGATCTTACGCCGTCCGCCTAAAGGTACCAAGGCCAAATCCGCTCACGATATGGTGCGCGAATATACGGTACAAAAAGCGCTTAAAGACGCTTATCCATATGTCCCAAAGATGATTGCGCTGTGTACGGATGAAGATATTATTGGGGCAGATTTTTATGTGATGGAGCGTATGGAAGGCATTATTCCACGTGCCAATTTGCCTAAAGAGATTGATTTTGATCCAAAGCAGACGCGTGAGCTTTGTACCAATGTAATAGATGCTTTGATCGAGCTGCATCAAGTGGACTATACCGAGCATGCTGATTTGGTTAATTTAGGCCGCGGTGAGGGCTACTGTGAGCGCCAAGTAACGGGTTGGGATAAACGCTATGTAAAAGCAAAAACGCCAAACGTTCCAAGCTTTGGTATCGTGCGTCAATGGCTAAATAAGCACACGCCAGAAGATAGCAAAACCTGTATTATTCATAATGATTGGCGTTTTGATAATGTGATTTTGGCTGCTGATAATCCAACCGAAGTCATCGGCGTGCTCGATTGGGAAATGGCGACTCTCGGTGATCCTTTGATGGACTTAGGCAGCGCTTTGGCTTATTGGATCGAAGCCGACGATAATATTATCATGCAGCAATCGCGTCGTCAGCCAACTCATCTAAAAGGGATGATGACTCGTGATGAAGTCGTTAATTATTATTTAGAAAAAACCGGCCTTGAGATTGATAACTGGACTTTTTATGAAGTGTTTGGCTTATTCCGCTTGGCCGGTATTATTCAGCAAATCTACTATCGCTATTATAATAAACAAACCAAAAACCCAGCTTTTAAGAACTTTTGGCTCATCGTGCATGTATTAAATGCTAAATGTCTAAAGCTTATCGCTCAGTATGAAGGCGAGGCGCTGTTTATGACGCATGTACAGCCGCGTTTAGAGGAAAGAGGTATGGACAAAGCTGCGATAGAGCAATTGCCAGAGCCCGTACAAAAGCTAGTCAAAAGCATCTTACCTAAAGGTTATTTTGAATCGACTTCGAAATCAGTTGATGAGTGATTTAGCAAAAATTTCTTTCGCTAATAAGCTCTTAAAATAATATAACGATTAGGCAATATTACTATGATTACAATACTTTTGGCTCGTCATGGTCAAGCGTCATTTGGCAAAAAAAACTACGATGAATTGTCAGATTTAGGGGTCACGCAAGCGCAAATGCTTGGCGCTCATTATGCTTATACTCAGCGCCGTATAGATGCGGTCTTCAGTGGTCATTTAATGCGTCAGCAGGACTCTGCTCGCCACTTTATAAACAGTTACCAAGCGGCCTTAGCCGAGCATAATCAGTCTAGCTCGCTTGTTCATGCTCCCGTTGCCTTTTCTGATGATAGCCTGATTGCTGAATTTAACGAGTTTAACCATCAAGATGTGTTGACTAAGTCTAACCCTGCCTTTGCTAGCCAAGCGGCTATAGCTACGGAGATCGCAAAAGCCGACGTGCCTAAGCTACGTTTGGCTGAGCTGTTTGATCAAGCGATGCAGCGCTGGCATGGCGGCGAGTATGATAACGATTATATTGAGAGCTGGACGCAGTTCAATGAGCGTACACAGCAAGCGTTCGCTCAGATATGTGATAAAGCGACCTCATTAAATGTTATAAATAAGGATGCAGATAGTAGCTCAGATACGACAGTGCTGGTGTTTACCTCAGGCGGAGTGATCGCAGCGATTACTGCGCAGTTATTTAAGCAAGATAGCCAGATGGCCTATCAGCTTAATAAGAGGCTGATCAATACCGGGGTGACTGCTATTACTTTAAGGGGTCAAACGGCACGGTTGTTATCATTAAATGAATATAGCCATCTGTTTGCTGCGGGCGAGCGTTTTGTCACTTGGCGCTAAGGTTTAGAGTATAGGAAAGGGTGATTAACAGCGACAAGGAATCTCAAAACCTAATAGCTAAAATCTAGCACCTAAATAGAGTATCTAAAATATGACTGCTATATTATGATATCTATATATCCTATTATTTAAAGCCCTAAAAGGGTGTAAACGCACACGTACGGTATTGATGAGAAGAGAATGCTATGCAAAATAAATTAATGAGCTTAGTGACAAAAGTGACCGAACAAGGTAGAGCGCAAGCGCTTAGTGCGATACAACCCGCGCGCTATCTAAACGGTCTTACCAAATCTCAAGTAGGACAAGGCAAAACTGTGCTCGTCACTGGCGCAAGTTCAGGTCTTGGTGAAGTCATGGCGCGTTTATTTGCCAAACTTGGCTATAATCTAGCGATTTGTGCGCGGCGCGGTGAGCGTTTAGGGCAGCTCAAGGCCGAACTTATGGACAGCCACCCTAACATTCAGGTGGAATACAAGATTTTAGATGTCAGCGACTATGAATCAATATTCAAAGTATTTGATGAGTTTGCTGCAGATTTTGGTCATTTAGATCGTATTGTCGTCAATGCTGGCGTCGGGGACAGTCGCCGTATCGGTAAAGGGCGGTTTGAGATCAACCGGCGTACCGCTGAGATCAACTTCATCTCAGCACTCGCGCAGTGTGAGGCGGCCATGAAAATATTTCGAAAGCAAAACGCAGGCCATTTAGTAGTGATCTCGAGTATGTCAGCGATGCGCGGCCTGCCGGGTCATATGACCACCTATGGTGCGGCAAAAGCCGGTATTGCACATCTTGCCGAAGGGATTCGAGCGGATATGATGCTCACTAAATTACCGATTAACGTCACTACTATTTTCCCAGGCTACATTCGCACTGAGATTAATAAGGACGCCAAACCATTACCGTTTGAGGTGGATGCTGATACGGGAACTAAAGCGATCGTTGCAGCAATAGAGGCTGGCGTCGAGGAAGCTTGCGTACCAAGCTTACCTTGGTCCATCGTTGGTCAGGCAATGAAGCATTTGCCTTTGCAGCTTGTTAGTAAGATCAGCTAATAGCTGCTTTTTTTGTTATCTAAGTATTTAATCTTATTAGTTTTATAATAAGGAAGCCCTCTAATTTTAGAGGGCTTTTTACTGATTGACTGTTAATGATACTGATTAACCATTATGCATGATCGGCGAGGTGTTTTTCTCGCAGCTTTTGGCGTAGGACTTTACCGACATTACTTTTAGGCAGATCATCAACGAACTCGATCTGACTAGGGCACTTGTACCGAGTTAGGTTCTTGTGAGCGAATTCCTTAACCATGGTTTCGGTGACTTTATCATTGTCAGCTATGATATATATTTTGACCGATTCACCTTGGCTGTCATCAGCAACGCCAATGACAGCGCAGTCTGATATACCTTCACAATCGAGCATCACCGATTCGATCTCGTTAGGGAAGACATTAAACCCTGAGACAAGTATCATATCTTTTTTGCGATCGAGTAGAGTGAAGTAGCCTTGCTCATCCATCTTGCCGATGTCACCGGTGCGAAAGTAACCGTCTTTGGTGAACTCCTTGCTATTATCTCTATTTAGGTAGCCGGGCGTCACATTAGGCCCTTTCATACAGATCTCACCCGCTTCATTGACCGCCGCTTGCGTACCGTCTTCATTAATAACAATCATATCAATGCTAGGTAAAGGGATACCCACAGAGCCAGTAAACTCAGTATTAGTCAGCACATTGCAGCTACCAACCGCTACGCATTCAGTCATTCCCCAACCTTCGATCATCGGGCATTGTGTCACGCTCAGCCAGCGTGAAGCGGTTTGCTCGGTCGCCGCCATACCGCCAGCTTGCGACATGTGCAGCGAGCTAAAATCGAGCTTTTTAAAGTCAGGATGATCGAGCAGACCTTTAAATAAAGTATTGACCGCCGGCAGCACATGAAAAGGCTGTTTTGAGAGCGTTTTGATAAACCCTGGAATATCACGTGGATTGGGAATCAAAATAAAGGCGTTACCAGAGCGTACGCCTACTAAGCTCAGCATAAAGGCAAAAATATGATAGAGCGGTAAGGCTAAGACCATATTGATTTGCTGATCGCCAATCTTTGAGACGATAGGTTCTGACCACGCTTCCGATTGCAGAGCTGCAGCGACAATGTTGCGCTGCGTCAAGATAGCGCCTTTAGAGAGCCCAGTAGTTCCGCCCGTATATTGTAGGAACGCTGTTTGATCTAAAGTAGCATCGACATTTTTTAATTTCAGTTTTTTGCCTTTTTTAAGGACATCAGGCAAGGAAGTTACTTTATGCTTAGTGCTATTAAGGTTGTATTCAGGAATCAATTTTTTGACATGTTGCAGCAGCGTATTTACTACGATACCTTTGAGACCCATCATATCGCCTACTTTTGAAACTACAATAGTTTCAACTTCGGTATCATCAACGACTTCCTCAAGCGCTTGGGCGAAATTATCCACCAAAAATATCGCTTTAGCGCCGGAGTCATTGAGCTGGTGACGCAGCTCACGACCAGTATAGAGTGGGTTGACCGGCGTACAGACATATCCTGCCCGCAAAATACCAAGCATAGTCGGTAGATATTGTGGCACGTTCGGCATCATCAAAGCCACCACGCTGCCTGCTGCTAGACCTTGCGATTGTAGCCAAGCGGCGATCGCTTTTGAGGCTTGGTTGATGTCATCATAGCTGTGTTTGACACCCATACAAATACTAAAAGGCTGACTGGCAAAGCTATCGAAGCTCTCTTCATAGAGCTCTATTAAGTTTGAGTATTGATCCGGATCTATGGTCTTAGGGACACTGGCTGGATATTGAGCGAGCCAAGGTTTATTCATCATTATTACTATCCTTAGTGAGTGACAAATGGGATGAGAGGTATTACTTAATGACAGGGTCTTATTTGTTTTATGTTAAAACCCACAGAACCTCACAGATATAATCCTTAAATCTTATGAGAGCTGAGCACGTCTATAAAAGTCTATACTATTTTTCGGATTTTACAAAGCAAGAAGCCCTTTATATCCATAAAGGGCCTCTAGTTATTATGAATAAATTTTAGCCTGTTTATAGAGCCGGATTATCCAATAAATGCTGTTCGCGAAGTTTTTGACGTAGCACTTTACCAACGTTGGACTTAGGTAGCTCAGCCACAAACTCAATATAACGAGGGCACTTATAGCCAGTCAGATTATCCAAAGCAAATTCTTTAATGTCGCTTTTGTTGACGTTATTGTTTGCAGGAACCACGTAGATTTTGACTGCCTCGCCTTGACGTTCGTCAGGGATACCAATGACAGCACAATCGATAACGCCTTCACAATCAAGCATCACCGACTCAATCTCGTTCGGAAACACATTGAATCCTGAGACTAAGATCATATCTTTTTTGCGATCGAGTAGGGTGAAGTAACCCTTTTCATCCATACTGACGATATCGCCAGTACGGAAGTAGCCGTCCTCGGTGAAGTCGCCACTGCTATCGGTGCTCAGATAGCCTGCAGTGACATTAGGGCCTTTAAAGCACATCTCGCCTGCTTGGTGGACGCCTAGACGCTGACCATTTTCATCTATAACGATGACATCGACGCTCGGAACCGGAATACCGATAGTACCGTTGAACTCGCGATTGGTGATGACGTTAGCGGTACCAGCGGCCACGCCTTCAGTCATACCCCAACCTTCAACCATAGGACAACCCGTGACTTCTAACCAACGCGCTGCTGTCTGTTCTGTTGCTGCCATACCGCCGGCTTGGGTGATACGTAGTGAGCTAAAGTCTAAGTCTTTAAAGTTTGGCTGATCTAATAAGCCTTTAAACAAAGTGTTGACCGCTGGGAAGATATGGAATGGCTGCTTCGATAAGGTCTTAACAAATCCGGGCATATCGCGAGGGTTAGGCACTAATATAAAGGTGTAGCCTGAACGCATCCCTAATAAGCTCAGCATAAAAGCAAAGATATGATACAGCGGTAGCGCCATGACCATATTGATATAGACCTCATTGATCTCCGAGGTCACCGGCAGATACCAAGCTTCTGACTGTAGCGCGGCTGCTACCACGTTACGCTGCGATAAAACAGCGCCTTTAGATAACCCAGTAGTACCACCAGTGTACTGCAAGATAGCTTTTTGCTCTAAGCTCATGTTTGGCTTATTAAAAGGCAGCTCTTTGCCTCTCTTGATAACGTCAGGAAACTTAGTCACTTCATGCTTAGGGTCATTGAGCTTGTATTTAGGTACTAGGCGTTTGACTTGTCGGATGATGGTATTGACCAGCATTCCTTTTAGACCCATCATATCGCCCATTTTTGAGAGCACAATTCGCTTGATAGCGGTCTCATCAACCACTTGCTCAAGAGCTTGGGCGAAGTTGTCAACGACAAAGATGATTTTGGCTCCTGAATCGTTGAGCTGATGACGCAGCTCACGACCGGTATATAGCGGATTGATAGGCGTACAGATATAACCGGCGCGTAGGATGCCTATCATTGTAGGTAGGTATTGCGGTACGTTCGGCATCATTAGCGCTACAATACTGCCTTTAGGTAGGCCTTGCGCTTGTAGCCAAGCAGCGATAGCTAATGAGGTTTTATCGATATCATCATAAGTATGAGTAACGCCCATACAGACACTCATAGGATGCATACGAAAACGATCAAAACACTCCTCATATAGATCGACTATATTGCCGTATTTATCAGGATTGACCGTCTTAGGTACGTTAGTCGGGTATTGGTCGAGCCAAGGTTTATTCACTGTCATATCTAGCATCCTTAAATTTGAGATAAGTTAAGGTTCTATAGGCGAGTAGTCACATCCTTGTCAATATCATCAGAAGCTATGGCGTTTACTTCCTCCGAAGCTAGATGATATCGAGTGCTATCCTATCTATTAACTGACTGCTAACATATGGTGGCCTTTGTACATGTACAAACCGATCATTCTAGTTACTCTGTAAATACGAGCCCGAGTGAACGGTTCTTAAGCGCTGTCAATACAGCACTTGTTGCTGTTTAAAGTATTATCACTATAAAATCATACTGATTTAACTGTTATTCAAAATCATTGTTGACTAAAATTTTAGACATAATGGTTTTTGTCATTTTGCTAGACAGTAACATAGTGAAATAATTTGGAAACACACTACCACAGTCTCAGCTTTTTGCGATAACAACATACAAAGACTTCGGAGTATAGATATAAAGTTGATTAATATTTTATAATGTGATGTATGTCAAGTAGACGAGTGGGTAGGAATAATGGATAAGTGGTCATATTGACCAGTTGTTTTATCAAAGCGCTTGTATAAAAGTATGCTTATACAAGCAATCTCTCATAAAAAAGCCCTATATCTAAATAAAGGGCCTATATATAATCATTACTGCTTTAGAGAGTGTTTTAAAGAGTAGGATAGTCTTCTAAGTGTTTTTCGCGCAGTTTTTGTCTTAGGACTTTACCGACGTTGGATTTAGGTAGCTCATCGACAAACTCGATATAGCGCGGACATTTATAACCGGTCAAATTATCAAGGGCAAAGTCTTTGATCATCTCTTTAGTGATCGTACTATCTTTACGGATAATATACATCTTGATAGACTCCCCTTGGTGCTCATCAGGCACGCCGATAACTGCGCAATCAATGACCCCTTCATAATCTAGCATAACGGCTTCAAGCTCGTTAGGGAAAACGTTGAAGCCAGAAACTAGGACCATATCTTTTTTGCGATCAAGCAATCTAACATAGCCTTTTTCATCCATACTGACAATATCACCAGTACGGAAATAGCCCTCTTCAGTAAATTCGTCGCTATTGTCTCTATTGAGGTAGCCTGAAGTGACATTCGGGCCTTTAATACACATCTCACCGGCTTGGTTGAAGCCGACTCGGTTGCCATCTTCATCGATAATGGTAATATCGACGCCCGGAACTGGCACTCCTATAGTACCGTTAAACTGACGATCAGTGACGACGTTAGCAGTACCAACAGCAACGCCCTCAGTCATACCCCAACCCTCAATCATCGCGCAGCCTGTCACTTCAAGCCAGCGCGTTGCCGTCTGTTCAGTGGCAGCCATGCCGCCGGCTTGGGATATCTTCAATGAGCTAAAATCTAAATTTTTGAAGTTTGGATTATCCAGCAGTCCTTTAAACAAAGTGTTAACCGCAGGAAAGATATGGAAGGGTTGCTTAGATAAGGTTTTGACAAATCCAGGGATATCACGCGGGTTGGGAACGAGAATAAAAGTATAGCCTGAACGTACCGCTAATAGACTCAGCATAAAGGCAAAAATATGATACAGCGGTAAAGCCATCACCATATTGATATAAACATCATTGATCTCGCCAGTGATAGGGCGCGTCCAAGCCTCAGACTGTAGAGCAGCCGCTACGACGTTACGCTGCGATAAAATAGCGCCTTTTGATAGGCCTGTCGTACCACCGGTGTACTGCAAAAACGCTTTTTGATCCAAAGACATTTTTGGCTTTTGAAAAGGCATGTTTTTGCCTCTTTTGAGCACATCCGGGAATTTGGTGACGGCATGTTTTGGATCATTGAGCTTATATTTGGGTACTAAACGTTTGACTTGCCGGATGATAGTGTTGACTAAGATACCCTTAAGACCCATCATATCGCCCATTTTGGAGAGCACGATATGCTTGATAGCCGTTTCATCGACGACTTGTTCTAGCGCTTGTGCGAAGTTATCGACTAAAAATATGGCTTTTGCGCCAGAATCGTTGAGCTGATGGCGCAGCTCGCGGCCAGTGTATAAAGGGTTGACAGGAGTACAAATATAACCGGCACGCAAGATGCCAATCATCGTTGGCAAGTACTGTGGTACGTTTGGCATCATCAATGCCACTACGCTCCCTCTAGGCAAGCCTTGCGCTTGTAACCAAGCGGCGATAGCCAATGATGCATCATCTACGTCACCATAAGTATGAGTGACACCCATACAGATACTTATAGGATGCTGGCGATAACGGCTAAAGCTTTCTTCATAAAGCTCTATTATATTGGCATAATTATCTGGATAAATGGTCTTAGGTACACCAGCTGGATAACGAGCATGCCAAGGTTTATTCATTGTCATTTTCTGCGTCCTTGAAGTTTAGGGAGTCTTGATTGGGTCATTCCATGAGGGGTTAGACAGTTAGCAAGCATAGCAATGGATTACGATAATAGAGCGATATTTAGGTGACCTAACCGTTCGTCCATATAATTGACCGTTTTAAATACGCTTTATGTCACGAATGTTACCGCTCATCCGTTTTCTAGTAACTTTAAATAATAGGCAAAAAAGTCTCAAAAGTATAGCAACAATTACTATAAAAGTAGCGCTTTGGTACAAAATTGCCATTAATGGACGAAGGTTTAGAGTTTAAAGAGAGATTGATATCATTTTAAGCAGTTATTAATAAGCTTTATAAAGGCTTACTGTGTTGGTCAATAGCTTGCTCGATAGTGTCACGCAAGCTTTTGGGAACACGAACGGGCTTTATAGGAGTCATCCGATTCGTTTGAGCTGCCGATTGACCGGGTAAAGGACTGTCTGTTAGGGTAGCCGCTGTCTCTGAGCTTTTGGATGCAGTAGGGTTTAGCTGATTTTGGACACAAGCGATAACTATTTTTGTACTGCTTAACAAAGTATCTGAGCTGGCTTGAGAGTGGTTTAAACCATTTTCTTTTGAATGCTGAGTAGGAAGGGGCTGTTGACGATGAATGCTTTGATAAAAAATAATGCTAGCCGGTTTTAGCTCGACTTTATCGATACGTACTTCTATGGTTTCGTCTAACAAAATGGCCTTATGGTACTGTAACTGCGCTTGACTCACGACAAAATGCTGAATATGACCTTCTTCAGTCTGCAAAAAGTAGCCACTAATATTAAGTTTAGTAAACCAATCACGGCGACAGTTTTCAAAAAATACCAAATGATTGGCGTGGTAGACAATACCGCCAGCATCTGTATGGTTGATATATATAGAGTAGTTAGTAGAAAATAGCGGTTCTGTTTTTATCGTCGAAACGTTATTAGGGTTTGTAGTCATAAATACACTCAATCATAAATAGTAGGGGAGCCTATTACTAGAGGCTTATAAAGGTTGTACATCATTTTGCTCATAGTAATGATTGTCTCGTCTTGATAGTAATACTTTAGCGTAAGGATTGTCAGCAAGCAACAGATAGCGCGCGCTAACTCTGTTATGATTACTGCTCGATTGAGCACTAAGCACAAAACCAGCTGCTAAACTTAGTAAAAGATAATTATTTAATAGTTAGTGGCTATAACTAGGACGTGCAAAATAAAAGACAGATTTTTTGGCAAATAAAATTTATAAAGAGGGTAACGTATGGTCCGTTTTGTCAGTTTCAACATCAATGGTATTCGCGCGCGTCAACATCAGCTCGAGGCGGTACGAGACATTATAGACCCTGATATTATGGGGTTGCAGGAGACTAAGGTTCATGATGAGCAATTCCCGTTAAAAAACGTCGAATCTCTAGGGTATCATGTCGAGTATTTTGGTCAAAAAGCGCATTACGGCGTTGCCCTCTTATCAAAAGTTGCGCCTATTTTTGTGCAAAAAGGTTTTCCGCACGAAGATGATGACGCGCAAAAACGTTTTATTCATGCGCGCTATGTCTTCGAAGGTCGCGAGATTGATGTGCTAAATGGCTATTTTCCGCAAGGAGAGAGCCAAGATCATCCAATTAAATATCCGATGAAAAGAGCTTATTACGCTGATTTGATGGCTTATATTGATGTGTTAATTGCCGAAGGCCGCACGCTAATTATTATGGGCGATATGAATATTGCGCCAGAAGATATCGATGTCGGTATCGGTGAAGCGAATGCTAAGCGCTGGCTGAAAAATAGAAAAACCTCTTTCTTACCAGAAGAACGCGAGTGGTACGCGGCGCTCATGTCTCGCGATTTGATCGATACATATCGTCTACATTATCCTGATAGTGAAGCCTTTTATAGTTGGTTTGACTATCGTAGTCGCGGCTTCAACGATGACCCTAAACGTGGCATGCGTATTGATCATATTTTATGTACGCCTGATTTAGTCAACCAGTGCACAGATGCGGGTATCAGCTATGAGCTGCGAGCGATGGAGAAGCCCTCAGATCATGCCCCGATCTGGTCGGCTTTTGATTTAAGCAAGTAAGGGCTGTATTTTTTACCAGCTCTAGTAAGTGTTTTAACCCTAATTAATAATCATTATAGAGGAAGCATTATGGCTGTTGGAGATACGGCAGTACCTGACACAATATATCCCATCGATGGCATTACTCTCAGTGCAACGGCCGCTGGCGTGCGCTATAAAGATCGCGATGACCTGGTCCTCATTGAGATTGCCAAAGGCGCGAGCGCCGCGGTGGTCACTACCAAGAACGCTTTTTGCGCCGCTCCCGTCAGAGTACTGCGTGAGCATTTTGCAAAGGCTAGTCCGCGTTATCTAGTGATCAACACCGGTAATGCCAATGCCGGAACGGGCAGCGATGGCAAGCGCCGAGCAAGTGAGATCTGCGCCGCTGTCGCTACTAAGGCAGGAGTAGACACTGAAAGCGTCTTGCCTTTTTCTACTGGCGTCATCGGCGAGCCATTAAATAGCGATGCAGTCATTAAGGGTTTAGATAAGGGCTTAGAACAATTAGCGCCTGATAGCTGGCTAGCCGCTGCTAATGGTATTCGCACGACTGATACTTTACCGAAGCTGGCTAGCCAAAAAGTTGAGATAGCTGAGGATGATGATAGAAAAAGCACTTATCATATCACTGGTATTTCTAAAGGCTCAGGCATGATTCGGCCAAACATGGCGACGATGCTTGGCTATGTGGCCACTGACGCTAATATCAACGCTGATTTATTACAAGAGATGCTAAGCACCATTAATGAGCAGTCTTTTAATCGTATTACCGTAGATGGCGATACTTCTACCAATGATTGCTGCGCGCTCATAGCGACAGGCAAGGCTAGCCTCGATGTCATCGATAGCCCTGAGCATCCTCATTATCAGCCGCTGTTTACTGCGCTAACTGAGGTATTTGTGCGCTTAGCACAATTGATCGTCCGTGACGGAGAAGGGGCTACTAAGTTTATGACGGTCAAAGTGACCGGCGGTAATACAACTGAGGAATGCTGCGATGTCGCTTATGCGGTGGCGCACTCACCACTGGTGAAAACGGCATTTTTTGCTAGTGATGCCAACTGGGGGCGTATCTTAGCGGCTGTCGGCTATGCCGGCGTTCCAGACTTAGATACAGAGCAAGTCGATGTGTATTTGGACGAAGTGATGATATGTAAAAACGGCGGCGTAGCACCTGAGTACAAAGAAGCCGATGGTGATCAAGTTATGAGTCGGCCGGAGATTACTATCCATATCGATCTAGCACGCGGAACAGCGAGTGACACTGTTTATACTTGTGATTTATCATACGATTACGTCAAGATAAATGCCGATTACCGAAGTTAACTCAGCCTAGTAGTATATTGACAAAAGTTGCAAACTTTGACGTTAAGTTACAAAGGAGTCATAGTGCTAGAATGCTCGCTCGCTCTATAATTATTTTGATTTGAAAAACTATAATCAATATGAGTCATTAAATTAACAGAGCTTAAATCTCTCTGAGCATTATCTGTAGATTATCTGTTTTTACTACAGATAGCCGTTAGTTTACTGACTATTAATAATTTATATCAATTGAGGATTTGTTCATGAAAAAGTTAGCAATAGCAGCATTAGCAACCACTTTCGCTTTAGCCGGTTGTTCTACTATGGATCTTAATGATGAGCGTACTATGGTTGTCGAAGGCCAAGCACAAAACGTTAAGGTTGTTAATATTCCTAACCTTAAGCTTGAGATCGCTCCTACTAAAGCCGTTTGTGATGTTACTGCCAACACCGGTGAAGTGATCAAGTCTGAGTGCTTACAATTCCGTCAAGCACATCAGAAAAACTTCACTTCATTCAATGGTAACATTCAAGGTTTCACTTACGAGCCTGGATACCGTTATATGCTAGATGTACGCCAAGAAGCGGTCGCTGATGAGGCTGCCGGTGTTGTTAAGCCAGTATGGTATCTTAACGAAGTCGTCTCAAAAACTGCTGAGTAAGCTCAGGTAGATGACTGAAACTGATCTCTAAACTTGTTATTTTTATACTGAAAAGCCTCTAAATCATTAGAGGCTTTTTTTATGGTAACTGCTTTATGAGCGTATGGTTTTAGCACTGACTATACTTGACGCTGACCCCGTGGTTGGCCGTTGGGATTCGGTTATCTGCAATCACGGCAAGGCCTGCGCGCGAAGTCTCTTTGTAGCTCTCGAGCATATCAGCGCCGGTTTGTTTCATGGTTTCAACCACTTTATCAAAAGAGACAAAGTGCTGACCATCACCGCGGCAGGCAAGGCGAGCAGCATTCACCGCCTTCACCGCCCCCATAGCGTTGCGCTCAATACAAGGCACTTGCACTAAGCCACCAATAGGATCGCAAGTTAGTCCTAGGTTGTGTTCAATACCAATCTCAGCAGCATTGAGGCATTTTGCCGGATCGCCACCTAATATCTCTGCCAAAGCCGATGCCGCCATCGCACAAGCAGAGCCCACTTCGCCTTGGCAGCCGACTTCAGCGCCTGAGATAGAAGCGTTTTGTTTGATGAGACTACCGATAGCTGTGGCATTGAGTAAAAACTTTCGCGCCCCGTCCTGGCTGTAGTTAGCCAAAAAATCACGGTAGTAATGCATTACGGCTGGGATAATACCTGCCGCGCCATTAGTCGGAGCGGTCACCACATTACCACCATTGGCATTCTCTTCGTTGACTGCTAAAGCGTATAAATCGATCCAATCCATCGCTGCTAATTTATCTGTTTTGGCGATAGGGCGGTCTTTTTCAGCGCATAGCTGTAAGTATAGCGCTTGGGCACGGCGTTTGACATCGAGACCTCCAGGCAAAATACCGCTATTTTGACAGCCTCTTGCGACGCAGTCTTGCATCGAATCCCATATAGAATCTAAGTAAGCAAGTACCTCTTCTTTATCGCGATAATGACACTCATTAGCCAATACCAACTCGCTGATACTCAAGCCGTTCTTTTGGCAGCGCTCAAGTAGCTCGGAGGCGCTATTAAACGGGTAGGGTATCTCTTCTATTGTCGGTGTCGCATGATCGTCATCAGGGTTGGTAGCGTCCTCTTCATTGATCACAAAACCGCCCCCTACTGAATAGTAGGTTTGTCGATAGCTACTATCATCAGCTAAGCGCGCACTAAGAGTCATCGCGTTAGGATGATAAGGCAGGACCGTATCGCTATACCAGTGGATATGGCTTTCCACATCGAAAGCAATCTCATGCTCGCCTGCTATATTAAGGGTTTTATCTGAAAATATAGGTAGCAGGTATTGACTGGTAAGCCGGGTGTCAATGGTGCTAGGAGCATGACCGAGTAACCCGAGCAAGATAGCGGTATCGGTCGCATGCCCTTTGCCGGTCGCAGCTAAAGAGCCGAAGAGCTCGATTTCAACACTTCTTATTGTGCTCAGTTCAGTCTGTTCGCGCAGTGAAGATAAAAACAGGTTAGCCGCTACCATCGGGCCTACCGTATGTGAGCTTGAGGGACCAATACCGATTTTAAATAAATCAAAAACACTAATCATAATGAAATACTCAACAGATGAAATAAAAAACGCCTAACTTGTTCAGTAGATAGCGCTTAAATAAAGGGTTGTTTATTAGATATTTTGATTATCAGGAATAACCAACATTCGGACACGAGTAGGATAGTCAATTAAAGGTTTTTAGCGAATAGCCGACCGTTTCGTTAGTAGCTACTTAAGAATAGCTCAGTATAGAGAGCCGTCAAATCAGCTCTTTTTTTTGCTATAAAATTCCGTTATTATGCTGAGCACTAACCGTGCTGTAACATCCTGTAATAAAAATAAAAGATATTAAATGTAAGTACAAAAAATTTAGAAAAAATCTTTATTTACCTAGTAGAACATATATAGATTGATGTGACTAACGAAAAATAGCAAGGCTTAGACTTGCGATGGTTAACTAATTATTATTAATAACGTTCCTCAAGGCAAGCCATCAGATTGCTATAGAATCATAGTGCACGACTTAGCAAGAATCACGAGTCTTCATTACTGGTAAATAATGACAGCACACGCTTCTTTTATAGAAGCCATAATAATGCAGTTGGGTCAAATAGGAAACGCGCATGATACCCCCTTCAGAACAATCGTCTCAAACCTCATCGGAACACAATGCTTTGGAGGCCGCAGGTATTGAGACTAATGCTATGACGCTACCGCACAATCCAGACTTCAATAATGGTAAATGGTTTCCCACTTGGCGTCCATTTCAAGGTGACTTGGATCGCAATCCGGTTGGCATCAATGAGTATTTACCGCCATCAAAGAGTATCTTGCTCGGTATTCAGCATACTTTTGCGATGTTTGGCGCGACAGTGTTAGCCCCTCTATTAATGGGATTTGACGCCAATTTAGCTATTTTGATGTCAGGGATCTGTACTATCATGTTTTTTGTGATTACCGGTGGCCGGATGCCAAGCTATTTGGGCTCAAGCTTCGCTTTTATCGGCCCTGTGATAGCGGTTACTGCTTATGCAGGTACCGGTTTCAATAGCGGTTTAGATGTGGCTTTAGGCGGTATTATGGCCTGTGGTCTTATTTATGCGCTAGTAGGCTTACTGGTTATGAAGACCGGCACGGGCTGGATTGAAAGCTTGATGCCGCCTATTGTCACCGGCGCTATCGTGATGATTATCGGACTGAATTTAGCGCCCGTCACCATTCAAGGTGTCTCAGCCAATCAGTTTGATGCTTGGATGGCGGCGCTCACGGTATTGCTCATTAGTGGCGTAGCGGTATTTACGCGAGGTATGCTGCGCCGCCTATTATTGCTAGTCGGCCTTATTTTGTCTTATGTGATCTATTACATCGTTACCAACGTGATGGGCTACGGGACACCTATTGATTTTACTAGTGTCTCTGCTGCCTCATGGTTTGGTCTGCCTAGTATTCATACGCCGCGCTTTGAGCTCAGCGCTATTGTCTTAATTGCACCTGTGGCTTTTATTTTAGTCGCCGAAAACTTAGGTCATTTTAAAGCGGTAGAGGGCATGACCAAGGCACGAGTCACCCCTTATATGGGCCGAGCTTTTTTTGCTGATGGCTTAGCGACGACCTTTTCAGCAGGCTTTGGCGGTACGGGAGTGACCACTTACGCTGAGAATATTGGGGTTATGGCAGTCACTAAAGTCTATAGCACGACCATCTTTGTTGTCGCCGGTGTCGTCGCGGTGCTATTAGGGTTATCACCGAAATTTGGCGCGATTATTCAGACCATTCCAGTGGCGCTATTGGGCGGTGCATCCATCGTCGTATTCGGTCTCATTGCTATCGCTGGGGCAAAAATCTGGATAGACAGTAAAGTTGATTTTAGTAAAAATAGCAATTTAATCATCGCTGCGGTTACAGTTATTATGGGCACGGGTAATTTTAGTCTGCATCTAGGCGGTTTTGATTTGGGCGGCATAGGTACTGCAACTTTAGCAGCCATCGTGCTCAATGCTTTATTTAATCGGCAAAAGGACTAATCTCTTATCTTTAAGGTTTTTTAGTTTTAAGAGTAAAAGGGTGGGGCTGATATCAGGCTTACCCTTTTTTTTGGATTAATATTTCTTGTTATAAAACCGCGCAAAAAATCGATAGCGGCGTAGAGCCCGAGGTTTGGGTTTTAGCGAGCCTAAATAGATAGCCAACATAGTCAGTAGAGCGCCGGTCCATTGCAAAGCATTAATAGGCTTATCTAGCCAAGTATAATCAATGAGCAAAGCGGCAACTGGCTCAGTCAACAACAATAGACCGGTCAAAGCCAGCGATAGTTTGGGAATAGAGTAGGCAATCAAGCCCCAAGCCAAGCACTGCATCACCGCACCATAGACCAGTATCCAGCCAACCTCTGATAAAGTGCTGGGCATAATATTACCCTTATCCAGTACTAGCATAGGTATTATCATCGCTAGCACCCCGCCAATACTGACCAGCTGCATTAGCACTAGTATAGGTGTCGGTTCTGTATCGTGGGTCTTACGAATAAATGTCATCGAGGCCGCTAGCATACCCCCTGAGACGATACCTGTGATAAAGCCCCAAGTGGCGGCAGAGTTTTGCGCAAACTCTGGACTGCCAATCATAGCAACTCCTAGCATCGCTAAGCATAGACTAATCAATTGCAAGATAGACTGGCGCTCATTGAAGTATAAAAATCCAATCGCCGCCAAAAAGAAAATTTGTAAGCTATTCAATAGCGTTGAGATGCCAGGGCCGACCGCATAGATACTCTCATGCCAAAGCGCCAAATCTAAGCCTAAAAACGCCCCTGATAATAACCCATAAAAAATAGCGCGTCTCGAGCTTGGCATGCGCTGCCCGGCTATTTTCGCTAAAACTGCAAAAACCACCCCTGAAATGGCCAACCGCCAAAATGACATGGCCCAGCCACCAATATCGACATGGGCGACAATGAGGCTACCTAAACCAAAAATAATACAACCTATCGCTAAGCCAATGGTGGCCATACGCGTAGAGTTATCGGTCATAAGGCTTCCCTCCGACTTATTTACCTGCTTATTTAGCTGACTAGTTTACAGATGGCTATGATATTGCACTTATAACAATACAAGATAAGAATATAAGCCTAAAAAAGAGCACAAGTGTATACCTTTTGGCCTAAAATCTAAATGGCATGACGATAATTTATTAGCTAGGGTTTGCTTGACGCTAGCAAGCAACAATTTTATAGCGGTCGTCCATTATAATAGTTGTAAGTTTTTACTAAGATGCGCTAGATGATGAACCGGGCGCTATATTCGCTATTTGTTGGCTTAGCAGTTTATAATAAACAGGCTTATAATGAGTTTTAAGGCTTAAAAGCAATCGAAAATAGTAATCCAACCTTTGTTAATAACTTACCGGTATATACATCGTCTATGTCACTACTTAGATCTACATCTAGAAAGCTATCTGCGCTGACAGCTCAACGCCTATCTACAGGACTATTAGTGTCGGCTAGCTTGGTGCTCGTTATGCCAACTGCGCAAGCTGCTAGCTGTAAGTTGCCTAAGAGCTATTACAAAAACGTCTCTTGCACCGCTGATAGTCGTTATTTCTTAGCAATTAAAGATTTTGGCGCACCAGTTGCCTTAATCAATAAGCAAGGTAAAAGGGTCGTTGATTTATCGCGCTATCAGCAAGTAGACGCCGATAAGCTGGCTGGCGGCTTGATCCCTGTCGAGCGCAGTAACAGAATTGGTTATCTGAATATGAAAGGGCGCGAAGTAGTGCCGCTGAGCTATGATAAGTTAGATGAATCTTCCGGCTGGGCACGAGCGGCAGCAGATGGACGTATTGTGGTAAAAAAAGACGGCAAATACGGAGTGATAGATACTGCTAACAATATCATAGTGCCGTTTTCTGCCTCTATTAGCGATATCGATAATTATAAAGGCGGCAAAGCGCGGGTGCGTAAAGGCCAAGCCATTAGCTGGCTCAATAAAAATGGTAATATTATCTCAGATCCCAGTCCTGTCAATTCTGCCAGTACTTCTGATGCTAGCCGTGATAGGCAACAAAATAATGCTAACGGCACAAACAATAGTACTGCGGCTGCTAACCGCTCCAACCCAGCGCCATTTACGACTTTGCAAGCGGATCAGCGCGATGGCAAATGGGGCTATGTAGATGAGCGTAATATTACTATGATTACCTATTCGTTTGATGCCGTGCGTCCTTTTTCTGAAGGCTTAGCAGGTGTACGTGTCGATGGTAAGTGGGGCTTCGTGAATTTAGGCGGGGAGCTAGTGATTCCTTTTCGCTTCGATGAAGAAGGCGTGGCGAGCAGCGGTAGCTATCGAGGGGCACCCTCTTTTGTCTTTAAACAAGGGAAAGCTTGGATCGGCAGTCTCCAAAATGGTAATAAGATGTGTATTGATCAAGAAGGAACCAATGTTGGCTGTGATTGATAAATAATTCCTAAAGTAAAAGTGGGCAATATTAAACAAATAAAGCGGCGCATAATCTCATTATGCGCCGCTTTATTTATTTAAAAATCTAGCAATTAGCAAGATCCCTTTACCCTAAAAGATGATTACGGATCAGATCGACCATATAGGGCTGATAATAAGCCGGAATATCGTGACCCATACCATCGATTAGATAAAACTTGGCATTAGGAATAGTCTTGGCCACTACCTTGCCTTGCGATGCTGGCAATAGCCCATCGGCGCTACCGTGCATAACGATAGTTGGTGCTTTCACCTTTTTACTAAAGCGCGCGATGGAGCCGGAAGCCAAAATAGCATTGAGTTGCTGTAGCGTACCTAGCGGATGAAAGCTACGCTGATAGCGCAACTCTGCAACTTCTCGTACCGCGCGAATATCAATATGCCCAGGCGTACCAACCGTCTTAATAAACCAAACACTATGACGCACAATATCGCGCTCAGAATGACTCTCAGGACGATTGATTAAGGTATATAACTGTCTAGGTTTCGGTGGTCGCAAAAAGGCGCGATTATTAGTGGTAAACATCAAGGCCATACGGTTGACTAAGCTTGGATAACGCGCGGCGACAATTTGGGCGATCATACCGCCCATCGAAGCGCCAATCAGATGAGTGCGACCAAGATGTAACACCTTAATCAAGCGCACGGTATCCTCGGCCATATCGGTAAGCTTATAAGCGACTTGCTCGCTTTTATTAGACAGACCGGTTTGCAAACGAAACATCATCTTCAGCTGATTAACGCGTGGTAACCCTTCAATCTGCACCTTAGAGGACAGCCCAATATCCCGATTGTCAAAACGAATCACAAAAAAACCTGCTTCAATGAGTCTTTTTATAAAGCTATTGGGCCAAAAGATCATTTGTGAGCCTAAACCCATTATCATTAGCAGCGGCGGGTTATCAGGATTGCCACCTGCTTCGACGCAAAGCTCGATACCATCACCGATATCGATCATCGCTTGATAAAGGTCTTTACTCAGATCTGAAGGTACCCAGTGATGCTCACCGAATTTTTGCCAGTCTGGAGTAGGGTATTGCGCTTGTTTTTTAGTCGCAACATTATTAGCCGCAGCAGTGTTCACAGGGTCGTGAATAGCGTTAGCATTATTTTCGTTAATGCTACTATTAACGCTGCTATCAGTACCAGGAGAGTTTGAGTTCGTCATAAAGTATCCTATTTAGAGGGTCCTAGTTACCTAGTTATCAAGGTGCTAGCTCTAAAACTCTGCCATCTCAAAATCAAGCTTGCCCACACCGCACTCAGGACAAGTCCAGTCATCAGGGACGTCTTCCCAGCGTGTACCAGGAGCGATACCTTCTTCAGGACAGCCAAGCTCTTCATCATAGATCCAGCCACAGACGATACATTCATAACGTTTCATACATAATCCTATCTATCATTGCTCATTAGGGTTTAAGACTATTAAAGCGCACGTAGTGTAGCATATATCGCCACTTAGCTCTTTTAAGTTTACACTTGTATATTGAGACAAGTATGCCTTTATTAAAGCCTTATCGCTATATTCAATAGTGAAGCAGTCGTCATTTTTAGCTTTCATCACTGTCAGAACGACAACTATGCTACTATAACGACCGATTATTATAACCTTTACCTTTTGGTTGTAATCGCTATATTTTTACCTGTTAAGGACTTTTATGAGCGCCACAAAAGCGACATCATCCGCTAAGACTGCTTCTGATGACTCTAATCTTGTCAATACTGAGCACCCGCTTTGGCAAATTATTCGTACTGTACCGGACTTTCCTAAGCCTGGCATAGATTTTTATGATATTACCCCTTTACTGCGCAGTCATATTAATGAAGTGATTGATGCATTGTTAGCGGCGCTGCCGGAGGGTCTAATGGACGAGGTGGACTGTTTAGGAGCAGTTGAGGCGCGCGGTTTTGTCTTTGCAAGTTTACTAGCAGGTAGATTGGGCAAGGGCATGATATTACTTCGTAAACCGGGTAAACTGCCACCACCGGTCGCTAATAAAGCTTATGCGCTAGAGTACGGCAAAGATACGCTTGAGATGCAAAGCAACCTGCCCCCTGAGCGCTTACTATTGGTTGATGATATCTTGGCCACTGGTGGTACTTTACGCACGGCCTATGAGCTGTGCAAATCCGCTGATCATAATGTAGTAGGGGCTTTAGTGTTATTGGACTTAGTCGACTTGCATGGCGAGTTTCCAGTGCCGGTTTATACGGTTTTAAAAGCTTAAGTCGACTTTCAAAGCAGGGGTTTAAACAAAAAAAGCGCTCTACTTTGAGCGCTTTTTGGGTTATCTGCTTTAACCGTTATTAAGGTAATACGGCGTTAGTAGCATAAGTATTTTGATTAACGCATAGCTGCCAGTGCTTGCGCCAGTTCCTCACGGGCGCTAATAAACCCATCAATGCCTTTTGGTAATAGATCTTGCGTCACTTTATCGTTCTGATAAGCGGCGCTGAACTCCTCATGGGTTAAACTGACTTTACTCATAGCGTCCTGATCCATCGACATAGTAGGGGAGAGTTGGCGGGTGACCTCGACATTCATATTGGCAAGCTCATCAATTAAGTTTGGCGCAATAGTTAATAAATCACAGCCTGCTAGAGCTAATATTTGCTCTGTTGAGCGGAAACTTGCACCCATAACCTGCGTTTGATAACCGTGCTGCTTATAATACTGGTAAATAAGCTTGACCGATTGCACGCCCATATCATCGGCGGCGGGTACGTTTTGGCGATTTTGTTGGCGCTTTTGCCAGTCTAAGATACGACCAACGAATGGCGATATCAGCGTGACGCCAGCATCGGCACAAGCAATCGCTTGATGCTGCCCAAATAGCAAGGTGAGATTGCAGTGAATATTTTGAGTCTCAAGGTAGCGAGCCGCTTCAATCCCTTGCCAAGTCGCTGCCATTTTGATCAGCACTCGGTCTGAGTCAACTCCAGCCTTTTTATAGGCTTCTATATATTCCAAAGCCTTATCGATAGTGGCCTGAGTATCGTAAGATAAGCGCGCATCCACCTCAGTCGATACCCGGCCTTCAATGAGCTCTAAAATACTACAGCCAATTTGGATCGTTAAGGCATCGATAACGGCATCGACATCACCTTGCTGACGGTTCATCGTTTCTGCTAACATCGATTGATTGTCAGGATGAATCAGCGCTTTGGTAATCAAGCTTGGGTTGGTCGTCGCATCGATAGGCTTGAGGCGTTCAATAGCGGCTAAATCGCCAGTATCAGCGACAATAGTAGTCATAGTGCGAAGCTGTTGTAATGCGCTCATTAAATATCCTTGTCATTTTAATAAGGGTGAAACCTTTGATTTATTTGTAAGCTGTCTTTAAGACTCTAACACAGATTTGCTTATCAGGTTACTGCTAGTCATAGCGATTTGAGCATTTCTTATAATAAAGCTCATGCCACTAAAAGATATATCCTCATTTACTTTATTTCAGCTATTGACAGCCATTTATGCATGGGCACTGTAAGCAGTTTTTGCTATAGTAGGGACGGTCCGTTGTTTGCCTACCTTATTTACTGACTCTTTTATGGGTAAAGAGAATAAATAGAGCTGGCAGGCATCAATAATAGCAAGCCGCCAATAATAAAAAGTAAATGACTAGATTTAGATACTAGTCTTCTTCAATATAGCAAACGTTAACCGTTTCAAAAAGGATAAAGGATATGAGTAAGCAGCCGGCAGAACAAAAAACAGATCATTCGACGCTAGCAAATACTGATGTCAGCAACGCTTCAACCGATCAACAGCTTTTGAATCAGCTGCGTCAGGACATAGATGCAGTCGATAATGAGATTCATATGCTGATCAATAGTCGGGCAAACTTAGCCCAAAAAGTGGCGGTAGTAAAAAAAGAGCACCTAGCGGCGCAAAAGTCCGATAGCAATCCTATCTTTTATCGTCCTGAGCGCGAAGCGCAAGTGCTAAAAGCGGTGATGGCGCGTAATGAAGGGCCGATCTCTGATGAAAAAATGGCACGCCTATTCCGCGAAATTATGTCGGTTTGCTTAGATTTAGAAGCGCCGCAGCGTATTGCATTTTTGGGGCCGCTTGGTACTTTCACTCATGCTGCTGCGCTAAAGCACTTTGGCAAAGCCGCTGATACTGTACCCCTTACCACGATTACGGATGTTTTTCGCGAAGTCGAAGCGGGCACGGCGATGTATGGCGTGGTGCCTGTTGAAAACTCTTCTGAAGGTGTCGTGAACCATACTTTGGATGGTTTTTTATCCTCATCGCTTAAGATTATTGGCGAGGTTGAGCTGCCTATTCATCAAAACTTCTTAGTCGCTGAACATACCAAGATCGATGGTATAAGCCGAATCTATTCACATCAGCAGTCGCTCGCACAGTGCCGTCATTGGCTCGATGTCAATTATCCTAACGTCGAGCGTGTGGCGGTCTCAAGTAATGGTGAAGCCGCGCGTAGGCTCAAGAACGAATGGCATTCAGCCGCTATCGCAGGCGATGTGGCCGTTGCTGAATATGATCTGCATAAGCTGTATTCAAACATCGAAGACAATCCAAGCAACACTACTCGCTTCTTAGTCATCGGTCACGAAGCTATCGCGCCATCCGGTCAAGACAAAACCTCTATTGTCGTCTCGGCCCACGACAAAGCCGGTGCTTTGATCGAAATTTTGAAGCCGATGTCCTATCATGGCGTCTCTATGACCAGCATTGAGACTCGTCCTGAGCGCCCGAACAAGTGGGCTTACGTATTCTTTATCGATATGGAAGGCCATATTGATAGTCCGAATGTCAGCGCCGCTATCGCTGATATACGTCCATTGGTCAAAGATGTGCGCATTTTAGGCTCTTATCCCAAAGCGGTGCTCTAAGATATAGAGTGTGGTAGTTATTATTGAAATATTTGCTTGAGTCGGCGTAGGCGGCAGCTTTAGCCCAGTACTTTTGACGAAACGACTAAAAGTTTGACGAAACAGCTAAGCAGTAGTCAAGCCATTAAAAAAGGACAAAACCATGCCATCATCCGATACCTTGCAAGCTAAAACTCTGCATCCACTAATGCCAGCCTACGATAGTATAATGGATCTTGCACCCTATCAAACGGGCAAGCCAGTTGAAGAGCTGACGCGTGAATATGGCGTCTCAGATGTAGTCAAGCTGGCAAGTAATGAGAACCCTAAAGGCTGCTCGCCGCAAGTCACTTTGGCCATAACGCAGCAGTTAGGCCAATTGGCGCGCTATCCTGATGGTAATGGTTATTATCTCAAACAGGCGCTATCTGACTTCACCAATATGAGCATCGATAGCATTACTTTGGGTAATGGCTCTAATGATTTGCTCGATATCTTAGCTCGGAGCTTCGTCGGTCAGGATGATGCTATTGTCTATAGCCAATACGGGTTTGTGGTGTATTCGATGCTTGCGAAGATGCAAGGCGCGACCGGAATTGAGGTGCCAGCACAGCGTTTTGGTCATGATCTAAAAGCCATGCGCCAAGCGGTCATAGATAATGCCAATACCAAGATGGTGTTTATTGCTAATCCCAATAATCCAACGGGTACTTTATTAGATAGCGATGAGCTACGCGAGTTTGTCGCAAGTATGCCAGCCTCGGTATTAGTGGTATTGGACGAAGCTTATATTGAATACAGTCCTGAGAGCAATAATAGGACACTGTTAGACGAGTTTAATAATGTAGTGATAGTGCGCACTTTCTCCAAAGCTTATGGCTTAGCTGGATTACGTGTAGGCTATGCACTAAGCTCGCCACTAGTGGCTGACCTGCTTAATCGTATTCGCCAACCTTTTAATGTTAGCCGTATCGCCCTAGCAGCAGCAGCAGCGGCACTGGCGGATCAAAGCTTTATCAGCGAAGTGCGCAAAACCAACGCCGGACAAATGCGCTGGTTAGAAAAGCAATTCGATGCGCTAGGGCTTGAGTTTATCAAATCACATGCTAATTTTATTATGGTGAAAATAGAAGAGGCGGCTGACATTAACCAAGCGTTATTAGAGCAAGGGGTGATTGTACGTCCCTTAAAGGGCTATGGCTTAGAGGACTGGTTACGAATCACGGTAGGCTTAGCAGAAGACAATACGCGCTTGATTGATACTTTAAAATCTATCTTAAATGAAGATTGAAGCCTTTTAATAGTATAGTAGACTAAATTTAAAAGTGTTATAGCGCTACTGGAATGGGTTTTGTGCAGCCTCTAAGGATGCAGCACGCTAGGAAAATTTATACCAGTAGCGCATTCGAATTTATGACAGTTTTATTCTCAACTGATTAGAACTTTATCTGGGCTGTGATGAATGCTCAATGCGCCCTAGCCAAGATACCAGATCAACAAGATACCAGATCAATTTGTAATATACCTATAATAAGACATCCATGAGCTATCTAAAATCCACAAATCATCTAAGCGCAGAACCATTATTTGAGCAAGTCTGCATCATAGGTCTAGGGCTAATCGGGGCCAGTCTTGCGCAAGCTATCAAAGATAATAGCCTAAGCAAACGTCTAGTCGCTGTCGATAAGCATCAGCCAAGCATCAGCGCTGCTCTTGAGCAGGGTCTGCTAGATGCTGGCGGTAACTCGCTAGCCCAAGTCGTGAGTGGCTCTGATTTGATCGTTATCGCCATCCCCGTGCAAGCGGTATCAGCGGCATTCACTGAAATTAAGGCTGCAATGCAGAGTGGTATACTTGCCCATGACTGCGTGATCAGCGATGTCTGTAGCACCAAAGCCAATATCATCGCCGCCGCTAAAGATGTATTTGATACTTCGCTAGAGGGTTTGCCTACTGGACTGGTGCCCGCGCATCCGATTGCCGGTGCTGAAGATTCAGGCTACCATGCGCGTCGCAGCGATTTATTTATTAACCATAGCGTGATTATTTGTCCACTAGCGAGCACTGATGAGGTAGCTATTATCAAGCTGCGCCAGTTATGGGAGTCGGTAGGGGCGAGTGTGATGTCGATGGAGGCTCAGCATCATGATTCGGTACTGGCGCATACCAGTCATTTACCGCATTTATTAGCCTACAATTTAGTCGATCAGCTGGCCAGTCATGATGATAATTTAAATATGTTTCGCTATGCTGCTGGCGGCTTTCGAGACTTTACTCGTATCGCGGCGAGCGACCCTAAGATGTGGCATGATATCTTCTTTGCCAATCAAGATGCGATAATCGATGCGCTCGATGAATACAGCGATTATTTAAAGAACATACGTCAGCTTATTATTGATAAAGATTCAACCGCCCTGATGGGCCTTTTGGGCCGAGCGCAAGCCGCACGGCGACATTTTGGTCATATGCTAACCAGCACCCCTTATACGGATACCTCTGCTATGTCAGCTTCATATATTATTTCTCCCAATACCAGTAATGCCGTCAATGGTACGATCACCATTCCAGGTGACAAGTCGATATCGCACCGCAGTATCATGTTCGGTAGTATCGCCGAGGGCGTTACGCGCGTGACTGGGTTTTTGGAAGGAGAAGATGCGTTAGCGACGCTACAAGCATTCAGAGATATGGGTGTGACCATCGAAGGGCCGGATAACGGCGAGCTGACCATTCATGGTGTCGGTATGCAAGGTTTAAAACCTAGCAAAACGCCTATCTATATGGGCAACTCCGGCACCAGTATGCGCCTGCTAGCTGGCATCTTAGCGGCGCAAGATTTCGATAGCGTGCTGACTGGTGATACTAGCCTCAATAAACGCCCGATGGAGCGTATTGCCGCGCCACTGCGACAGATGGGTGCGGTCATCCAAAGCACAGGCACTAGTGGTACTTCGCCGCTGAGTATTACTGGCCGCGAGAAAGCTGGTAAGCCACTACAAGGTATTGACTATCAGATGCCAGTGGCTTCTGCGCAAATTAAGTCTTGCTTGCTATTAGCCGGTCTGTGGAGCGAGGGTACCACGACGGTGACGCAGCCGGAAGTCAGCCGCGATCATACTGAGCGGATGTTATCGGCTTTTGGTTATGACGTGAGCGTCGATGGCAATCGTATCAGCGTAGAAGGCGGCGGTAAATTAATCGCTGGCGATATAGCGGTACCAGCTGATATCTCCTCAGCGGCTTTTTTTATGGTCGCGGCGGCTATCAGTCAAGGTAGCGAGCTGACTTTGAGTCAAGTGGGTATCAACCCAACGCGTACCGGTATTATCGATATCCTCAAGCTGATGAATGCAGATATTAGTCTAAGCAATGAGACTCATGTTGGCGGTGAGCCTGTCGCTGATATTACCATTCGTAGCTCAAACCTACAAGGCATTGAGATACCTGAGTACTTAGTGCCATTGGCGATTGATGAATTCCCAGTGTTATTCGTCGCTGCCAGTTGCGCGCAAGGTCGTACGGTGTTGACAGGAGCCAAAGAGTTAAGAGTGAAAGAATCTGATCGTATTGCGGTCATGGCCGATGGCTTGCAAACCTTAGGGATTGACTGCAGGGTAACCGAAGATGGACTAATTATTGAAGGCAGGGGCACACAAGGTCAAGACGATGAGGTCGATAATAGCCAAGCGGTCTTTGGTGGCGGTCATATTACCTCACATCACGATCATCGTATCGCGATGAGCTTTGCCGTTGCTAGCCTGCGTGCCTCCAAGCAGATCATTATCGAAGGCGTGGAAACGGTCAATACGAGCTTCCCAGGCTTTGCAGAGCTTGCCAATCAAATTGGTATGTCTATTGAGGTGGATAAAGGCGTAGATACTGATACCAGTAGCGACTAAGCCTTTTTATAGCGGATAAGTTAAAAACGAATTAAAAAAGCTTAATTTATAAATCATTAGCGATTAATAAGCAGCAATGGGTTGATGCCCTTATGGCATTGACGCATTGCTTTTCTATTTAAATGATAAAACCTAAGTACTAAAACTCTGTATCTCACAAAGCGCATATTCCTCCCTTTTATTTCCCTGTTAGTTAGTAGTAGCAGGAGATATATAAGATGATAAGGATGCGCTTTGCTCAAATAAGTTGTCTTGTGTTATGACTACCCAAAATGTGCTAAAAAAACCAGTCGCTGCTGTGCAAACCACAAGACGTGGTATTATCACAGCGCTGGTCGCCTTCTCGATCTGGGGCGCTTTCCCCTTATATTTTAAGCAATTAAGCGAATACAATGCGACCGAAATCATCGGGCATCGTATTATCTGGACGTTTTTATGCTTATTAGTAGTTTTAGTCGCTACTAAGCGTTGGCAATGGATTAATACACTTAAACAAAACCCCAGATGGGTGGCACTAACCTTTTTATCCGGTTTGATTATCGCGACTAATTGGCTGACGTACGTTTGGGCGGTGAATCACGATCAGATACTAGAAGCCAGTTTAGGTTACTTTATCGGGCCGCTAGTCGGTGTGGCGCTATCGATGATTCTCTTTAAAGAGCGCATGCGGCCGCTGCAATGGGTAGCGATTGGTTTTGCGCTACTGTCGGTGGTAATACAAGTGGTGATGCTTGGCAGTCTTCCTTGGATATCGTTAATATTGGCCTTTAGCTTTAGTACTTATGGCACTATTCAGCGGCAAACACCGCTAACGGCTGTCGATGCAATGTTTGTCGAGACTGCGATGCTCGTACCGATATGCGTATGGTGGTTTTGGCAGGCAGATGTCGTCAGTAGTCAGATTAGCTTTTGGTTTACCTCAAATATTTGGCTATTGATGTTGGCAGGACCAATAACCTTGATACCGCTTTTATTGTTTAATAAATCCACTAAGCTAGTCGCCTATAGTATTCTAAGCTTTATGAATTACTTAACACCGACCTTTATCTTCTTCTTAGCGGTGTTTTACTATAAAGAGCCTTTTGATCTGCATCGCTTAGCAGTGTTTGGCTTGATATGGTTAGGCCTATTATTATTCAGTATCGATTTGTGGCGACATCGCCCGAGTAAAATGCTAAAAATGGCAGTGACAAATGAGACCGCTTGATGAAATTTTTTGCTAAGCAGCAGTCTATCAAATATCAGTCTATGTTAAATTAGGGAAAATATGCTTAGTATCATGGAGGCTGTGACTTCAGCCCGGCAAATCCCTATGTAAATTTGTCATATTAAATCTTAAACAGCACTTTTTAAATATAGTTAAGTTTGAGGTATATAAGAAATCGTAATTAAGGATAACAGTATGCTCAATAGCGAAGCAGATGTCGTATTTGTCAAAGGCTTAACCGTTGAGGCGGTTATTGGCGTCTTTGACTGGGAGCGCGCAATCACTCAGCCTATTTTAATCGATATCACCTTAGAAACGGATATCAGCAAAGCAGCTCTATCAGATGATGTTAAAGATGCCTTAAGCTACAAAGAAGTCTGTGATGATGTCAGCATTTGGTGCAAGGAAATTAAAGCAAAACTGCTTGAGCATCTAGCCGCGCAAATTGCCGAGAAGCTATTAGCGAAGTATTACTGCCAAAAAGTAACTTTAAGCGTAGCTAAGCCGACAGCTATTAAAGAAGCAAACGCGGTTGGGGTACAAATTACGCGCTTGGCAAAAACTGAAGCTAAACACACAGACAATCTGACTAATGAGCAATAAAGATTTGGCGGATTTGCAGCTAGGAAGCTTGTTAAGGCTTAGTTTTACTGAGCTGCAATCGCTGTCAGTGAGTGCAGCGTTATTGGCGTTGGGTAGTAACTATCAGGCGGACTATTACTTATCGCATGTCCAAAAAAGTCTAGCTGAGCTTGGTGAGATTGAGTTATCTAACGCCGTTAAAAATCCTGATATTACCGCGACTTTACAGCAGCCGAAAGCTGATTATGTCAATCAAAGTGTCTATTTAGATTTGACACAAAGTATGACATTAGATCAGCTACAGACGTTTTGTAAAAATTTAGAGGACGAATGTGGCAGAGAGCGTGCGCAGAAGTCAATAATCTCAGGTAATCAAGGAGCGGTTACCAAGGTGAGTATGGATATCGATATTTTATTAGTAAAGACAGATTATAAACAAAATAGCCTAAGCATAAATGAAAATAAATGGATTGTTATAGCAGAGCGCTTTCCTTTTGCAGACCATGAGATGACTACTATAAATGAGCTACAAAAAAAGAGCTAGAGTAATAATCTAGCTCTTTTCAAAAAAAATTTTAATGAACTACTGCGCGGTCAAGCCGCCATCAACAACAAACTCAGAACCGGTAGAGTAGCTTGAGTCATCTGAGGCCAAAAACAGTACCATACCGCTGACTTCTTCAGCCTCTGCCACCCGTTTCATCGGAATCGTTTTGGCAAAAGCCTCTACTGCATCTTTAGTGTCGCCTTGGGTAATCATAGGGGTGGCAATAACGCCAGGATGGATGGAATTGACACGAATACCATGCGGCGCACATTCGAGAGCCGCGGCTTTGGTCATACCGCGTACCGCAAACTTAGAGTCGGTATAGCCAATAGCGCCGCCCACTAAGCCGTTAATCGATGAGATATTGATAATCGAACCTTGCTTGGCTGCTGTCATAGTAGGAATAACCGCTTTCATCCCTAAAAATACTGACACTTGATTGATTTCAAGTATCTTGCGGTAGTCCTCTATTGAAGTGTCCAGAATTGACTTGTGGGTGGTGATACCAGCGTTGTTAACTAAAACATCAATTTGCCCAAACTTATCTTTAGTTTGTTGAACAAGGTGTGCCCAGTCTTCTTCTTTTGTGACATCCTGTTTGACGAATAAAGCGTTATCGCCAAGCTCTTTTGCCAAAGCTTCGCCTTTTTCACTACTGATATCAGTCAAAACCACCTTCGCGCCCTCATTAATACAAAGCCTGGCATGCGTCTCACCCATGCCTTGAGCTGCTCCAGTGATGATGATCACTTTATCTTGTAAGCGTGCCATAATGCCTCCTAATCGTTATAGTTATAATTAATATTGTTTTCAGTAAAAGAGTAAAGCTTGTGATTGACCAACTACTATAGGCTATTATGGGCTAGCTTTCAGTAATGAAGCTTAAAGACTTGTAGTTTAGGAGTACAAAACTATGCATTGCCCGTACTGATAAGCTAATATTATGCGAGTTTATTAAGTTTTTGAAGAGGGACTCTGTGAACAACGCTTATCATACATACCATGAAATACTAGAGTTTTGTTTTGATGAGGTAGGCAGTCAACAGTTTTTTGAAAAAGATTTAAGTTTCGATAAATTGCTACAGAAGCGCTTTGGCGGCATACTTGCGCAAGCCTCGGTAGCTGAATTTCATAATTGGCGCAGCAGTCCAAATGGCCGTTTAGCCGAGATTATCGTATTAGACCAGTTTTCACGAAATATCTACCGCGATACAGCAGCAGCTTTTGCGCAAGATGGCATGGCATTAGTGTTAGCGCAAGAGGCGGTAGCGGCTAATGATTTGCAGCATCTACAAACGGTAGAGGAGCGTAAATTCTTATTGATGCCTTATATGCATAGCGAGTCTAAGGTTATCCATGAACAAGCGATACCGTTATTTGAAAAGTATACGAATTCAGAGACAGTACACGCTGAAATCAAACATAAAGTGATTATAGATCGTTTTGGTCGCTATCCACACCGTAATGACATTTTAGAGCGAACGTCTAGCGCTGAAGAAATAGAGTTTTTAACGCAACCGAATTCATCATTTTAAAGGTTCAAATAGAGGTAGTATTCTAAAAAGGAGTGATCCCTTATGTATGATATAAAAATACGAAGAGCTTATAGCGAAAAAGGTAGGGACGACGGCTATCGTATACTAGTCGATCGTTTATGGCCTAGGGGTATCAAAAAAGAAGAGTTAAGCTTTAGTTGGTGGCCAAAGGAGCTAGCCCCATCTGAAGATTTGCGAGAGTGGTTCGATCATGATGCGAATAAGTTTAACGATTTCAAAAAAGCTTATAAAAAAGAATTGGCAGAGAATGAGCTTAAAAATGAGCTAATGGATAAAGTAAAAACACAGCTGAAAAAACACAATGTCACTTTAGTCTATGGCGCAAAGGACGAAGAGCATAATCAAGCAGTGGTACTAAAAGAGTGGCTTGATAATGAATTAAAAAAGTAAAGTATTGATGTCTACTTATCAATATTTAATAAAAAGTGAGGAGTGAGTTATAGCTCACTCTTCACTTAGCTGATCAAACCTATGACTATTTCTCAGGCGTAGCCGCTTGATCCATATCACCTTGATCGATGACATCGATATCTTCTAAACACAGCTTATCGTACTCTTTTTGACAAAAGTCAGGATCTATTTTGCACATGGCCTTCTGTAATTGGTCTAAGCGGGTTTCAGACTGCTGAATGTGCTCAAGCATTTTGGCAAAAGCTTCAGCAACAGGATCTTGTGATGAGGGATCGATACCATAAGCTTGAAACGCGGTATCACGAGCCGAGCTTGTAGCCTTGTCGGGACTAAGGTCCTTTTGTGGTGCTTTTGCTTGCTGATTATCAGTGATAATGCCTTTCGCTGCTTTTTCTTGTTGTTTAGAGTCATTGATTTTTGCAACGATCGGGTTGCCTTTTTCGTCATGATACTCAGAGATCATACGCGCGGCACTACCGACCATCGTTGCGTTGGCAGGAACGGGCTTGACTACTACTGCATTCGAGCCAATCTTAGCGTTCTTGCCGACTGCGAATGGCCCTAATACTTTTGCGCCAGCGCCAACGGTGACGCCGTCTTCCAAAGTAGGATGACGTTTACCGTTATTTTGTGAGACCCCGCCCAGAGTCACCCCGTGGTATAAAGTGACGTCATTGCCAATCTCAGCAGTCTCGCCAATCACTACGCCCACACCATGATCGATAAAAAAGCGTTTACCAATTCTAGCGGCAGGATGAATCTCAATACCAGTCACGATACGTGAGCCGTAGGATATCACGCGCGCGGCGAGTTTTTGCTCATGATTCCATAAGTAATGGGCGCCGCGGTGTAGTATCAAAGCATGAATACCAGGATAAGTTAGAATAACTTCTAAGCTATTGCGAGCGGCAGGGTCACGCTTAAAGACAGCTTCGATGTCTTCTTTGAGGTCTTTTTTGGCCGTCTTGAGCGATTTAAGTAGGGTAGATGGCGATGGCATAACGCGTCCTATCATATTCTTTGATTACATACTGAATTAAACTGCTTGCTTATAGTTTTTAGTTATAGCAGCTTTGCCTTACAAAATATAGCTCTAAGCCATAAATAACAACAGATTAGCAAATAATGTAGGTTTATTAACTAAAAGCAGAATTATATGAATTCTGCTTAGTGTCTTACTTTTAATGACGACTGCTTAAGTATTGCTAGTGGTATATTTAAGGATTTCGACAATTTGTTCTGGGGTCTGTGCCCATGCCATAGCGGCCGCGTCGACTTCTTTTAGCGGATGAATAATATCATCGTTGTGTAGAGTGATGTACGGCTTGCCTAAAGCGGCGCAAAAGCCGGCATCAAAGGCTGCGTTCCACTGCTTGTATTTATCACCAAAGCGAATGATGGCAATATCACAGTTCTGAATTAAGGTTTTAGTGCGAATGGAGTTGACCTTAGACGACTGATGATCGCGCCAAAATTGCTTGTCGTTCTCACCCAGTACATCACCCGCAGCATCGCTAGCGTCGTGATCAGTCACGGCCGAGGTGAATTCAATATTTAGGCCATGATCTTTTGCACCTTGCATGATTTGCTCGCGCCAGTCTGTGTGAATCTCACCAGATAAGTAAACTGTCCAATTCATAATGAACTCCATTTAGTTTTCTATAAGGTTAGTAATCCTTTGAGAGTTTAGCTATCAAAGCACTCAATAGCTGATATTCTTTTTGGTCAAGCTGCAGACGTGAGCCCAGTCGCGATAGACGTGCTGGCAGTGATCTTAAGTGATCACTATCAGCGAGATTAAGTGCCACCATCAGTTCAGTACTGCGCTGAGTGAGCTTTTGTAATTGCTGCTGAGTGATAGCGGGCTCATCCCATTGCTGACGGATAAAAGTATTGACTAAGGAGGCGGCAGCTTGGTCCTCGTCATCACTGCTCTTATCAATGAGCTTAGGATTAGCACTCGCTTTATGAGTTTGCGCATAGGCAAAGATAAAGCTAGCGATGACTTGCACCGCTGAGGCGACATTGAGCACCGGGTAGTCAGGATTGGCATCGATTTGGATATGAAAATCGGCAAAGGCCAGCTCCTCATTGGTTAGGCCACGATCTTCACGACCAAAGAGGATTGCAATCTTAGGTTGGCTTGCTGCTGATAGCTTGGATTGAGTACCAATATCCGTTTGCGCATCAATAAACTCTAACATGATTTTAGCCGCCTGCACGGGGGTCACCACGGGACGCGGAAGATGACGACTACGACTACTAGCGGCAAACACTAACTGACAATCGCCAATCGCTTCTTCTAAAGTGGGTGCGATGTGAGCGGCTGCCAATATTTCACTACCACCTGCTGCGTGGGAGACACTAGTTTCATCTATTGGCAGCTTAGGATCGACGACAGTTAAATGAGATAAACCCATAGTATGCATGGCCCGCGCTGCTGAACCGATATTGGCAGGTAGGGTAGTATTGACCATCACGACTTGCAGGCAGGATAAATAATCGCTAACTTTTAGGACGCCGGATGCAGAAGGAGTGGACGTCATATCTATAACCCTAAACGTTGGTTGATCTCTTGTTCGACGTCCAAAAGTGCGGTTGACAAGCGCGTAATTAGCTCACTTTGGTTGCTAATCTGCTGCCTACGACAAGCGCTCTCTAGCTGCTCGCTGAGCGTTACTAACTGCGTAGCGCCTAGGGTAGCACTAGCCCCCTTTAAGGCATGGGCGAACTCAAAGCCATTGGCATTATCATTATTGACTTGCGCCGCTTGCATCAGCACAATTCGCTGTTTGCTATCGTCAATAAAGGTTTGTACTAAATCGACAAAGTCCTCTTCTAGTAAGTCGCGCATCTCCTCGAATTGAGCATCATCGATGATGACTTGAGGGAGACTATTGAAGCTATCGCCAATGGTGTTAATATTTTTGTACTCAGCATCAGTCATGATAAAAAGGTCCAATAAGGGTATAAAGGTTACTTAAGTTGAATTTACTAACGGCCAATACTACCATTAGCAGTGCAAATATTAGTTGTAATGAAAATGCAGGTTATCCTCACTAATCATCGTCTTTAGCTGCTGTAGATTATCATCATTAGGATAGACACGCCAATGCTCTGATAAACCGACATTCGCAATGCCATAATCGGCGTAAACGCTGAGACCAAGAGGCGTACAGTTATCGTTCATGACGCTGTCATTATAAGTGAAATTATCTTCATCACCATTAGCAGTATGAGACTCTAAAGCCATAAGATCATTGCCCTCTTCATCATATAAGCTTGCGCCCATAGCGCTATCATAGTAGTTTTGAGCGTCGCCCTCTAGCTCATCATCTTCGCCATAATGAGACAGTCTTGGCGCTGGGATGATGTCAGCTTGTGCCGATTTTAATAAAGGCTGCAGGCGGGCCAGAAGTTTGAGGTCTTCATGGTGCACTTTGATACTGATTTTTTTTAGCCAGCGCAGACGCGCATCGACCATCGTCATCGCATTATCAAGGCGAGCGAATAGGCGTCCATCACGCTCACGGATACTGCCTTTGATGATGACCACTTCATCGACTTTTAGCTGCTCTTTGACGCGATTGAAACGCTCAGCATAACAGCTGACTTCAAGCCGTGAGGTACCGTCATCTAAAGTAATGACATGGCGATTACCGAAGTTTGCCATGTCGATAATAAGACCCGCGAAGTAACAGCTACCGTTATAACCAGTGTCGGTGAGTTTGTTGAGCCGCGTCCCTGAAGTGTAGCGTTTGAGCTCATCTAAATACTCATTAATCGGGTGACCGGTAAGATAAAGGCCTAAAGTATTCTTCTCGGCTTTTAGGCGATGCTTATCGCCCCAAATCAGTTCAGGGGTCATTTTCAGCGGCGGCGCAGCAACCACGCTGTCCATCTCACCGAACAAATCCATCATACCAAGCTCGCCATTTTTGCGGTCTTGTTCAGCGGCTTGCACTGCACTTGGCAATTGACTCATCAATGCCCCGCGTATCTCGTAAGCAGCATCGTCTGGCAGGTCAGGTCGCAACGTGGCAGCAAAGTCATCAAAGCAGCCGGCACTAACCAAAGCTTCAAGCGTGCGCTTATTAACTTTTTTAATATCGACGCGGCGACAAAAGTCGTATAAGTCGGTAAAAGGTCCATCAAGGCGACGCGCTTCGACAATAGATTCAACCGCGCCTTCACCGACGCCTTTGATTGCACCTAAGCCATAGATGATATTGGTCGGGGTATCAGCGACAAAATGCCAAGCGCTGCGATTAACCGAAGGATTAATGACGGTTAAGCCAAAGTTCTCGCGGCAATCATTGATAAAGAACACCACGTTATCGGTGTTGTTCATATCTGAGGTGAGTACCGCTGCCATAAATTCGCTTGGATAGTAGCGCTTAAGATAAGCGGTCTGATAAGCGAGCACCCCATAAGCGGCAGAATGCGAGCGGTTAAAACCATAACCGGCGAACTTCTCCATCAAGTCGAAAACACCGCCTGAGGTGACCTCATCGATACCCTGATCGGTGGCACCAGTGACAAAGATATCGCGCTGTTTGGCCATCTCTTCAGGTTTCTTTTTACCCATAGCTCGGCGCAGCATATCTGCGCCGCCGAGACTGTAACCGGCCATCACCTGCGAGATCTGCATCACTTGCTCTTGATAGACAATAACGCCATTGGTATTTTGCAGTATCGGTTCAAGATTGGGATGATCGTAGATGACTTCTTCGCGGCCATGCTTACGGTCGATATACATCTCTACCATGCCAGCATCGAGAGGACCGGGACGGTAGAGGGCGCACATCGCGATCACATCTTCGATATTCGTTGGTTGCAACTTGGCTAGGTACTTTTTCATACCCATACTCTCAAGCTGAAACACGGCGGTAGTTTTGGCATCTTGCAGTAGTTTATAGGCTTTGCTATCGTCTAGTGGCAAATCTTCTAATACTAAAACTTCTTTACCTTCACGAGCGCGGCGCTCATTGATGTTTTTCACCGCCGCATCGATGACAGTTAAGTTACGCAGTCCCAGAAAGTCAAACTTCACTAGTCCGACATCTTCAACATCATCTTTATCAAACTGACTGACACGGTGACCCTCGTCATCACAATAAATCGCGCTAAAATCGGTGATCCTATGCGGAGCGATGAGTACGCCGCCGGCATGCTTACCGACGTTACGGCACACGCCTTCAAGCTTAATCGCCATCTCCCAGATCTCAATGGCATCTTCATAATCCATATTATCAGGGTTAGAGATTAAGTCTTTGAGCTGCGGCTCTTGCTCTAGCGCTTGGCTGAGAGTGATGCCAGGCGTTTTAGGGATGAGCTTAGAGATTTTGTTGGCTAAAAAGTACGACTTGCTTTGTACTCGCGCCACGTCACGCACCACCGCTTTGGCCGCCATAGTACCGAAGGTGATGATTTGCGAGACTGCCTCACGGCCATAAGTTTGCGCTACATAATCGATGACGCGGTCGCGCCCTTCAATACAAAAGTCAATATCGAAATCCGGCATCGATACCCGCTCGGGGTTCAAAAAACGCTCAAACAATAAATCATAATGAATGGGATCAAGATCAGTAATGTTCAGTGCATAGGCCACTAAGGAGCCGGCACCAGAGCCACGCCCCGGACCGACAGGCACGCCGTTGGCTTTTGCCCAGCGGATAAAGTCCATAACGATTAAGAAGTAACCAGGAAAGCCCATCGATAAGATAATACCTAGCTCATATTCTAAGCGCTCATCGTACTGCTTACGAAAGTCACTCCAGCTCTCATTACGCTCGACAACAGGAAACAGCTTGTCCAGTCGGTGCTCAAGACCGCGCTGCGACTCAGCCCGAAAAAACGACTCGATGGTTTCGCCCTCAGGCACAGGAAAATCAGGCAACACGTTAATACCGAGGGTTAAGGTAACGTTACAACGCGTCGCTAAGCGCATAGTGTTATCGATAACTTGCGGAATATCAGCGAACAGCTGCTGCATTTGTGCTTGAGTTTTTAGGTACTGCTCATCAGAGTAATTTCGTGGACGATTGGCATCTGCTAAGACGTAAGAGCCGGCAATACACACGCGCGCTTCATGAGCATCGAAGTCCTCTTGCTGTAAAAAACGCACGTCGTTGTGAGCAACTAGGGCAATACGATGCTTAGCGCCAGCATGAATAGCCGCTTGAATAAACGCGTCTTCGCCGCTGCGATTGGTACGTTTTATTGCAAAGTATAGGCGATCGGCAAACTTGGCCTGCCATTCAATAAGGAGCTCATCCGCGCGCTCTGGCATAGAGCCAATCAGCGCCTGTCCGACATCAGATTTTTCGGTAAATAAGACAATGACGCCTGCAGCATGAGCAAGGATATCGCTACGCTTGACGATAGGGGTGCCGTGATTGGCAGGATCAGCGCGGCCTTCGGTGAAGCCTAGCGAGACGATGCGAGTAATGTTTTGATAACCTTCATTATCCAAAGCTAGCAACGTCAGTCTCGTGTCCTCATTATCCATGATGACTTCGCTGCCGATGATAGGTTTGATGCCAGCATTTAAACAGCCACGATAAAACTTCACCGTGGCATAAAGGTTGGATAAATCGGTCAATGCCAGCGCTTGCTGACCATCTGCCACCGCCGCCTTGATTAGTGGCTTGATACGCACGATAGAATCGGTAATAGAATATTCGCTATGAATGCCGAGGTGTACAAATGCCATAGAGTACTCTTAAAGAAGCCAGGTGAGAAAGCGGGTTGGAGATAAGCCAAGGGTATTATTTTGTTATTGTTTTTTTTCACGCCGTGATGATTTTTATGAAAAATAATGCTTATTATCAAGCATTTAATCCATAAAAAATACTGTCAATAAAATGGCAGTGCTCTCTATATCAGCCGCTAATGATAGCATTGTTTGGCGCTGACAGCCACATTTTCAAGCGTTATTGCTGCAGTGAGAGTAACGGATAATAATTTGTCATTCAATAAAAAATCTTCTAAACCATTAAGATATAGAAGATTTTTTATTGGATAATTAAGAATGAGACTGTTATGGATTAACGTTTATCATATTTATCGCTATACTCTATCCAAAAATCAGCATTTTCAATACCTACCTTCCTAGGATCAAAGACAGGATCGAGTCCCAGCTTCTTTTGTTCGTCGTAATCTTTCAGAACTTTTAAAGCGGTTTTACTGAGCAACAAGATAGCTATGAAGTTAAGATAACACATGCTACCGAAGCCAATATCACCTAGCGCCCACATCACGCCGACTGATTGCATACTGCCAGTGAAGCAAATAACTAAAAATACTATTTTTAATACAGTTTTTAAAACAGGGTAGCGCAGTTTTTGATCTAGATAAACGAGTGTAGTCTCAGCGATATAGTAATAAGCAATTAAACAGGTAAAGGCAAATAAGAAAATGGCGATAGCGACAAAGGCACTACCATATTGGCTAAATACAGTTGAGACCGCAGCTTGAGTAAATGCAGTTCCAGCTGCAACGCCTGGCATGTTTTCGACTAATACCATACCTTCTGCAGGAATGACGTTGTACATACCAGTAGATAGTATCATCAAGGCAGTAGCAGTACAGACCAGAACCGTATCGACGTAGATAGAAAAGCTTTGTACTAAACCTTGTTTGGCAGGATGAGATACTTCTGCAGCAGCGGAGCCGAAGGTTGCTTCACCTGCGCCTGCTACGTTTGAGAAGACCGCACGGCGTACGCCCCAAGAAATAGCGGTGCCGACAATACCACCAAATACAGCGTCCATACCAAAAGCGCTTTTGAAGATCAGAGCAAACATGGCGGGTAGGTTTGAGGCATTAAAACCTAAGACGACAACCATGAGCAAAATATAGCCAATCGCCATAAAAGGCACTACAGTACCAGCAAAGCTTGCAATACGTTTGATACCGCCAAAGATAATAAAGGCTAGCAGTGCTACGATAATGATACCAGTTGCCATAGGGGGGAGATTAAAGGCGGTATTAAAAGAGTCAGCAATAGTATTTGCTTGTACGCCTGGCACTAGAACACCGTAGGACAAACAGGTCACAGCAGCGACGACAAGAGCAAAAGGCTTCATCTTAAGCCCACGCTCGATATAAAATGGTGAGCCGCCACGATACTGATCATCAACAGTATGCTTATAAACCTGTGCAAGCGTTGATTCAATAAAGGCACTAGCGCCACCGAGCAGGCCCATGACAATCATCCAAAATACGGCGCCTGGCCCACCTGCTGCGATGGCAGTAGCGACTCCAGCAATGTTGCCGACACCGATACGGCCCGACAAAGCCATACTAAAAGCTTGGAAGGAGCTAATGCCTTGGGCTGAAGTTTGTTTGTCAAATAATAGTTTAATCATCTCTTTGAGATAGCGGAACTGCACTCCGCGGGTCATGATGGTGAAATATATACCGACACCGAGTGCTAAATAAACTAACGCATCGCTCCATATATAACCGACGATGGTATTGATAATCGCTTCCATAGTCTTACTTCCTTGTAAGTGTGTGACTAAAGTCTTGGGTTATTCTGATAATAAAAAACACTGTTCAGTCACAACATCAGGTGACATAAAAACCAACTAGGGCTACTAGTTAACCAACCAAATGGTTTTGGTTTGCGCATACTGTGCCAACGCTTCAAGTCCGTTGTCACGACCCCCAAATCCAGATTGCTTATAGCCTCCGAACGGAGTAGTGATATCACCTTCTGAGAAGCCATTAATCGAAACCGTACCGGCTTTAATAGCAGAGGCTACTCGATAAGCGCGTTTGATATTTTGCGTATAAAAAGAGGCTGCCAAGCCGTAATTGGTCTCATTGGCTAATTGAATAGCTTCTTCTTCACTCTCAAAAGTAGTGACCGCTAACAAGGGGCCGAAAACCTCTTCTTTGAACAAAGTCATATCGGCTGTAACCTCATCGAAAATAGTAGGTTCAACATACCAACCGCTACCTAAGTCTTCTCGAATAGAGCCGCCTGCAACGATAGTTGCGCCTTCCTCTTTTGCAGTCTCGAGATAGTGAGAAACTTTATCAAAATGTGCTTTTTCAATCATTGGGCCGATAGCGGTATCGACATCATAAGGTGAACCGACTTTCCATTCTTTAAGTCCCTCTTTTAACTTATCAAGGAGATGCTCTTTTTGGCTGCTATGGACTAATAAACGTGAGCCGCAGCTACAGTTCTCACTCATATTCCAAAAGGCGGCGGATAATATATCGTTAATGGCAGCATCATCAAGCGCAGCATCATCAAAAACAATTTGCGGGCTTTTGCCACCGCACTCTAAGACAATTTCTTTTAAGTTGCTTTGCGCGGCATACTGTAAGAACAAACGTCCGACCTCAGTTGAGCCAGTGAAGGACACCATGTCGACATCCATGTGCTGACCTAAAGCGGCGCCGACATTTTCACCAAGGCCGCAAACCATCTGTAGCGCCTCTTTTGGTACGCCTGCTTCATAGGCAAGTTCGGTTAAACGGTAAGCTGATAATGAGGTTAGCTCAGCAGGTTTAACGATAACGGAGTTACCCATGATGAGAGCAGGAGCGACCTTCCAGGCGTACATTTGCGCAGGGAAGTTCCATGGTAATACCGCACCGACGACACCGATTGGCTCTTGGACGATGAGTCCTAAAGCATCGTTACCTGTCGGGGCGACTTTACCAAAGATCTTGTCGGCGGCTTCGGCATACCATTCAAAAGTTTCGACAGTCGCTGGCATGTCCGTGTTCAAGCATTCAGTAATCGGCTTGCCAGCATCAACACAGTCTAAAGCTGCTAGCTCTTCAAAATGTTCATGCATTAGGCTACACCAACGCTGCATGATGGCTTTACGTTCTGCAGGCGCTAGACGGCGCCATTCTCCATTTTCAAAACTATCGCGCGCCACTTTTACAGCGGCATCGACATCATCGGCAGTACCAGAGGCAATCTGACCGATCACGCTATTATCAATTGGAGTAGTATTGTCCAAAGTCGCTTCTGACAAGTCGTCAGCGGCTATTAGATGTCCCGCCCACAGCTTTTGCTGCTTGGCTTGCTCAAATACTTGTTCTTTAGTGAGTTGTTCTTTAACGGTCATTTTTTTAATCCTTGTCGGCTAAGCTTGATAACGTAGGTTTGAAAGCTTAGGTTTCAATTTTGAATAAGGCATCAAACTTAGCGTTAATTATGCTTAATATTTTTTTACTAAACGGAGTACTATTTAGACAACAGTGCTAGAAACTCTTCTTTTTCATCAGTTGGCATGTCAGTTAACGGCACACGTACTGAGCCAACATCCATGCTGCCTTTTAAGCAGCCCGCTTTAGCTTTTTGGTTATAGTTGCCAGATTCCATAGAGTGGATAGCAGGATAAATCTCACTCATGATTTTTTTGGCTTTATCCCAATCGCCTTGTTGGGTCGCATTAAAGAGTGCTACTTGTTCTGCCGGAAAAACGTTCGCTGCACCGGCTATCCAGCTTTTCGCGCCCCAAAAGAAGAAATCAACAGGCTGGTCATCACAGCCGCAAACCACTTCAAAATTATCAAAATCAGCTTGCAGCATACGCAGCGCATGACTAAAGTCGCCGCTACTTTCTTTGACGCCGGCGATATTAGGATGTTTGGCTAAATGGGCGACCGTCTCAAACTCGATGCTAACGCCGACCCGATCAGGGAAGTTATACATGATGATAGGTAGCTCGCTGGCGTCGGCGACTTTTTCAAAGTGAGCAATTACGCCATCTTGCTCAGGTAAGCTATAAGGGGTGGCAGATAGCATCAGCCCGTCATAGCCTAACTCTTTAGCTTGCTTAGCGAGTTCGATAGAGTGATCCGTTGATAAACTATTGATGCCAGCGATTAAGGTGACCTTATCTTTAGCAGCTTTAGCGATCGTGGTTAAGACCAGCTCGCGCTCTGCTTCTGAAAAGGTGTAATACTCGCCCGTAGTACCACAAGCAACGATGCCGGAAACGCCTTTATCGATAAAGGCTTCAACGAGCTTGGTTAGCTTTTGCGCATCAACGTCGCCATTGTTGTCAAAAGGAGTAACGATCGGGACTAAAATTCCATTTATGTTCATGAGACTATCCTTATTAATAGTGGTTTTCTTAATGATGATTGAATCAGCTGTGATTCAATGACGAGTAAACTGCTTGGTTGTTTAATTGAAATCATAGGATCAAATATGAGGGTTTTAGCACAACGTTTTTTATTAGTATTGATACTATTAAGGCCCTCTCTTAAAACGCTGAAGCTTATAAGGTTTTGGGTCAATAGTATGGGGTTCGTCAAAATAGTACTCTGCAATCATCTGCGCACTGACGACTGCTTGCGTTAAACCCAAATGCTGATGACCAAAGTTCAAAAATACCCGCTCAATTTTATCGATGACTGGTAGCGAGTCTGCTGTCGATGGCCGAAATCCCATCCACGGCATGCTGTCTTCTGTATTTAAGGGCGCTTTGAGCATAGGCTGCGCTTGTTGTAACAGCATTTGGGCGCGCTGCATATTGGCAGGAGCTTCAAGCCCTGCGTACTCCACAGTGCCAGCTAGGCGCAGACCTTCTTGCATCGGAGTCATGATGAAACGTCTATCCATACTTGATACAGGTATCTGCAAACGCTGGCGCTCACAGGGGAGCATCAAGTGATAACCGCGCTCGGTATCTAAGGGAATGTTTACCCCTGTGAGCTGCTTGGCCAAATTTTTAGAGTGTGCGCCTGCAGATAACATGACTTTGGATACTGAGATATCACCTTGACTGGTTTTCAGGTGGATACCCTCTATGTTTAGGCTGGCTTCAAGCACTCGGCAGTGCTCAATGATATGACCACCTAATTGTCTAAAAGTGTCTGTCAACTGGTTAATGACCGCTTTTAAATTGGTGATATGTCCCGTATCAGGGAAAAATAATGCATTGAGCTGGTTGTCCTGTAAGGCGGGCTCACGTGCTAACAACTCTTGTTTGTTTAGTAATTCGTTGATCACACCAATATCATTAAGGCGTTTGCCATGCGCAATTAGAGGCGCAACGCTGCTTTGCTTCTCGACCGTTAATAATGAACCTTTTATCTGCACCCAGTCGTTTAGCTGCCATTGAGTGCTAAAGTCTTGCCAAGATTGCAGGCTGTGTTGGTTTAAGTTTAATAAGGCTTGATGGATGCGCTCAAAGGGCTCAGCGCGCATGTTCATCAAAAGCTGCATGGCCCATGGCATTAAGCGCGGAAGGTAACGCCAATCTAGGCGTAGCGTCCCTGCTGGATTAAAGAGCATAGCTGGAATATGGCGCAGCATACTGGCATCAGCAATAGGAAATACTTGTTCTGTGGCAATATGTCCAGCATTACCCATTGAAGCGCCTTGTCCTATCTCGTTTGCTTCAAGTAATGCAACCTTTAGGCCTCGCGCTTGCAACGTTACTGCAGTAGCTAAGCCAATAATGCCGCCGCCAATAATATGTAAGTCGAAGTCTGAGGTATTCATAAATATTCTCGATTGTACTTAAATAATGCTACGCGCTTATAGTTGCCAGCTTACTGAATTCAAGCGACTAAGCTGGTATGCCCCATTTAAAAGGGTCATCTGCTTGAACGATAAGTGTGGTCTCAGCACAAACATAAGCGTGGCCGCAAATCGTCGGAATAATAGTGTTTACAGGATAGGTCGTCGCAGAGGTGCTTTTGAGGTCAGTGGCATACTGGTAGCTGCCGGTAAATACGCTACCAACAACGCCTTGCTGTCGCCATAACTGCTTAGGTTCCAGACGATTATCATCAGCTAGACAGGCAAGTTTGGCACTAGTACCGGTGCCGCAAGGTGAGCGGTCATAGGCTGAACCTGGACACAATACAAAGTTTTTGCTATCTACTTGGGCATTATTGCTATCAGCGAAAAGCTCAATATGATCAATCTCGCCACCATTTTCGCCTGTAATATTAGCAGCGACTAAAGCTTGCTTAATCTGCAGAGTAACTTGAGTTAACTCTTTTACATTATTGGCCTGAATATTCTGCCCGTGCTCACTAACCAAAAAGAACCAATTACCACCCCATGCGATATCGCCACGGATAAGCCCTAGCCCCGGAACTTGCACTTCGACTTGTTTTTTATAACGATAAGAGGGGACGTTTTGGACGCTGCAGCTACCATCATCATGAAGTGTGGCTTGAACCAGGCCTACTGGAGTCTCAAGCCAATGGACGCCAGCCGTAATTTGTTGTTGATACGCTAAAGAGGCAATGACGCCAATGGTGCCATGTCCGCACATACCCAAATAACCAGCATTGTTAAAAAAGATAACGCCTGCTGTGGCTTTAGGATCAGATGTAGGAAGGAGTAGCGCACCGACAAGGACATCATTGCCGCGTGGCTCTAGAATGATACTTTGACGCAGATGGTCGAAGTTTTGTTTGAAATAATGCAGCTTATCTTGAATGGTGTCACCGACAAGGTCAGGGAAGCCGTCATAAACCATACGGGTAGGCTCACCGCCAGTATGAGAGTCAATAATTTTGAAATTAAATAGTGTAGAAGTCATGACCGACGTCCTAATTCATCCGTGAAAAACTTATATTCCGTATGACCTAATATTTAAGGTCTATATACAGAATGGACTTTTTTAAATCAGTCGTCTTGCTGTTTTTTTAAGAAAGAATGCGCATTCCTGCATAGTGTAACGGTGTACACTATAAGAGAGTTTATCTAAAAGTCGCCAAGATTTAGTAATCGTTAAAAAGACCTATACAAGCTATTTTATGACCACTGAATGTTTGCTTTGATAGGTATGATTCTGAGACTAGCAAGAAAATAATGGTAAAAAAACAAGATGTAATTGATGCGACAAGGAGGACGTATGATTGCTGGAACAGTAGAGGAAACAACAACGCTGGCGATGTCATTACAGCAAAGTATGGAAAGTATGGTTAGTTATTATCCAGATAATAGCGCTGCATTTGTTGGTAACGTCTCACTATTATTACCTCTGCTCGATACCTTGACCAATGTTGTGTTCTTTGTGAAGGACGAAAGAGCACGTTATCAGCTAGCGAATAGAACTCTATTGAAACGCTGTAAGTTAGATAAAAGGGAAGATATTATTGGCTTCACTACTGAGCAGGTGTTTTCTCATCGGCAGAGTAAAGATTATATTTTGCAAGATATGAAAGTGTTGCAAGAAGGGAAGTCAATCGTTGATGATTTAGAACTACATAGCTATGCATCCGGTCAGTTGGGGTGGTGTATTACCAACAAACTGCCTATTTATAATCTACAAAAACAGATAATCGCAATGGTAGGTATATCGGTCGATATCGATGAAGATAACGAGCGCATTTTACGTAAACATGCGCGCTTAGCTGAAGTGGCACAGTTTGTACGAGCGCATCTTGATCAGAAGATTACTATAGTGCAGCTAGCAGAGCTGGCTAATTTGAGTGTATCGCAGTTGGAGCGTACCTTTAAAGCTGTGCTAAATATGTCACCATTACAGTTTGTACAAAAGCTACGACTTGAGCAAGCGATCAAACTATTAGCGCTACCAGAGACGTCTATTACTCAAATATCATTAAACTGCGGCTATAGCGATCATAGTGCTTTTAGCCGCCAGTTTAAACAGTTCACAGGGATGTCACCCACTCAGTTTCGCGAAACGTATTTATAAATATATAGCTAAGCTAATACCCAACCACCGCCGCATCGACAATCCTAGGATCAGAAGCACCATAAATCCCAGTGGGTGTGAGCATAATAGACTGCGTCGAGCCCATGGTGTCCTTAGGGCTGACTTTGTGACCCATAGATTCTAGCTTTTTGACCGTATCGATATTCAGGGCTTTCTCAACACGAATCTCATCGGGCAGCCATTGATCATGAATACGCGGCGCATGCGTGGCCTCAGCGATATTCATATCGTGGTCGATGACATTAGATATGATTTGGGTGACGGTAGTAATAATACGGCTACCACCCGGACTGCCGGTGACGATATAGGGCTTATTATCTTTGAATACTAAGGTTGGGCTCATAGAAGATAAAGGACGCTTGCCAGCTTCAACGGCATTGGCTTCACCGCCTATGAGTCCATAAGCGTTTGAAGTGCCAGGCTTAGCAGAGAAGTCGTCCATCTCATTATTTAATAGAATACCTGTGCCCTCAGCGACAAGGCCTGTGCCATAAGAGAAGTTCAGCGTATAAGTATTTGCCACCGCATTGCCAGCTTTATCGACGATGGAGAAATGGGTGGTTTGATCGCTCTCATAGGGCAGCGGGTTATTGGCCCTAATACTAGCTGCTGGCGTGGCTTTATTTACATCTATTAAATTGCGTAGTTTATTGGCGTAAGGACGCGCGGTAAGCCCGCTAGTCGGTACATCGACAAAGTCAGAATCACCCAGATATTCTGCACGATCGGCATAAGCCAATTGCATTGCCTCGCTCATTAAATGAATCGTTTGTGCGCTATTTTGTCCATAGTCTTTTAGCGGATAGCCTTCTAGGATATTCAATATCTGTACGATGTGAATGCCACCAGAGGACGGCGGCGGCATAGAGACAATCTCATAACCGCGATAATTGCCTTTGACAGGCTCACGCGCGATAGCCTCATAATTCGCTAAGTCCTGTAAGCTCATAGCGCCGCCAGCCGCGTTGACCGCTTTCACAATTTTGCTTGCAGTATCTCCCTTATAAAAACCATCAGCGCCTTTATCGGCGATAAGTTTGAGCGCGCGCGCAAGCTGTGGCTGACGCAAACGCTCACCGGGCTGATAGGTACTGCCATCAGCCTTAAAGAATATCTTTTTAGTACTCGGCCACTTTTGTAGCCGTTCTTTTAGCGCCTCTAATGATTCCGACAAGCCCACTGTGACTTCAATGCCGTCAGAAGCTAGTGCAATCGCTGGTGCCATGACTTGCTGGCGGGTCATCGTACCATGATCTTCTAAAGCCTTGAGTAGTCCGGCTACCGTTCCCGGCACGCCAACCGCTAAACCGTGATAACGCGACAAATCGCTGACTGCTTCGCCGTCATTATCCAAATACATATCACTCGTAGCGCTACTGGGCGCTTTTTCGCGGTAATCAAGGGCAATGGTTTGGTCTTGCTTAGCATCATAAATCATCATAAAGCCGCCGCCGCCAATATTGCCAGCACGCGGTAAGGTAACCGCTAGAGCAAAACCAACGGCTACCGCTGCATCAACGGCATTGCCACCATCTTTTAGAATTTGCAGACCAATATCGGAGGCTAGCGCTTCTTGGCTAGCCACCATGCCATTTTTGGCCCATAAAGGATGCTGAATGGCCGAGCTTGAATAGATAGCTTGGTCAGCTTGGGTTGTAGCAGGAGACGATAAAGCGTTGGTTGCAGCGTTTGACTTGGCTAGGGTTACGCGCTGAGTCTCCGATACTAGCGTTGGCGCCTCAGTCATAATCGCTAGATTAATCGCGTTGGTGTTGAGGGAAGTATTATTAATCACAGCTTGGCTTGTTTCCGCGGCGTGAGCGGATACTGCTAGCAAGAGGGTACTACTCAGCAGTAAAGTAGCCTTGTTAAAATTGGCTTTCTTGGCTTTAGAGTGATTTTTGGCTTTTGTAGCAGATAGCATCGTAACGTCCTTTTAACGAGGTAGAGTAAATATTCCAATTAACGGTAGAGTGATATCAGTTCAAAATGAGGAAACGCTTTAGTCAGGATTGGATAAAAAGTAACTAAACCAAAGCATTCGATTGCAAATACTCAAGCGTACGCTGATAACCATAGCGCCATTGGGCCTGCATTTGCTGTACGAACTTATCGTAATCAGCATGGATGAGATCAAGTCGCCCTTGTCGTATATTAAGTCTTTTGCACACATATTGACCGGCTAGAGCTTTACCATTATCAGCGAATGGCAACCAATGAACCTTATTTTGCTCAGTATTCTTAAAAGATAAAACCTCATCGAGTCGCTCATTGGGGTCAAAGCCAAAAATACGCTGAATAGCAGGTGCCGCTAGTACTTTATCGTAGCGGCTTTTGGTTTCAGCGAATACGGTATTTCCAAACTGGCTGGCTAGCTCAATAGGAGTCAAATCGATGACACCGCCTAAGCTCCAACCCACATCTTCAATAAACGTCGGCTGTAGATAATACATATCTGCCATCGACGCTCTAACCGCTTGCGTGATATCCCAATCCGTGACGAGATAAATATCTTGCATAATACGCCTAGGAGCATAGCGATGGGTAGGGCAAGATAAAGTCTGCTTATCGATATGAGCGAATAGGCTAGCAGGAGCAAACAGCACTTCTTGTAATTCGGCGGCAAGCTGCAGATCTTTTGCTTGAGGCGTTTTTCTCAGCGAATTCTCTACTGGAGTAATACGGCTGGCAATAATCGCGATATCAGGATGATTATTAGCATAATTAATAGGATTAAAGGTTGGTTTTAGTTTAGTTAGCTCTGTGAGCCAATCCGCCTCATTAGCAATCTCAAACATAGCATAATTATTGAGCTCGGCTAACAGCTCATCGTGATTTTCCCGCTGATGTAGTTTGAATAATCGAGTGGCTTGTTTTGATAGTGCTAAACGTTTTAGCCCTTGATAAAAATAGCTGGGTTTTTGTTGTTTTGAGATTAGTGCAAAGTTTTGCCGATGCTGGCTGGCTTGCACTACTTTATAGAGCGCCTTACTCTCGAGCAAAAGCTTTAGATCTTGTGGATCTGGGGCGATATCGACGAGGAGACTTGCCAAACTACCGCCGCAAGTGGCTAGTATCAAGTTAGGCTTTAAGTGATGCTTACATAGAGCCGCGTAACTGCCTAGATAGTAGCCAAACTTATAACCGCCGCCTGAGAATAGCTGTACGCGGTTATAAGGTTTCACTTGAAAGGAGGTATCGTTATTCATCGAGGGTTAATCGACTTTGACAGCTAAAGAAACCGTAAAAATACCGAAGCGATCGATGCGCATATCGAGCTTTTTAAAGCCTGCCTGCAAGACTAGCTGATCCATCTCTGCCTGCGAGCGGCAGCGCATCACCCAGTGACTACCGCGATGATTGTTTAAGGTTTTGCTAATAAATTCTTGCTCAGGATGCCAAGGCTGATTGGTATAAAGTAAATAACCGTTAGGCGCTAAACTGTTATTTATACCTTCTAGTGCAGTACTAATTAAGGTATTGTCGGAGAATAATTCAAACACGCCTGAAGCGATCGCTACATCGAAGCGGTTTGATGAGCTATTTTTTGCGTCATTGACTTGATAGCCTTTATAGCTGGCGTCATTAAAAGCGTCTTTTTGTAGCGTATTGACCCGATCATCAAAGCCTAATTTGACCGCCTTGTCAGCGATAACTTTTACGTTGTGCGCGTCATAATCCCGCATTTCAGCTTGCAGTTGCTCATACTCTTGTAATAAATCAAATACGTAATAACCATTACCACTAGCAATATCGAGGATAGTTAACGTTGAATGATTGTTTTTGGTTTCGCTGTTTGTGCTAGTGGTTTGCATACGTTGGTCAAGAGCGAATCGTCCAAGCTCTAACAAATGCTGACGGCGAATACGAATCCCTTGCCAACCGATATTGTTTAAATAGAACTTATCGACCGCTTTGCCAAAAGCATTGCTGCCTTTTGGCTCATTGGCATACACCTTATCAAGCGAGCTGCCAGAATCAAAACCATGCTCAAGACCAGTGGCAATGGCATCGCTGACATGACCGAATTTTTGCATAGCAAAGCGAGTAATCGCAAAGCTTGGGTTAAACGGCTTAATTGCGAGACGATCGACTTTATCTTTACTAGCGCTATTGATATGAGCGGCAGATAAGTCCACTTCATCGGCGCTGTTAGCGAATAAGCTGTCGGCAAAATCGATACAATCATCGAAGATATCGACTTTATTAGTCTCATGAAATATCGCATGAAAGCTATCAGGGTATAGCTGCCAGCGCTTATTAGGCGAGCTTAACTGCTCATAAAAGCTGCGTTCTGCTTGCTTATCTACTACGTAATCTTTGCCCGCGCATAAGATAAAAGTTGGCGCAGTAATAGCGCCAGCATCGTCAAGCAGGCGCTGACCTGTCGCATGGGTATCGATTAATAAATCGCTAGAGATCGAACCGGAAATCAGCGGGTCCGCGTTATAAGCCGCTTGCGCGTCTTTATCGTGGGTCAGTACTTGCGCTTTCACATAGCTAGATACTCTAGACATCAGACCAAACTTACGCGCGACCTTGAGTGCCGGAATAGCAAACGGAATATAGAGACGAATACTGAGCGCCGGCGTGCCCAGGATCATACCGCGAATATTTGGCGCATAATCATGCACCCAAGCTGCGGCTAATACTGCGCCTATGCTGCTTGCGACAATAATAGTATCTTCGAGTGCAATACCAGTTTGGGCGATAACTAACTCGATAAAGTCGTTTAGGTCACGCTCAAGCTCCGTGACGCTATCAGCATGATCTTTGATACCGCCTGAGCGTCCATTACCGCGCGCATCCCAAGCAAACACTTGATAGCCTGACTGCGCAAAGCGCTCTGCTAATTCTGTTAAACGTCCCGAATGCTCGTGACCTCGGTGCAAGAGTATGACTTGCTTTTGCTCAGACTGCTGTTGCTGTTTCGATTGATTAGCCAATTGTACTAATGGCTGAGTTAACCAATAGCGATAATAGAGCGCTGTACCGTCATAAGCATTAAAGCAGCTTTGCTCAGCGATAATGTTAGCCGATAAATTTGCGCTATTGGTTGATTCTTTAACAGGGCTGTTTTTAGTTTTATTTTTAATAGGTTTGGCTGGCATGTTGACGCGTCCTTGTGAGCGAACAGTATTAATGGCCTCGACAGATTTGGCTATTGGTGGCGGATGATAGTACGTGAAGTAATGCTGAGCGATAAAGGCGAGACGATTAAACGAGGTCTTGATGAGTAATAGCTGATTTAGCCAAAGAATGGGCCTTATATAGCCAATATTAAGCTGACGATAACCTCTAAAATTAACGCGAGGCTTATCAATTGCCATAAAAACCCCAATAGCGCCTAACTCCAAGGCTCGGTCACTTTTACCCAAAGGTCCATGATTGGCGCGCTCACCAGTTGTCAGATGGGCGCTGATAGCGATTAGTTCCGTTAGTGTACTTAAGCCATTAATCAGCTTTAGATGAGCGTGATTTGAGAGTTTCGCGGGATGGAAGATTTTTGGATGCTGTAAAGTGGTGGACTCAAGATATAGTTTCTTGCCAGTAGAGGCAGGTAAATGTGAAGACAAACTCGCTATTAATAAATAGTCTGACAGAATATCACCACCTTCATTGAGCACCGCTCCTAAGGTTGAGGCCTGCTGATGCTCTCTTGCCATCATGCCATCGATAGCGTTGAGTGCCATACGCACTAACAGTGCCAAGGGCAATATGAGCCAGGCACGCGCATTTTGCTCGCTATGGTCGCTACCTACTAGAGTTTTTTTACCTGCCTGCGGCGGTATGTTTGCAATCACATAAGCGCTACCCGCACTAAGTACAATAGCGCTAACGGTCACTTGATTGGCGCTTACTCCAGAGCTGACCAATTTATCACTGATGGGCCGCAGTTGATTTTGAAATTGAGTCTTTAGCTGATATATGGACATAGTCAATAAGGCTCGGATAAGAAGAACGAAGTTATTATTGTACCGGTAAGAAGAGATATAAAAGTATTAACAAATCCTATCACACCCATAGAGCTGTGAGATAAATAAAATTAGATAAGAGTTTTATACTTAGTTCAAAAAAGTATTTACCTTTTTGAGTAATATCCTCTAAACTTGTTGCTATATTACTCAATCGTAATGTTTTGTATGTTAATTAAATGCAGTATGGTTAAATAAAACAATTATAAACGGCGTTATAAACTATCTTTTACTTAACGTTATATTCATTCTAATAGATGTTGAGTGTGTTTAGTACGACATTACTTAGCCTCGAAAAAGGAATTTTTATGTCATTTATCGACCCGCGCAAGCCGTCATTTTCGTTATCAACGCCTGTGCCGCAATCATCGACCATAAAATATAAATGGCTATCTCGAGTCAGTTATACTTTGCTATTAGCGAGCAGCGCTGTAGTTATGGCTGGTTGTCAGTCTAATAAGACGTTAGATAGTTCTGCTAATAGCTCCGCTGCACTTATCGATTTTAGCGTCACCGATCCCGCTACCATGCAGGCGCAAGGTAAGGCTTTTAATCAAAGCATACAAGCACAGGACGAGCGCTATCAGCAACTGTTTGACCAAGCCCGCTTTCCTAATAGTGATAGCCAAGCTAAGCGCCATCTACTAAGTGCTATTCGTCAGCATTTAGCGACCGAGCATGTCGCTGTGGCCCAAGCTAATTATAATGCTGTTCCTTTTATCGACGCTGACAGTATAGACGCCGGCTCTACAGGGCTACTCAGAACGATTCTTGAAGTTTACGCCTATCGGGAAGAGCAAGAGAATAATGACGATGAAACTGATAGCTACGATTATAGTGACAGCCAACAAGAAGCAGATACTGTATGGATCGAAGACGCAGAAGATCCTGATAAGCAATATGCTGATTATGTTGAACAAGAAGCGCAAACCTCACTTAACGATTACGATGATGTCGTCGTATACGAATCTGAAGCTGCAACAGAGGACACGAGAGTAGCGGCAGACTTTAAAGTGGCATATGAAGTGGACGGTATTGAATATGACCGCGATGGTTACGACATCGACGGTTATGATGAAAACGGCTATGATAGGGAGGGCTATGATTACTACGGCGACAGGACAGAGGACTATAAAGAAGACAGCGGCAATACTAGCTTCCGTGAGCGCATAACCGATAATAATCCAAAAGATTGGCTGACAGATTTTGAGGCGATGCAAGAGGCCAAACAAATCGAAAAAGATAATTCAAACAACCCTGGCGTCGATCCGGCCCAACCCTCCACTCCTGGCGCTATTAGTATGGTCTTAAGCATGCTGCATAAAACGCCCGAGCAGGTCGCTGCTGCAAATGCTTATCAGTACAAATACTTAACCTTCAATAGCGTTAGTCAATATTTGCCAAAACAGCGCCAATTCAAGACAGTCTACAGCTACGATTATACCGCACCAACTATTAGCTCATCGGTGCAGTTGCCGTTAGCTTTTGACTTTAATACGAGCAAAATCACAATAGATCCAGCGGCTATTATGCCGATAGTTGCCTTGGCTAATCCTGAAGATACGCCGACGCAAATGACCGCGCATACAGTGGATTTTGGTTTGCCAGAGGCTATCACCTCGCAGCTACCGACTGCGGTTATCTATGATGCTGCTATCAATGCTATGCAAGCAAGCATGGCAGAATTAGCGCCCGAACACTTCAGCGCCGTTGATATCCGAGAAGATAATTTTGCTAAACAAGTGGACGCCGCGCGCGCAATAAAAGTCAACTTTGGCAGCAAACAAACCGGCGAAATCGTCGGCAAAATGCTCAAATACATGAGCCAGTCTCTGCAGCAATACGTCGATGCCAATCCCACTCAGTATCCAGATGACGCTATGTTAAAAAAGGCGATAGATAAAATACAAGTCTACAATAAAGGCTATCAGAGTGCTGATGTTGGTGCCTTATTGCAGCTGGTAGAAGCTATTGTGCCTATCTCCTTTAATCAAGTGAATTACTATTACCTCGATAGCTCAGACAAGCTGTTAGCTAAGCAGCAACGGATCAATATCGGTGGCGATTTAATGGGCTCAAACACCACTGTATTGAACCAAATACGTTATGACCGCAGCAGCTTTGAGAGTAGTAAATTAACCCCGCTATTGAACCAAACATTTGGCGCAAACACGCCTCCAGCAATCGATGGTAATGCTTGGCTTGCCGAGCAGCGTCAGCGAAAAGATCGTCTTGAGCAAGCTCGCTACGCACGTTATGACTATGATTATGATGGTGGTTATGACTATAAGAATGCTTACGACCGTAGTTCTGATAGCGCTACTGAGGCCGCTGATTGATGTAGAACATAGCAATTTTGGAATCAGTATTAAGCTTTTTTAAGGATAAAAAATGAAAACTCAATTCAAGCCATTAGCGTTATCTTTAGCTCTAAAACCTATCATGTCTAAACGCTCGCTATTGGGTAGCGCTTTATTGATTAGCAGTGTGGCGCTGACGGGGTGTCAATCAGTGGGCACTAATCCACAAGGTGAGATCAGTCTTGCGGCCAGTCAAGATGCTGCAAAATCAACCCTAGAAACAGCCCTAAAAAAACAGCGTCGTAGCTCGTTTAGTTATCACAGTAACATTGAGATCAGCAATGAACAGCAATTTTTAAATATAAATAAGACCCAATTGGTGGCATCAGAGACTGCTGCGAGATATTGTGAAGAGACCCATGATCAAGCCTACGCTGACTTAGTTGCCCAAGCACAAGCGCAAAACCTAGAGCTATCAGCACTCCAGTATAATCCTCAGCGCACCGCGCTTAAAAATGAGTATTTGGCGTGTGCGCAAGCCTATCGAGCTTGGGACGCAAATAAAGCTGATGACTATGATAGTTATGATGGTAGTTATGAAGATAATTATGATAGTTATAATAACTATGGTGATGAGGCTATAGCTGAAGCCAGTGATGAGCTCTATGCTTCAGAGCTAACTGTCGAAGGTAGAGGGAATGAGGGTGCAACTATTATTGAAACCAGTACTATAAAAGGCAACCGTCTTAATGAGACAAAGTATAACGGTACTTCACAAAACATAAGCCCTTATTATCAGCAGCTATTTGACAACTATGACAACAAATCAACACCGCTAGATATCAAAAAAGCGCAATTACTTGATGCATATTTACTCAAGCCATTATCTATCAACGCCCAAGGCGTCTATCAGCCTCTAGCCGGTAGGTTCACTATGCTGATGAGCGCTCAGTATCAAGGACGTAATAATCATACAACTATCAATCAGCCTATCTATGTCGATTTTAAGACCGGTAATATCTATCTGTGGGTCGACAACTTTGCGCTGCTGACCTCAGAGTTTGCCGATGACAAGCTTGGCACTCAGTGGCACAACAAATGGCTACGCTTAGCGATTGATGATGGTAGCTTGCCCAAAGGCTTCGGTAAGTCAGTCATCAAAGCGCACTTTGAAGCTTTAGATCGCACTTATGAAGCGGCGCCCGTAAGTCAGTTTGATTATGTTGCGCCTACGACTTTGGCGACTCTATCCCCCAAACTGCCTAAGCCGCAGCTAAATACCATGCAGCAAACGCCGCAAATCATCCGCCGCGTACAAAGCGCTGAGAGTTATGAGCAGTTTTATAAGGATTACGTCAGTATCTTTTATGAGCTGATTACCAATCAATACCCTGAACTCGTTCAAGAAGACAAGGCTTATGAGCTAGGCGATCCTCGGCCTGATGCGACTAAGCTCACCAGTAAAGTACTCGTTCAGCAAGCTTTATCCTTAATGAAAAATGTCACCGATCAGCAAGCAGATAGTATTGTCAGTGAAGTGTTCGAAGGTTCGGCGCGTTCGGAGAACGAATCGATGGATAGTAATGATGCAAATCAGCAGCCGACCATTCAGCTGTTATATGGCCTAAACGGGCGCGGGCAAATACAGTGGCAGCATCAACGCAACCAATATGCAGACCCTGAAAAAGCCAGTGAAGGGCTGACTGTAGATGTGTTACAGCAATATATGCCCGTCTCCTCGGTTAGTGCTTTTCCAAATTTACCGGCTGACAGACAAATCCCTAATGCTAGTAATAGCGTCGATATTAGAAAGTACGGGCGCGAGCTGATGGAATACTATCGCGCGGGTAATGGCACTGCTGTTGGTAAGATGGTCTACAATACACTACCTATTAATAAAGCGCTGTATTTCTCAATGATTGAGCAAGCGCAGTATCAACAGGCGAACCTAGAAGCTGCTGAAGAAGATAGTGTGGAGTAGTCGTTTTAACTACCAAGCTGCTAAGCATAAAAAAGCCTTGGCGCTATTTAACGATAGCACCAAGGCTTGTTATATTTCTGCCAACTAGCGCCATTGGCCTTGGTACATAGCACCTATAATAGGGTTGAGCCCGATCTGATAGGCAAGATCAGCAGGACGGGCAATATCCCATAATACTAAGTCTGCATCACAGCCAACAGCGATTTTGCCTTTATTGTCTAATCCTAGTGCTTTGGCCGCATAAACCGTAGCTCCTGCAAGCACTTCTTCTGGCGTTAAATAAAATAGCGTACAGCCCATATTCATGGCTAGCAGTAAAGAGGTTAGGGGTGAGGTGCCAGGGTTACAATCGGTTGAGATGGCCATAGGGACTTGATGTTTACGCAGCGCGTCAATCGGTGGCAGCTTGGTATCACGCAGGGTATAAAATGCGCCTGGTAATAACACCGCTACAGTATCGCTGGCTGCCATCTTCTCAATATCAGCTTCTGATAAGTGCTCTAGATGATCGCTCGATAGCCCTTGATAGTCAGCAACTAACGCACTAGCGCCTATGTTGGAGAGCTGTTCTGAATGCAGTTTGACGGGTAGATCAAGCGAGCGTGCTACCTCAAAAACGCGCTTCATTTGCTCACTACTAAAAGCAATTCCCTCACAAAAGCCATCGACGGCATCGACTAAGCCCTCGCTATGCAAGATGGGCAACCACTCGCAAACTTGCTCGATATACTCATCCGGACGATCTTTATACTCTGGTGGCAAGGCATGCGCGGCAAGATAACTGGTGCTGACATGAAGGTTATATTTCTCGCCAAGCTGACGCGCGGTGGTGAGCATCTTACGCTCAGTCTCAAGATCAAGACCATAGCCGGATTTGATCTCAATACTGGTTACACCCTCGCGCATTAATGATAGCAGACGCTTCTCACTTTGTGTAAATAGCTCATCAACACTAGCCTCACGGGTCGATTTCACTGTCGAGACAATACCGCCGCCTTGCTCAGCGATGTCTTGGTAGCTTGCACCATGTAAACGCGCTTCAAACTCATTGCTGCGGTTGCCTGCATACACGAGATGGGTATGGCAATCGATCAGACCTGGCGTTATCCAAGCGTTATTAGCGTCATAAACTTGCTCGTTTTGATAGCTAGAAAGACAGCTTGATATCGCATCTTGCGTCCCAATCCAAGCAATTTTTCCATTGTTAATACCGATAGCGGCGTTTACTAGCTGACCGTAAGGGGTATTGTTGCCGTCACCATCTGTGCTTATATCAAAGCCATGCTCCGCCGAAAAAGTAGCGAGATTGGCATTGATAATAAGGCTATCAAACGATTTCATAGTGTCATCATTGTTTGTTTGCTTGGTAGAATTAGTCATCATGTGCTCCTGCTTATTTTAGTTTAAAGCTAGTGCGTTTATAGTTTTCAATAAAAAGTGGTAGGGTGCATTCCATCCATTATTATCATAACTTTTGGCTGGTGCTTAGAAATCACCCCGCACCTAACTTATTTTAATTTGACGGTAACAGATGCCTCTCAACGATAGTCGCTAATAGACGTGCAGCGACTTTACAACTGCGGTTATCGACATCATAAGTCGGGTTAATTTCAGCGATATCGGCCATTTTAACTTTGCTGGATGCCATAATAAGTTTGACCGCGCGCTCAACAAAGGCCAAATCGATACCATAAGCGGCCGGAGCGCTGACCCCGGGCACCACGCTTGCTGGCAGGCAATCCATATCAATGGTTAAATAGATAATATCGACGTTATTAATAAAGGTTTCTATTTGCGCCGCAATTTTTTTCCATTTTTTATTAGCGCAATCTTCATCGCTAATGATTTGCACGCCTAAATCATCGGCACGATCAAATAGGGCAGCCGTGTTTGATAATCGGCTGACACCAATGCAGCAGTAATGAAAAGGTTGGTTAAAAGCTTGTAGGTGCTCAGCGATTTGCCGAAAAGGCGTACCGGATGTGGCAACATTAGAGGCACGAATATCAAGGTGCGCATCAAAATTAATGATACCGATAGTAGGCATCGCCTGAGCCTTTATCTGATCTTGATTATTATGCTTTATTTGCAGCGCTTGCCATAGGCCCAAAAAGCTACCATAGGCGATAGCGTGACCACCGCCAAGCCCGATAGCTAGACTGCCTTGTTTGATAATACTAGTGACCACATCGGCATAGCGCTGCTGCGCTTCCTCTAAAATCTGCTCAGCAAACTCATCATTATCATCGCATTCGACGTTGCCAGCATCACCCAATAAGGTTGGCAACTCGCCATCAAAGTTATCTTGCAATGCACTGATAACAGGAAGACTGGCAAAAGTACTTTTTAATAGCGGCGGTGCTGCCCTCGCGCCAATGCGGCCTTGATTACGGCGCACGCCTTGATCGCAAGCGAAACCTACTAAAGCGATGTGTTGGCTTGTTTTATCAAAAGTATAAGGCTGAGCAAGCTGATACCAATAGCGGGCGCGCTCCGTTTCAAACGGTTCGCTACGACCTGTCCATAGGCTCATATCCGCAGCTACGTGATGAATAGCAGTATTAGTCATTGATGATACCCTTTTAACTGATAAAAGTTTAACTGACTTACTCAGACAAATACCACTGATCGCGCAGCTCTGACCAATGCTCGGTTAAGGTACGCGTCAATACAATCTGCTTAGCCGCTTCAATATCAGGCGCAAGATAGCGGTCTTTATCATAAAAGCTCACTTGCTCGCGCAGACGCTGATGCGCTGTTTGTAAAGGCTTCGAGGTATCAAGGTCCTGACGGAAGTCAATACCTTGTCCTGCTGCTAACAGCTCAATGCCAATAATAGTCGCCGTATTTTGTACCATCTCATACAGTCGGCGCGCACAATATGTCGCCATCGACACATGGTCTTCTTGATTAGCAGAAGTTGGGATACTATCCACGCTACCCGGATGGGCGATAGATTTGTTTTCTGAAGCCAGCGCCGCGGCGGTCACATGGGCAATCATAAAGCCTGAGTTCACCCCAGCGTTCTCAACCAAGAATGGCGGCAAGCCTGCTGACAAAGTGGCATCAATTAGTAGGGCGACTCGGCGCTCAGACATCGAGCCTATCTCAGCAATCGCTAATGCCAAAATATCAGCAGCAAAGGCCACCGGCTCGGCATGGAAGTTACCGCCTGAGATAGCTACTGGTCCATCTTCGTTATTGAAGATCAGCGGGTTATCGGTCACCGCATTGGCTTCGATGAGTAGTGTTTGTCCCGCTTGATTGATAATATCTAAGCAGGCGCCCATCACTTGTGGCTGACAGCGCAAGCAGTAGGGATCTTGTACGCGATCGTCTTGCTCACCGTCATGAGAGGCACGAATCGCGCTACCTTCAATCAAACTTCTATGCGCTTGCGCGATCTGAATCTGGCCATGATGACCACGCACTTCATGAATACGTGCATCGAACGGTGCATCTGAACCTTTGGCCGCATCGATCGACATCGAGCCGACGATAGTAGCGGTCTCTAATAAATCACGCGCGTGGAAATAACCCCGCAGCGCTAGAGCGGTTGAGACTTGCGTACCATTGATCAGTGCCAGACCTTCTTTTGCTGCAAGGGTGATCGGCTCAAGACCATGCTGTGCTAGGGCGTCGGCGGCTGGTACTAGCTCGCCTTTCACAAACACTTGCCCTTCACCCATAATCGCCAGCGTCATATGCGAGAGCGGTGCTAGATCACCTGAAGCGCCAACTGAGCCCTTAGCTGGAATATGCGGAGTGATTTGGTTGTTAATTAAACCAAGTAAGCTATCGACAACGAGGCGGCGCACGCCTGAGACGCCTTGCGCGAGACTGGCAACTTTCATTACCATGATCAGTCTGACCACGTCAGCAGGTAAGGCCTCACCTGTACCTACTGAATGCGAGATAATCAGATTACGTTGTAGTAGCTCTAATTGCTCATCGCTGATGCGGGTCTTAGCGAGTAATCCAAAGCCGGTGTTAATCCCATAAGCGCTCTTATCACGAGCGATGATAGTACGAACGTCTTCGTGTGAGGCGTCGATAGCGTCATAAGCACTATCAGGTAGGGTTAGCGTTACGGGATAATCATAAATATCACGTAACATAGCAAAGCTAAGCTGACGGGGCGTTAGGGTCATTTTCTTTATAGTGGTCATAAAAGCTATCCTAATAAGTAGGTTTTTTGAATTTTAAATAATACGATTGCTTTGTGGGGTAGTCGACTAATACCTATTTAATCATCGGCAAATTCAGACCATAGTCTTGCGCCGTTTTAATAGCTAGCTCGTAGCCGGCGTCAGCATGACGCATCACCCCTGACCCGCAATCATTAACCAGCACGCGGGATAAACGTTTGGCTGCTGCATCCGTACCGTCAGCGACGATCACCATGCCTGAGTGCTGAGAGTAGCCCATACCGACGCCGCCGCCATGGTGCAGGGATACCCAAGTGGCGCCGCCTGCAACATTGAGCATAGCGTTTAGGAGCGCCCAATCAGAGACTGCATCCGTGCCATCTTTCATGCTCTCAGTTTCCCTGTTGGGGCTAGCAACCGAACCGGTATCTAAATGATCACGGCCGATGACAATAGGCCCTTTTAGCTCACCATTTTTAACCATCTCGTTGAACGCGAGGCCTGCTTTGTCGCGCTCACCAAGTCCCAACCAGCAAATACGCGCAGGCAGACCCTGGAAGTGAATGCGCTCTTTTGCCATATCGAGCCAACGATGGATGTGCTGGTTTTCAGGGAATAGCTCTTTGATCTTTTGATCGGTCTTAAAAATGTCCTCAGGGTCACCGGATAACGCCACCCAGCGAAACGGGCCTTTACCTTGGCAGAACAGCGGACGGATATAAGCGGGCACGAAGCCTGGGAAGTTAAAAGCGTCTTTAATGCCTTCATCAAAAGCGACCTGACGAATATTATTGCCATAATCTGTCGCTGGGACTCCCATCGCTTGTAAGTCAAGAATCGCTTGCACATGCACCGCGCAAGACTGTGCCGCCGCTTTGGTCAGTGTTTCGTATTGACTTGGATCTTCTTGCGCCGCTTTCCATTCTGCAACCGTCCAGCCACTAGGCAGGTAACCATTGATTAGATCATGCGCAGAAGTTTGGTCAGTGACTAGATCAGGTTTTATCTCGCCGTCTTTGGCGCGCTTAACCATCTCTGGCAGGAGGTCGGCGGCATTGCCGAGCAGGGCGATAGAAATAGCTTCGCCTGCGGCAGTATGCTCTTTAATGAGCTTATAAGCATGGTTGAGATCGTCAGCTTGCTTGTCGACGTAACCGGTACGCAAACGAAAATCAATACTCGACTGTTGGCACTCGATGTTCAGTGAGCATGCGCCAGCAAAAGTCGCGGCCAAAGGCTGCGCGCCGCCCATACCGCCAAGTCCCGCAGTCAATATCCAACGCCCGCTCCAATCACCATCATAATGCTGTCGACCTGCTTCCACAAAAGTCTCATAAGTACCTTGCACAATGCCTTGAGTACCGATATATATCCAGCTCCCCGCGGTCATCTGCCCATACATAAATAGGTCTTTACGATCCAGCTCGTTGAAATGCTCCCACGTGGCCCAGCGCGGTACAAGGTTGGAATTGGCAATGAGTACGCGTGGCGCGTCTTCATGGGTTTGAAACACGCCCACCGGTTTGCCTGATTGCACTAATAATGTCTCATCGTCTTCTAACTCTTTTAAAGATTCTAGGATTTGATCGTAACTTTCCCAGTTGCGAGCAGCGCGGCCAATACCGCCATAAACGACTAGACTTTTTGGGTTTTCGGCGACATCAGGATGCAAGTTGTTTTGTAGCATACGAAAAGGCGCTTCAGTGAGCCAGCTTTTACAATGAAGCTCACTTCCTGTAGGTGCGGCGATTTCACGGCTGTCGTCACGACGAGTAAAGGTAGGGATTTGCGGCGCAGATTGAGTAGTCATCATCGTTCCTTATGATTGTCTAAAGAGGAGTTTCGGTAACCATAAAATAATTACGCTATAAATATTAGTATGAATAAGTTGTATATACAAATTATCAAGAATTAAATTGGCTTGCAAGCACTTTTTATAATTATTTATTCTGTCAAAATCGTACGATGATGGTTATAGTAAAGCTCATAATCTGATGAGGGTGTTTTCGCAATGAAGGTGGATGACCAGTAATAACGGTGTTAAGTAATGGGTATAACTAAAATGAAAACTGAAAAAACAAAAAAAAGTCCGGCGTATCAGCGTATCAAAACAGCGATTTTGCACAATATTCATAGCGGTAAATGGCAGGCAGGAGAGGCGATATCTACTGAAATGGCGCTAGCAGAAGAGTTTGGTGTGTCGCGGATGACAGTCAATCGAGCGCTAAAAGAGCTCAGCGAAGAGCGGGTACTTGAGCGCAGACAAGGGTCTGGCACCTTTGTGGCACAGCAGCAATTTAACCATACTTTTGTAGAGGTGCGTAATATCGCTGAGGATCTAAAATCAGCCAATCACGACTATCAAGCCCAAGTGGTGAGCAAACGTAGTATTACCCAAGAGACCTTAGCAGAAGCGCTACCAGAAGAATTGCGCGATAAGTTTGACTATACCGCGGCAAAGCCTAAGCAGAATAATAGCGCTCAGTTAGCAAAAGAGGATCTGTCGCAAGCGCTGGTATATGAAGTGAAGATTATCCATCTGGCTAATGATCTACCGATACAGTTCGAAGAGCGCTGGGTCGCGGCCCAGCAGTTGCCTGACTTTATAGAGCAAGATTTTAGGGTAGTGAACACTAGCGACTATCTAATTGAGCAGATTCCGTTAGAGCGAGGAAGCTACACTATTCAAGCGCTAGCAGCGCCTAAAGATATTGCCAAAGCTTTGCAAATAGCCCCTGATTCGCCAACTTTAATGCTACAGCGCCAGACTTATTCTGCAGGCAAGGTGCTAACGGTGGTAAAGATGTGGCATGCCGGCGAGCGCTATCAGTTCGCAGGAGAGCTATGATTAGTGATGACTGCTGTTTCAACTCTAAAACAAACGCTTATTGCTGTTATCAAGATAAGAGAGGTTAAGCTATAAAAAGCATACAATTAACGTACTATAATATCTGAGCTGTTGTTGACATAAGCTGCTAACATAAATTGGCGTGTTAAATCCAAACCATAAAAAGAGGATAATAATGTCAAATCAAGGTGAGATGAATTACGAAGTTATTGATAATAAAGATAAAAAACGTTTTGAGATTCATATCGATGATCAAATTGCTTTAGAGGACTATGAGTTCTTTACCACTTCTCAAGGCGAGAAGGGTATTGAGTATAAGCATACTGAAGTACCTGATGCGCTTGGCGGTCAAGGTATCGCAGGCTATTTAGTCAAATATATCTTAGAAGATGCAGCGGCAAAAGGCTTACGAGTCAAACCCACCTGTCCTTATGTAAAATCTTATATCGACAAGCATCCAGAATATCAAGCCAATTCGGTATTTCATGACGCAACAGCTTAAGATCAAAGCGAAATAAATAGTACGATAGCAATAGTCGATAAAAAAGCCATGACGAATCATGGCTTTTTTATTGCTCAAAGAGTAGATAGCTAAAGATAAAGTACAAGTGAATTTAAACGCTCTATCGCTTAGATAACCTTAAAGCTAGCTAATGTTTTGTAAAAACTCTGGATCACGTGCCAGCCAAGATAAGTACAGCACCGGCATCACAAATAAACCGACCGCCCAATAGCTTAGATTGACATAAAGTATTGCGCCAAGTAGAGCGCCAATCACAAAGCTGATAACCAGCGCTGTACTATGACCGAGTTTTTTGGCATTATCAGCGCTACGATTCGCCAGATAATCTGATAAGCCAATACCTAATTGCGTGGTATTACCGGTCATAAGTACGGTTGGGCTCATGTGCTTAATGACCGTTTTGCTAGCAGTATTGCGAATAGCAAGTGCAGTTAACCCTAAGCCGCCAGTGATCGCAACTGTCATGTCACCCGCTTCAGTAAAGGGCTGAAAAGACAGTCCTGCGCTCATAAAAGCGGTTAAAAACAGCGCTTCTGCGAGTAATAAATGACTGAGCACCCGCTGCTGATGTTTACTTTTATCAATATATATCTTCGTAATCACAACTGTCAGAATAAACAGCGGCACAGATGCAAGCTTGATCCATAAGCCATCTTCCCCTTTAACCAAACCGCTACCCGCCAGCACTAAGTTACCCGTGACATGAGCGGTGAAAAAGCCAAACAAAGTAATAAAGCCAATCGTATCAATCGCGCCGCCAACCACTGTCAGTAAGATGGGCGCTTGATAGCGCTGCCAAAAACTTGGCGACTTATCCTCTAGCGGGTGACGAGAATGATTGCTAGCTTGAGCTTTAGGCATTGGTATTGCCAGCGAAGTCTACAAAGCTGTCTACAAATCTCTGTAGAAATTTCTGTGTACGCTCGCTGACTTGGCCCTCTTCATCTAAGCTGTCAGTAGCATTACCTAAGTATACCTCAGGACTGATCATCACCTTCGCCGATAGCATCTGCATGCTTTTACGCACATCTAAACCGCTATCTCTAGCACCGTAAGTACTAGGGGACGCTGTTGCAACAGCTACCTTTTTGCTTGTCCAAATGTTTTCTTTATAAGGACGAGAGCCGATGTCGATAACGTTTTTGAGGGCAGCAGGCATAGTACGGTTATGCTCTGGCGTAACGATAAGTACGGCATCGGCAGCTTTTAATTGTCTACGGACGCGCTCATAACTGTCTATAGTCGTCTCATCAAAATCCTGATTATAAACCGGTAAATCGGCGATATGTACCTCTTGTATATCTACGTTATCAGGCATTTGCGAGACAATGTACTCGGCGAATTTACGATTGATAGACGCTGCTCGCAAGCTACCGATAATCAGAGCAATGTTCAGTGGTGCGCTCATAATAAGTCCTTAATGATGATGTAAAACCATATACTATAAGGCGTTTAGTATACTAGATTTTACGGCGATTACGATTGTCGATCGAGTAAGCACCTGGACCATGAGCAAAGATCATCAAAAAACCACCCGCCATCGCGATGTTTTTCATAAAGGGGTTCATCTGCGACTCATCGTTCCAGAACTGGTGAAAAATAATGGCAGATACAATACTGAATCCAGCCATCAAGATAGAAGCCAGGCGAGCTTTAAAACCAATAAGTACCGCAATACCGCCGAGTATTTCAACGGCAATGACTAACGGCAGCAGCATACTAGGCACGCCCATAGATTCCATATAGCCTGCCGTACCTGCATATCCTGTAATCTTAGTAAAGCCTGAAAAAATAAAAATCATTGATATAAATAAACGACCAATCGGTGCACTTAAATCTTGTAACTTATCCATAGTGAGTCTCCAAAAATAATTTATAGGTTAAGGTTTCATAAGTTAAAATATTGTTGATAAGCTTAATAATGACGCTATTATAGTCGTTACCTAAAATGTAATAAACCATCTTAATTACAAATATGAGTTCTTAATATAAGAACAATACTAAGGCATAAAATATGGTTAAATTTATGGCTCACGTTACTTATACTAAGTTGAGGTATTGATCTAGAGCCTCTACATTAGGTTTTTATTAACGATAAACTAAATATGCTCAAGCTATCAATATTGCCTTACTAAAAGTAGCTGTACAAAGAGTGCTTGTATTCAATATCGTGCTTATACAGCAAGAACGATCACTTTATAAGTGATTCTTATAAAACCGTACAAAAAGCAACGCAATAACACCTATCTTTAGCAGCTTTGGCATTTATTTTTTCTAGTCTTTGCTAGACTTAGTTTCGTAAAATATTAAACAGGCTTAATAAAAATTGAGCTTAAACTCATTTAAACCTCTGTACTCAACAAGGCTGTACTTAATAAAAGGATTATTCAATATGACCTCACAATTTTTAAAGCAAACCAATCGTGCTATCGCTATCGCCGCTATCAGTGGTCTTGGGGTGCTGAGCACTGTCGCTCACGCTGCAACTTATGAGCTTGACCCCCATCACACTGCAGTACGCTTCTCTGTAGACCACTTTGGTACTTCTACCAATGCAGGTGGTTTCTATGACTTGTCAGGTATTCTTGAGTACGCGCCTGAAGCAAAAAAGGGTTTTGTTGGCATTACCATTCCCATGGGCAGCTTAAGCACAGGGCTCAAAGCCTTTGATAATCATCTTAAATCTGAAGATTTTTTTAATGTTAAAGAGTATCCAACGGCTTATTTTAAATCTACCAACTGGCAGTTTGCTGGTGACAAAGTTAAGACAGTCACCGGCGATTTAACTTTATTAGGTGAGACGCATCCAGTGACTCTAACAGCGACTAAGTTTAATTGCTACGATAGTCCAATATTAGGCGTTGAGGCTTGTGGTGGTGATTTTGAGACCACTATTGATAGAACCAAGTGGGGTATCGATACCTATACGGATGGCGGCATAATGAAAAACGTCAAGCTAGTGGTGCAAGTTGAAGGCAGCAAAAAAGCCGATCTTAAATAGACGGTTTTAAGTGATTAAAGTGCTACTGATAAGTATATAGCCGCTTGATTTGTAGCTCATTTTTTAATGTAATAAGGGAGGTTCTCTAGATAGAATCTCCCTTAGTTTTTCAAACAAACAATAAAAGGCCGTTAAGATGGGACAGCTTGAAGACATGGCGATGTTTGTACGTATTGTCGAGGCGGGTAGTATTACCAAGGCCGCTGAGCAATTAAATATCGCCAAATCAGCGGTAAGTCGGCGCTTAAAAGATTTAGAGACGCGCTTAGGTAATCAGCTCATCAGCCGAACCACGCGTCAATCTAATCTGACTGAGGCGGGTGAGCAGTACTATCAGCGCGCATGCAGCATATTGAATGAGGTCGACGCGCTCAATGAGCAGACTAGCGGCGCGCCTACGCGTATCGAAGGTACGCTGAAAATGACCGCGCCTTTGACTTTTGGTTTGATGCATCTTAGCGGGGTGATTGACGATTATGCCAATCAGCATCCCAACTTGAACTTCGAGTTAGACTTCTCTGATCGTCATGTGGATTTGGTCGAGGAGGGCTTTGAGTTAGCCATTCGCATTAGAGAATTGCAAGACTCTACTCATCAAGCCAAGCGTTTGGCGCTGATTCGTTATGCCCTCTGCGCCAGTCCTGATTATCTCAGCGAAAGGGGTACGCCCAAAACCTTAGAAGATCTTAAGCACCATCAGTTTTTGCAATATGGTCTTGGCAAAGATGGCAGTATAGAGCTAACGGACGCCAAAGGTAAAACTCATACGGTCGCTACTCAGTCAAAAATAAAAGCCAATAATGGCGACTTTTTACTCGATATGGCGGTAAAAGGTCAAGGCATTGCTTTTTTGCCCACTTTTATCACCTATAAGACCGTAGCACGCGGTGATTTAGTTCCGCTCCTTGAGGAGTATCAATTGCCGACCTTAAACGCTTATGCTGTTTATCCCAAAAATCGATTCTTATCTCAGCGCTGCCGCTACTTGATCGACTTTATTGCCGAGCGTTTGGGGGATGATCCTTATTGGGATAAAGCGATATAGGCGCTGATGAGCAGACTTAGTAGTCTTTAAAAGCCGCTATAAAGCTTAAACCATTACTGCTAATATGATTTCAAAATAGTACGGCATCAAATAGTACTATCTTAAAATCCACTAATCATAAGGAGATGTATGATGGATCTACAAGCACTAGGGATGACAGCCCTTGATGACTTCGACAATGTACGCACAAGTCCATTACCGCAAGAGCGCCTAACAGCGGCGCGTAAGGCAGCTGAGGCGTTTCGAGAGCGCTTTATGGATGAGCCGGAAGTTGCCTACTATCAAAGTGTCAATCTGGTCCGGGTGCCTTATCCGACATGGTACGCCTACAGCGGTGTCTACACGCAAAGCACTTATAAGTTCCCTTATCTACATATTCTTAATCGTCTGTTCATCGTGCAGTTTCGCAATGCTTTGGGCGAGCTTAAGACCTTGTTGTTTTCACCCTCTGATATTGAGGCGGATCGCGAGACTCCCTTCTTTAAGCGCTTAACGAATAAAATGCCAGATTGGTCGCCGCTTGAGAGTGTAGTTGCGCCTATTTTTCGTGACGTGACTCAAGCTCTAGATGAGATTGGTCTAAAGCCTGAAGATGTCGACTACATCAGCTATGATCACTTGCATACGCAAGATGTACGGCAATGGCTGGGCAGTAAAACCGCCGATGAGGATAGAGCGGCTTATTTTCCCAATGCCAAACTACTAGTGCACGAAAAAGAATGGCAAAGTGCGCAAGGCTTACTCCCTGTGCAAGCAGAATGGTATTGCCCCAACGGTATCGAAGGCGTCGATCCTGATAAGGTGGTTACCTTTACCAGCAGTCTTAAGTTAGGGGACGGCTTGGCCCTGGTGCATACCTCAGGTCATACTGAAGGCAACCACTCGTTAGTGGCTAGAGTCCCTGATGGCATCCGCGTCACCTCAGAAAATGGCGTAGGGGCAGATGCTTATGCACCGATGAATTCTAAGGTAAATGCCATTCGCCGCTATGCCAAAAAAACAGGGATGGAAGTTATCTTAAATGGCAACACGCTGGAAGATAGCACCGATCAATACATCTCTATGATAATGGAAAAAACGATTGCTGGTCCCTCACTAAATCCTGACTTCCCTAACTGCGCTTCAAGTAGCGAAGCGACTCCTTATTGGCTCATTCCGGGTCATAAAGTCAGTCATCTAATAGGTGAAGCTAAGTTTGGCTCATTGCACACCGATGTAGCAAACAATAGCTCAACCCAAAAGGTAGGTGCTTGATGAGCTACTATAAAGATAAAACTGTCTATATCACTGGCGCCGCCTCGGGTATCGGGTTTGAAACCGCAAGACAGCTCATTGGGCAAGGTGCTCACTTAGTATTATTCGATGTACAATCACTCGATGACAGCGTCGCTACTTTGCAAAGCTTAAATAAAGACAATGCTACTATCAGCGCCTATGATTTAGACGTCACGGATGCCGAGATGACGACTCAGCAAATAGCGGCTGCTGCCAATGAGAGGTCTCCTGATATTCTTATGCATTTTGTCGGTATTACTGGCCCTTGGAGCTTTGATGAGATGAGCCAAGAGCAGTTCGAGCGCGTGATGGCGATCAATGTTTTTGGCACGCGTAATGTACTGGCAGCAATGCGGCCTTTCTTAACCCGTGGCAAACAAGTCATGGTCACCGCTTCGATGGCCTCATTCACCGGTAGCTACGGCTATAGCTCATATAGCGCCTCAAAATTCGCTGTTTGGGGTATGATGCAATCGATCAGTTATGAGTGGCAACCGTTAGGCATAGATATCACCGTGTTTGCACCGCCGCCCATCGATACCCCTCTTACTCAAGCCGAGGTCGGCGTGATGGCAGAAGCAGGCGTCGGCATGAAAAAGCTAGCAGGTGAGCTGAAGATTGAAGACGCGGTCAAATCTATGCTCAAAGGCGTAAAAAACCGAGAGTTCTTAGTCGTACCTGGCATCATGGCCAATATCATCCGCTTACAGCTGCGCTTTTTCCCGGTCAGCTGGGTGAATTGGATAGGTCATAAAACCGTGGCTTTTTCGCTCAAAAAATAATAAGGTAGAGCCTTTTTTAGCTTAGCGAATATAGCCCATGATGACCTTGCCTGCTATTGATAACATTTGTGCTCGCGATCCTGATGAGCCCAATCGCGCTTCAACCACGCTTGAGCTGTTGTTCGATTTGGTTTATGTGATAGCCGTTGCTGCCGCTGCAAGTGGCTTACACCAGCGTTTGCTTGTCCATGACTTTTCAGGGTTTTTAACCTTTGTTATCGCCTTTTTTATCTTATGGAATGCTTGGACAAGCTTTACTTGGTTTGCCTCAGGCTATGACCCTGATGACTGGTACTACCGGCTGTCAGTGATGCTACAGATGTTTGGCTCGCTGATGATCGCGGCTAATATCAACCAGTTTTTTGAGCAAGGTCTGACGTGGATAGGGGTGACGGGCTATGCGATCATGCGCCTTGCCAGCTGTAGTCAGTGGTGGCGCGTCTACCGACAAGTAGAGGGTCATCAGCGGGTAGCCAGTCGTAGTATTGTAGGATTACTCACTCTACAAAGCCTTTGGATACTCTGGTTGTTTTTACCAGCTACAATGCAAATGCCTGCGCTATTTATCTTTATAGTGGCTGAGTTAGTGATGCCATTATGGGCGCGGGCGGCGCAGAACCTCAACTGGCACCCGCATCATATCGCTGAGCGCTACGGTCTGCTGACCATTATTGTTTTAGGCGAAGGCGTGCTCGGCGTCAGTAACAGTATTCAGTACTTTTTAGTCAATTCCGACTCAGCAGCTAGTGTTATTATTTTATTAGGGTCAAGCCTAGTAGCACTGGTGTTTGCCTTATGGTGGCTGTACTTTACTATTCCCTTTGGCACTATCTTAGATAATGTGCGCCGGCGTTATGACTTGTTTTTATTTGGTTATGGGCATTTTTTTGTTTTTGCGACCCTTGCCGCACTTGGCAGCGCCCTTAACTTAGTGACGAATGCCCGGGCGGATACGATGGATCGTACCATTACCCAGCCTTACGCTATGGGGCTATTAATGATTATGCTCTTGGCATTTTTGCTGACACTAACCTTACTTCGATCTTTGATGTGCCGAAAATCAAGTCACAATCTCATCGCGATTGTCTTCGCCGCTATTATTATTGGCTTAAGCTATCTGGCAGTCACCCAAGGCTTACCTATTACTTATGGCATTTGGCTAAGCATTCTTGCGCCTATAACCATGACTTGGTGCTTTAAACAAGACAACAAAAAATGGCAGCCGCAAGCTATAGCCAGTTCGAAATAAAATCGATACTCTTTATCAAAACGCCCTATTTATTAACACGCACTGAGTTTATTCAGTGCGTTTTTTTGTAGCAAAATTTTTTATGAATTCTATAAAGACTTGTTAAATAAACCTAATTAGAAAGTACTTGATTCTCAAATATACAAACAGTTAAAGGGACGCTAGAATCTGGTAAGTATGCAAATTTTGTACTGTTGTCTGATGGTGACTTTACCGTTCCCGAAGAAAAAATAAAAGGGATCGAATCTGTGCTAACCGTTGTCTATGGCAAACCTGTTTATGGGGCCAAGGAGTATTAAAAGTACGAACTTAAACTGTCTCCGGTCATTCCAAGCTGGTCCCCTGTGAAGTACTACGGCAGAGTTCAAAATAATACCAATAAATAGTTTTATCTACGGGGCCAACAGCCGATCTATAAGTAGATCGGTTTTTTTATGGTGCTAAAATTAGTCGCTAAGAATTGTCTAAATAGACAGGAATAGACATTAACGAATACTGGCTAGGTCAACAAAGTGACATACTAGCCCTTCACATTGCTAGTTTATTTCTATAAAATACCGACCGTGTGGTTTCTTTGGTATATATTCATACTATTTATTGTTGATCCTTTTACGCTTAATCGAGAGAGTATGCTTGATTTAAAATAGGTAATTTAACTATGAGTCCTACCACTATTGCTTACAGTTATCTTGCGATTGCTATCATTTGTGAAGTGGTTGGCACGACGTTTTTGGTCAAGTCAGAGCAGTTCACACGTTTGGTACCGACCCTGATTATGGGCGTGCTGTATGCCATCTCGTTTTATTTATTGACTCAGACTATCAAGACCATACCTCTTGGCATCGCTTATGCGCTGTGGGGCGGTCTGGGTATCGTGCTGACTTCGCTGGTCGGTGTGTTCTTTTTTAAGCAAAGCCTCGATACAGCTGCCATGGTCGGCATTGCGATGATCGTCGGCGGTGTGGTGGTGATGAACTTATTGTCTAATTCTGTGGTGCACTAGCCAGTTAGGTGAAAATGAGCATGGAAATAAAAATGGAAATACAAAACGCGCATAAACGTAAGAAACAACCAGAGCTTGTACGGCGGGCGCTGCTCGATGAAGCGGCACGTATCACGCTAGAGCAAGGCTTGTCTAAAGTGACCTTTCAAGCGGTGGCGGATGCCGTCGGCGTGACCAAAGGCGGTGTGATGCATCATTTTGCTACCAAAGATGCGCTAATCTTAGAGGTGTTTTATGATGCGATGGCCAAGTTTGAGGCAGAAGTTAATCAAGCCATGGCAAAGGACCCTGTTAGCTATGGCTCGTTTACCCGCGCTTATATCGATGCCACCATCAGCTTGGGCGAAAAAGGGCAGGCAGAGTTTAATAGCCAAGCGACCTTGTATGTGTTGATGCTAGGAGATCGGATGCTGCGTGAACGCTGGGCTGAGTGGTCAAACGAGCAGCTAAAAAAACACGCCAACACCGACAATACCGAAACGCTATGTATGGTGCGTCTGGTCGCCGATGGGATTTGGCTCTCGGACTTTTCGGGTATCGACATCTCGGATAAATCTTCACTACGTACGCGCTTGATAAATATGACGCAGCGCGACTTTGACGCTTAAAAGTGCATACAAACAGCGTTTATTTTTACTCTTAACCTATAACGGCATGATTTACTTAAGGAAAACTTATGACAACTACTAAGACAAACATAAATAACTTAAACGACATCATCGACTTAACACAAACACAGACCGCTTATATCAACGGTCGCTATCTGGCGGTCGATGATTCCCTAACTACCTTTGACGATATCAACCCAGCGACAGGTGAAGTGCTGGCGACCATTCAGCAAACGACGACTGAGCAGATCGATGAAGCGGTGAAAGCGGCGCAACAAGGCCAAAAGGTGTGGGCTTTGATGACCGCAGTTGAGCGTGGCCGTATTTTATCAAAGGCCGTTGAGATATTGCGCGAGCGTAATGATGTTCTGGCGTTGCTCGAAACCAAAGACACGGGTAAAGCTTACTCTGAGACCAAGTATGTCGATATCGTCACTGGTGCTGATGTCGTTGAATATTATGCCGGTCTTGCGCCAATGATTGAGGGTCGTCAGATTCCACTACGTGATAGCAGCTTTGTCTATACGCGCCGTGAGCCACTCGGCGTGGTCGCCGGTATCGGCGCGTGGAATTATCCGATTCAAATCGCCATGTGGAAAGCAGCACCCGCATTGGCTGCAGGTAACGCGATGATTTTTAAACCATCAGAAGTTACGCCATTAACCGCATTAAAGCTAGGAGAAATTTTTACCGAAGCTGGGCTACCAGATGGCGTCTTTAACGTCGTGCAAGGTGATTATAAAGTAGGCGAAGCCTTAACTCAGCATCCTGATATCGCTAAAGTTTCGTTCACGGGCGGTGTGCCAACTGGCAAAAAAGTCATGACGAGCGCGGCATCATCGTCGCTTAAAGACGTGACCTTAGAGCTTGGTGGTAAGTCGCCATTGATTATCTTTGACGATGCCGATATCGATACCGCTGCTGACATTGCGATGATGGCGAACTTCTATAGCAGTGGTCAGGTCTGTACCAATGGCACGCGCGTCTTTATCCCTAAATCGCTACAAGCCAAGTTTGAAGAGGCCATCTTAACGCGCGTCGAACGTATCAAATTGGGCAATCCAATGGATGAAAACATCAATATGGGGCCACTGGTGAGCTTCCCGCATATGGAGCGGGTGCTGGGTTATATCGAGCAAGGTAAAGCGGGCGGCGCGCGTTTATTGGCGGGCGGTGAGCGAGTGACAACCAGCGAGCTTGCTGATGGTGCGTTTGTCGCGCCAACGGTGTTTACCGGTTGCAGCGATGATATGACCATTGTGCGTGAGGAAATCTTTGGCCCAGTGATGTCGATATTGACGTACGAGACCGAGGAAGAAGTCATTCGCCGTGCCAACGATACCGAGTATGGCTTGGCCGCAGGGGTGGTGACCGCTGATTTGACTCGCGCGCATCGAGTCATTAGGCAGATTGAAGCCGGTATCTGCTGGTTAAATACGTGGGGTGAATCGCCTGCGCAAATGCCAGTTGGCGGTTATAAGCATTCAGGTATCGGCCGCGAAAACGGCATCGAAGCCCTTGAGCACTATACACAGACCAAATCTATCCAAGTAGAGCTTGGCAAGTTTGAGTCGGTATTTTAATCATTTGAACTTATGGAACCTTTAATAAGTAAGCAAGTATTCTGAGGGCTAATTTGTCCTTTTTACTCAACCTTACTGATATCAAATGATTTATTTCTTACTATTATGGAGCGTTTTATGACATCAACCACACCTGAATATGACTACATCATTGTCGGTGCAGGCTCAGCAGGCAATGTGCTGGCCACACGTTTGACCGAAGATGCCAACATTAAGGTGTTGCTGTTAGAAGCGGGTCGTCCCGATCACCGTCTAGACTTTCGCACGCAGATGCCAGCGGCGCTCGCCATGCCGCTGCAAGGCACCACGTATAACTGGGGTTATAAAACCGATCCTGAGCCTTATATGAATAACCGCGTCATGGACTGTGGCCGCGGTAAAGGGCTTGGCGGCTCATCACTGATTAACGGTATGTGCTATATCCGTGGCAATGCGCTCGATTTTGATGACTGGGCAAAAATAAAAGGCCTAGCAGATTGGACGTATCTCGACTGCTTGCCGTATTTTAAAAAGTCAGAAAACTGTGATGCAGGCGAAAACGACTATCATGGCGTCGGTGGTCCAGTTGAGATGACGACCTCAAAGCCAGGAGTCAATCCGCTATTTCAAGCGATGATAGAAGCAGGCGTGCAAGCTGGCTATCCGCGTACCGACGATCTAAACGGCTATCAGCAAGAAGGCTTTGGGCCAATGGATCGCTTCGTCACACCCAATGGTCGCCGCGCATCAACGGCTCGCGGGTATCTTGACCGTGCCAAACCGCGTAGCAATATCACCATTTTGACCGGTGCTTTGACCGATGTAATTTTATTCGATGGCAAGCGTGCTGTCGGTGTCAAAGTCGAGCATCAAGGTCAGACCAAGAACTTCTATGCCGCTCGTGAAGTAGTTATCTCGTCGGGCGCTATTGCTTCACCGCAGTTGCTACAGCGCTCTGGTATTGGCCCTGGTCAGTGGCTCAAAGACGTAGGCGTTAACGAAATTTTAGAGTTGCCAGGTGTCGGTAATAATCTACAAGACCATTTAGAGCTGTATATGCAGTATGAATGCAAACTGCCGGTGTCGATTGCCCCTGCCAATAAATGGTGGAATAAGCCTGCGATTGGTGCTGAGTGGTTGTTTATGGGTACTGGTCTTGGTGCGTCCAATCAGTTTGAGGGTGGCGGCTTTATCCGTACCGATGAGAAATTTACCCATCCTAATATCCAATATCATTTCTTGCCATTAGCTGTGCGTTACGATGGTCGCAGTGCAGTCAACTCTCATAGCTTCCAAGCACACGTCGGTTCATTGCGCTCGCCAAGTCGTGGCCGTGTCAAGCTCACCTCAAAAGACCCAAGCGCGCATCCAAGTATCTTATTTAACTATATGTCGCATGAGCAGGACTGGCAAGAGTTCCGCGCGGCGATGCGTATCACCCGTGAGATTATGCATCAGCCAGCGCTTGATCCTTATCGTGGCCGTGCTATCGCCCCAACCGATGATTTAGTGACTGATGCGCAGTTGGATGAGTACGTCCGTAATCACAGTGAGACCGCTTATCATCCGTCATGTACTTGTCCAATGGGTGAGGGCAATGATTCGGTGGTCAATGGTGAAGGGCTAGTGCACGGTATCGATGGTCTGCGCGTCGTTGATGCGTCAATTATGCCGAACATCATCAGCGGCAACCTAAACGCCACCACTATTATGCTGGCCGAAAAAATCGTCGATAAGATGCGCGGCAAGCAATTACCACGCTCGACAGCGGACTATTATGTCGCCAATGGCGCGCCGCTTCGAGCTGAGCCGATGCGCGCTTATGGTTCTGTTGTTTAAACTATTGGACAATGAATAATATAAGACAATTTCAATAAGAAGGCCTTTCAAAGTAAAGGTCTTTTTTATCAGCGCTAATCTGTTCACGCTATATCTTTTCTATCTTTACCGGGTTATAGCGTGACAGTTATTTCAGTTCGTATTGTTAGTTTTTGAGGTTTTGCTAAGGGTGGATTTCATTGCTTAGCAAATTATTATTGATTGGTACTGCTTTGTGCGTCATGTGTTCATGTATATATGACGTGGTGATTTTTCATTATGTTATGACGGACAAAGCAATATCAGACTGTGTTTCATTTACCTATTGAGGTCTTTTATGTACAGTTCGCCATCAGAAGATGCGACGAAACCCCTGAGTCTAAATAAGACTGTTTTTTTAGGTTCAGCTATTATTTCTATTTTACTGATTATTTGGACGATAGCGTTTCCAGATTATAGCGAGACATTATTAAGTAATGGCATGGCATGGGTATCAGAGAGCTTTGGCTGGTACTACATGCTGGTGGTTGCTGCTTATAGTATTTTTGCGTTGTTTGTGGGCTTTTCTAAATACGGCGATATCAAGCTGGGACAAGATCACGAAAAAGCTCAGTTTCCCTTTTTGGCGTGGGCAGCGATGCTGTTTTCAGCCGGTATCGGTATCGATTTATTATTCTTTGGTGCCTCTGAGCCGTTGATGCATTATCTGACGCCGCACACAGGGCTTGAGCCTGCCAGTGCCGAGGCGATGCGTGAAGCACTGTCGCAAACCTTTTTACATTGGGGTCTGCACGGCTGGGGGATTTATGCACTCATCGGTATGGCCTTGGCTTATTTTGCCTATCGTAAAAACATGCCGCTTGCGCTACGCTCACCATTGACTCCGGTCTTTGGCGAACGTTTAATCAAAGGCTGGCTCGGCGATGGTATTGATACCTTTGGTGTCGTCTGTACCTTGATGGGTATTGCGACCAGCTTGGGCATCGGTGTGTTGCAGGCCAATGCAGGCTTAACCCACGTTTTTGGTATCGAGTCGAGCAAAATGGTGCAGAGCCTTATTATCTTAGGTGTGGTCGCTGCTGCGGCTATCTCTGCCATGACTGGTGTAGAGCGAGGGGTACGTCGTTTATCTGAATTCAACATGCTATCGTCGATATTACTATTGATTGCGATACTGGTGATGGGCAATACGATATACTTGCTCAATACCTTTACCCAAAGTATCGGTCAGTACTTCCAGACCATCGTTTACAAGACTTTTGATGTTTATGCTTATGATGGCAGCGCTGGTGCCGACTGGAAATCAGGCTGGACGATATTTTTCTGGGCGTGGTGGGTCGCTTGGGCACCGTTTGTCGGCTTATTTATCGCGCGTATTAGCCGTGGCCGCACGTTGCGTGAGTTTGTATTTGGGGTGATGTTTATCCCGCTTGGCTTTATCTTTGCTTGGTTCTCTATCTTTGGTAATTCAGCGATAGACCTAGTGGCCAATGGTGCGACAGAGCTTGGTGAAATCGCTGTCAATGATGCGGCGATGGGCATGTTTGCCTTGTTTGAGTACTTTCCTTACAGTGATATTTTGTCATTCGCAGGCGTGGTCATCGGTTTAGTGTTCTTTGTAACCTCAGCGGACTCCGGCGCCTTAGTACTGGCGAACCTAAGCTCAAGAGGTATGACCAATGACACCGACGCACCGGTTTGGCTGCGTTTGTTTTGGGCAGCAGCGACCGGTCTTATCACTTTAGGTTTACTGTTCGCAGGCGGGTTTGCTTCCTTGCAATCGGTATCTGTGATTGCTGGTTTGCCGTTCTCGCTTATCTTGGTGCTCTACATGATGTCGATGTGGAAGTCGCTCAAAGAAGAGGGTAATAAGCGCAAAGCCAGTACCGTTGGCACCGCAAACGTCCTCGATAACGGTAAGAGCTGGAAAGCACGTCTGCAACGTATCGTCAGCTTCCCAGGTCATGCACAGGTGGAGAGATTCTTGCAAACTGTAGTCATGCCAGCCATGAGCGAGTTTGAAAAAGAGATGCAAGCAGGCGGTCTTAATACTGTTTTAGAGAGTCATAATGTGGAAAATATTAGTGACACTATCAATGCTAGTATGGATCATAATACCGATCATATAGATGGTGTCAAACTGCGCGTTGGTCATGGCGATGAGGATGACTTTGTTTATGAAGTCAATCTCATTAAAGCTGAACGTCCTAATTTCACCCTGAATACCTCAACCAAGCATGCCGAGTTCTACTACCGTGCTGAGGTGTTCTTGAGTGATGGCTCGCAAGAGTATGATTTGGTAGGTTATACCAAAGAGCAAGTGCTCGTCGATATCTTGCATCAGTACGAATGCCACTTGCAGTATTTACACTTAGAGCGTTAATTCTTAATAAATATAGCTTTGTAGAGACCCTATAAGTTCAAGATAACTTATAGGGTTTTTTTAAAGCGCAGCAAGCGCAAGGCGTTCAGCGTCACGAGCACCGTCGCGCCAGTATCGGCGAGTACGGCGATCCATAACCCCGTGATGCCGAGTATGGTAGTCATAAGAAAGATACCTTTGAGACCGAGCGCAAAAATGACGTTCTGATGGATATTAGCTAAGGTCGCGCGTGACAGAGCAATGACATGAGCGACGTCGGTGACGCGGCTTTTTAATAGGGCAATGTCAGCGGTTTCGATGGCTACATCGGTACCACCGCCCATCGCGATGCCGACATCTGCGCTAGCTAGGGCTGGCGCATCATTAATACCGTCTCCTACCATCGCTATTTTGTTATTCTTCTTCATCTCGCTGAGTAAACGTAGCTTGTCTTCGGGTAACAGCTCAGCTCTCCATTCTATGTCTAAATGACTGGCAAGCGCCTGCGCGGTGAGATGGTTATCGCCTGTCAGCATAATAGAGCGCACGTTCATGGCATTGAGCTGAGCCACACCTTGCCGCGCATCGTCTCGTAACTCATCTCGTAGTGCGACTAAGCCAATCACTTCAGCGCTGTGTTCATCGAACAGCACTGAAACCGTTTTGCCTTCATTTTGCAGCGACTCAATTTGTACTTGCTGCTCGGGTAGTAGTAAGCTCTCATCAGCGGCATAAACTGGGGAGCCTATGACTAAAGATCGCTCATTGACAGTAGCATGTACCGCTTTACCAGCGGTCGCAAAGGCATTGGTAGCGTTAGGAATGGCAACCTCAGCTGCTTTAGCATGATCCACGATAGCATTGGCAAGCGGATGGTTAGAGCTGGACTCAACACTAGCGAACAGCGCCAATACTTCATTTGTCCTGTGCAAATCAGGGCGTGCCTCTGTAAAGGCAACAACATCAGTAACGCGTGGCTTGCCCTCGGTTAAGGTGCCGGTTTTGTCAAAGGCCACGGTATTGACTCGGCCAATGATTTCCAAGGCGCTACCGCCTTTGATCAATAAGCCGCGGCGCGCGCCAACCGCTAAGCCTGAAGCGACGGCAGCCGGGGTAGATAGTACCAAAGCGCATGGACAAGCAATCAGTAACAGTGCCAAACCACGATAGAGCCAGGTTCCCCATTCTCCTCCTAGCGCTATTGGCGGCACGATGATCACTAAGGCGGCAACAGCCATTACTATCGGGGTGTAGTAACGACTAAATTTTTCAATAAAACGAGCAGTGGGGGCTTTGGAGGCTTGGGCTTGCTCTACCAGCTCAATGATACGCGCAATAGTGTTATCAGCCGCTGTTTTTTGCACGCGTACGTGTAGCGCGCCATCGACGTTGATGGAACCTGCAAATACTTCATCGCCGATGGTTTTGACAACCGGTATCGACTCTCCTGTCACCGGCGAATCATCTAAGCTGGAGGAACCTTGGATAATAATGCCGTCAGCAGAAACCTTGTCACCAGGACGGACGAGCACTCGATCATCTACTTGTAGTGATGCGGCAGAAACCTCACGCGCCGCGCCGCCTTGCTCATCGATTAACACGGCTCTCTTGGGCACCAGTGAGGACAAAGCTCTAATACCCGCGCGCGCCCGATCAGCGGCGACACTCTCTAATAGTTCACCCACGGAGAATAAAAAAACTACCGCAGCCGCTTCTTCAGCCTCACCAATAATAAGGGCGCCAAGCGCTGCGACCGACATCAGCATCTCAATCGAAAAAGGCGAGCCTGTTGTGGCCAGTGCCAAGGCTTTGCGAGCAAAAGGGAGTACGCCAATAACCACAGCGATAATGAAAGCCCAAGCGCCGTATGCAGGAAAAATTAAAGATAGCACATAGGCTGCGCTCATCAGCAAGCCAACGCCGATGACCTGCTTGCCTTTCATCGTTTGCCACCAGTGCTGATCGTCTACAATGGCCTCATGACCAATGATGTCATCTTGATGTTCGGTTATTTCTGACATACCGAACCCAAGGCGCTTGATGGTTTTTTCGATATCTTTGAACTCAGTCGTGGCATCGGGCGCTAGGGTTAGCGCTAACTTTTGCGTCGCAAAGTTTAGCTGAACGTCAGAGACGCCTGGCATACGGGTTAGCGCTGTTTCAATCTTGCCCACGCAGCTGGCGCAGTCCATACCTTCAATATGATATTGCATAGTGATTTATCCTCTTATTAAAGGTATTATGAACTCTGAAGTGGCTTTAGGGTCAAGATATTGCCCGCAATTCGTTTGATTTTTTACAATCAAACCTTGCAGCTACTTTATGGTTTAGAGTGATAAAAGGAGATAGTAATGGCAGTCAAAGCAGTACTTAAAGCACCGATCAAAATCGGTGAGCTTGCCAAGCGTACAGGGGCGACAGTGGAGACCATTCGTTATTATGAAAAGGAGCAGTTACTGCCGAAGCCTTTTCGCAGCCAAGGCAACTATCGGTTATACCGAGAAGAGCACATTGAACGCATGCAGTTTATCTTGCACTGCCGTACGCTCGATATGAGCTTGGATGAAGTGCGTGTGTTACTACAGTACTGGGATACTCCGGACAAAAACTGCGGCGAGGTCAATGAGTTGTTAGATGAGCACATCGAGACCGTAGAGGCACGTATGCAAGAATTGAGGCAATTAAAGCGGCATCTACTAGAGCTGCGACAAAAGTGTACCACACAGGCGCCCGCTGAAGCATGCGGGATACTACATGCGCTTGCTGATGACTCTTGTCATAAATAGTCAAATATTCTAATTATTAATAACGGTATGCAAGTTATTACCTAAGCACTGCCACCGCATAAAAAAATTTCGTGCTAAAATCGCCAGTCATTATTGCCCCAATAGCTAGCGATTGGTTGTTTAGCCGATTTAATATAAAAAATACCCTGCTGCTGGGATAAGTTTTTGTAGCCTCAAGAGTCGTACTTTTTTATTTGGGATGAGCCGGATAGACTTATCAACTCAGGCATCCGCCCAAATATTTGACCCCGCGTACCTTCATATTAGATTTATAGGAAGCTGTCATGATCGTTTGGCAAAAACCGAATGCCTTTAGAATACTTTTTACCTTACGCGGCTCTGTAATTCCTCATATCTATCTACAAGTTTTACTGATTACTTTACTTAGCGCAGTCATTTCAGCCGTTCAGCACTGGATTCCCGGCTCTTTTCCCTCTTATGGTGCTGCGCCTTTTACCTTACTTGGCATTGCCTTATCTTTGTTTCTTGGCTTTCGCAATAATGCCAGCTACCAGCGCTGGTGGGAGGGCCGCTGCTTATGGGGTCAGTTGGTATACGATGCTCGCAGCTTTACTCGGCAGGTACTCTCCTTTATAGATGACGAGACTGTTAATGGACAGCGCGCGCAGCGCGCTATGGTGCAGCTAACGATTGCTTTTACTCATGCACTCAGGCATAGGCTTCGCAGCACTTCTCCTTGGGAAGATGTTGAGCGTTTTGTAGCGCCAGAGCATCATGCCAGTATGCGTAAGGCCGGCAACCTCCCTGAGTATTTATTGCGATTGATAGGCAAAGAGCTGAGCCGTAGTCGACGTGAGCAGCTGACATCCGATCTTATGATCCAAAATATGGATGAACGGGTCACCTCTATGACGATAGTCTTGGCGGCTTGCGAGCGCATTCATAATACGCCATTGCCCTTTGCTTATACCTTACTAGTGCACCGTACGACTTACCTTTACTGCTTTATGCTACCGTTTGGCTTGGCGACGTCTCTTGGCTGGGTTACCCCTCTAATTTGCGGCGTCATTGCTTATACCTTTTTTGGCTTAGATGCACTCAATGAGGAAATCACCAATCCATTTGGTGTCGATGCTAACAACCTGGCTCTTACTGCTATCTCGCGTACTATCGAGATTAACCTGCTAGAAGCTTTGGGCGAGACAGATCTACCGCCTGAGCTTATGTCTAAGGGCGGCTATTTGCAGTAATTGGCTTTAAGTTGAGCGTACATGCTCCTTAATTGAGCTAAAGGCTGCTTTTAATATTGTGCTTCATATGCAGCAAACGCGGGGCAATGTCCTCTTCAAGCTTAGTACGGCTCAGTACAAAACTAGGCGCGCCGCAGTTAAAGGTTAGCAAGCCCTCGGTAGGGTGCATGATAGCAGTGGCCACCGCATTGACCTGATTTTGCCAATCGCCAAATGAAAAACAATAGCCAAAGTCATCATAATCTTTAAAGGCTTGTTCTAGGCTAAGCTTAATGGCTGGCCAGTCCTCACGATATTTTGTATGAATCGCCTGTATAATGAAATCTTGCTCAGCTGGCGGCATACTAGCTAAACAAGCGCGCCCCATCGCACTTAAGTGAATAGGTAAATACGAGCCAACGTTACGCCGCATCGTTGTCGTTCCAGCACCTTGCACCACATTGAGATACACCATCATTAGCCGATCGCGGGTTGCCATAGCGACGGCGCTATTGGCATAATCTGCCAGCTCCTCCATATAGGGAGTGACCAAATTATTGATAGCCATATTCGCTATCATGGTATAGCCAAAGCCCAATACGCCAGCCGCTAGCTGATACTTGCCATTGTTTGTCGCTTGCTTCAGATAGCCAAGTTTGACTAAGGTATAAGTGAGACGGGTAACAGTGCCTTTAGGAAGGCCTGTGAGTTGGCTGAGTTCTTGATTGCCTAGCAATGGCTGCTGCGGGTTAAAACAACGCAGCAGTTCGAGCCCGCGTGCTAATGCGGTGACAAACTGCCGATCATTTTTATCTCTCATCTCAGCGATAGGCTCTAAGAGCTCTAAATGAGCGTCACTATGAGTGTCATCAAAGATAGGGGTAGTCATAAAATATCTTGATCTCAATTAAATTATAAAACTTACTCGCTGACTTCTTTAATCATATTGCGAGCGATAATGATCTGCTGAATCTGCGTGGTCCCTTCATAGAGACGGTATAAGCGCACGTCACGATAAAACCGCTCGATACCATAATCAGCGATATAGCCTGCGCCGCCATGGATCTGCACTGCACGATCCGCCACGCGGCCACACATCTCAGTGGCGAACATCTTGGCGCATGAGGACTCGGTCACCACATCTTTGCCGTCATCACGTAGGCGCGAGGCGTCAAGTACCATAGATTTGGCCGCATAAATCTCCGCCTTGGAGTCCGCTAGCATCGCTTGAATGAGCTGAAAGCTGGCAATCGGTTGACCAAACTGTTTGCGATCGACAGCGTAACGCAGTGCGTCATCTAACATACGAGAGGCGGCAGCGGTACTGGCAGCAGCGATATGCAGGCGACCTTTATCCAACACTTTCATCGCTGTTTTAAAACCGATACCTTCGACGCCTCCTATCAAAGCACTCGCTGGCACGACACAATTATCAAAGATCACATCGCAAGTATGCGCGCCTTTTTGCCCCATTTTTTTATCCCATTTACCTAAGGTAATACCAGGGGTGTCGCTCTCAACGATAAAGGCAGAGATGCCGCCTGCGCGTTTGTTCTCAGGGTCAGTACGCGCCATGACGGTAAAGACACCAGCTTCTGGAGCGTTGGTGATATAGCGCTTAGTGCCATTGATGACATAAGTGTCGCCGTCTTTGATAGCTGTGGTGCGCAAGGAGGCGGCATCTGAGCCTGCTTCAGGTTCAGTCAGACAAAAAGAGCCGATAATCTCACCGCTAGCAAGTTTGGGCAGATATTTTTGTTTTTGCTCCTCGGTGCCATCGATGACGAGTCCTGAGGAGCCAATGCCGTTATTCGTGCCAATAAGCGAGCGAAAAGCAGGGGAGGTGCGCCCCATCTCAAAAGCGACAATCACTTCTTCTTCCATTGTTAGGCCCAGTCCACCATATTCTTCTGGAATGGTCAGCCCAAACAGACCCAGCTCGCGCATTTGATTGATAATCTCGTCTGGCAATCGGTCATTCTCTGCGACCCAATCCTCCATAGGTATCAACTGATTATTGACAAACTGGCGAACGGTGTTAACGATATGGTCGAGGACTTCTTGATCTCTAATCATGGGACTTCCTTGTCTGATGTGGCTGAATGTTAAAAGCTGAATGTTAAAAATAGTGCCGATGAGTTTGGCGCTAATATCTGATTGTGCAATGACTGTTTTACATAAAGAGCTTGTATGAGCTAAATAGCATAATCTATACTAACTTAGATTACAACAATTTCGGTTATGAAAACCGCAGTGCGGTATTTTTTAATATCGATAAGTACCTATTAAGGATAGCTTCATGGAAGAATCAATTATTACTTGTGAGACACTAGATAGTGGCGTGAGTGTGATAACCCTTAATCGTCCCAAAGTTCGCAATGCTTTGAATGCTGAATTGCGCGAGCAAATGGCAGAGATTTTCGTCAAATTAAACGATGATCCAAAGACCAAAGCTATCGTACTTACTGGCGGTAATAAAGTGTTCGCTGCTGGTGCCGATATCAACGACTTCTTAACCGCAAAAACAGTCGATATCTATCTACGTCATAGCGAACAATATTGGGATGCTATCACCAATTGTCGCAAGCCTATTATTGCCGCTGTTAATGGCTATGCTCTGGGTGGCGGCTGTGAGCTTGCCATGCACGCTGACATTATTGTCGCGGGCAAGTCGGCTAAGTTTGGGCAACCTGAGATTAAAGTAGGCTTGATGCCGGGAGCAGGGGGCACGCAGCGGCTATTTCGCGTGCTTGGCAAACACAAAGCTATGAAGCTGATATTGACGGGCGATATGATAAGCGCTCAGGAAGCAGATCAGATGGGGTTAGTGTCCGAAGTGGTTGACGATGAGGCGACTATTGATCGTGCTATCGAGTTCGCTGAACAGCTGGCAGGTTACTCGCCCATTGCCTTAAGCCAAATCAAAGAAGTTGCCAATCTAGGCGCCGATATGCCATTGCAAGCGGCGTTAGCTTTAGAGCGTAAAGCCTTCCAGATTTTGTTCGATACCGAAGACCAAAAAGAAGGGGCAAAAGCTTTCTTGGAAAAACGCACTGCTGAATATAAAGGGCAGTAGTTTGTTTAAGTGTGGCTAATTAGCGCTATAGTGCGCAACTGGTACAAATTTTCCTTGCTTGCTGCAGCGTTGCTGGCAGAGGCGTCGAAAAATTTATCCCAGTTACTCTAGCCTGCTTTTATATATATTGAAATGACTATAAGAACAAGACTGTATAAGGGATTATTATGACTGTTAAATCATTGGCCATTATTGGCACTGGCGTTATGGGTATGGGTATTGCCCAAATCGCCGCGCAAGCGGGCATTGACGTACTCTTGTTCGACGCTAAAGCAGGCGCCGCTGAAGAAGGACGTCAATCGCTCAAAGCTACCCTTGAAAAACTGGCGGCTAAAGGTAAGTTTACCGATAAGCAGCTGCAAGCGACCTTATCAAACCTAACCGTGATTGAAGATATAGCCAAAATTGCCGAGGTAGATGTCGTTATTGAAGCGATTATCGAAAATTTAGAGATCAAACAGCAGTTATTTAAACAGTTAGAGGGTCTTGTTCCTAAAGACACCATTTTGGCCACCAATACCTCATCGCTAGCGGTGACCGCGATTGCCTCCGTCTGCCAGCATCCAGAGCGGGTGGCAGGATTTCACTTTTTTAACCCCGTGCCACTCATGAAAATAGTGGAAGTGATTCCGGGACTCTCTACTGACCATCGTATTGTAGAAACGCTGACAGATTTAGCCAAACGCATGGGGCATCTAGGCGTCTTCGCAAAAGACACTCCAGGATTTATTGTCAATCATGGCGGCAGAGCTTTTGGTACAGAAGCGCTAAAAATACTAGGCGAGGGGATCGCTAGTTTTGAGGATATCGATCGTATTTTACGTGATGGCGCAGGCTTTCGCATGGGGCCGTTTGAGCTCATGGATCTCACTGGCATCGATGTGTCGCATCCAGTTATGGAATCAATTTATAACCAATATTATTTTGAGCCTCGCTATCGCCCGCATCCCTTGACCCGTCAAATGCTAATAGGAAAAAAGTTGGGTCGTAAAGTTGGTGAGGGCTTTTATCATTACACAGAAAATAAAAAACAAGACGCTCAAAAAGCGACAGCAAATACGAATCAACAATCACCTTATAAGACAGATTGTGATACCTCAAACATATCAGTTTGGATTGGCGCAGATTTAGCAGCAGATAAACAAAAGCTGGTCGATTATCTAAATACTAAAGACATCGCTATCGACGACAACGATAAGCCAAATCCTGACAGTTTGATATTGCTGGCCATCTACGGCGAAGATACTACCAATGCGGCTATGCGCTATCAGGTTAATCCCGAGCAAGCGGTCGCCATCGATATGCTGACTGACTTATCCAAGCATCGTACATTGATGCCAAGTATCGTTACTAAAGATAAATTTGTGGCGCAAGCTTATGCCTTGTTTGGTAGAAATAATAAGTTTGGTAAGAGCTCCGATGGCGCTGATACTGCGGTCGATGCTACGCTCATTACCGAAAGTACTGGCTTTGTCGCACAGCGAGTCGTTGCTATGGTGATTAATTTAGGCTGTGATATGGCGATGCAAGGTATTGCCACGTCAAAGGATATCGACAATGCGATCAAGCTTGGACTGGGATATCCATACGGTCCTATCTCATGGGGTGATGAGCTTGGTGCTTCGCGGGTTTTACTTATCTTACAGCGTATTTACGCGCTCACAGGCGACCCACGTTATCGCCCAAGCCCTTGGCTACAGCGCCGCGCCAAACTGGGCATTTCATTATTTACTCAGCAGAGCAATTACTAATACCAATACTGATGCTAAGCGGTGGCTCAATTCTATAAACGCTATATTTTACTTATACAAACGCTTAAAACATAACAAGGAACAGTAATGTTAGATGCCTATATTTATGATGGATTAAGAAGCCCTTTTGGTCGCTATGGAGGCGCATTAGCCACCGTGCGTCCTGATGATATGATTGCGGCAGTGATAAAGGCCTTGGTCGGAAAGCACCAATTACCTAGCGATGTCTTCGATGAAGTACTGATCGGCAACACCAATCAAGCCGGTGAAGACTCACGCAATATCGCCCGTAATGCTGCTCTACTAGCAGGATTAGATGTCACAACGCCCGGTCAAACCGTCAATCGCTTATGCGCCTCAGGGCTGTCCACTGTCATCGATGCCGCCCGTAGTATTACCTGTAACGAGGGTGAGATATTTTTAGCAGGTGGCGTGGAGTCAATGACCCGCGCGCCTTTTGTCTTTGCTAAGACTGAAACGCCTTTTAGTCGTGAATGTAAAGTATTTGATACGACAATTGGTAGCCGCTTTCCCAATCCTATTTTGATCAAAGCGTTTGGCAGCGATAGCATGCCGCAAACGGGTGATAATGTTGCGCGCAAATACGACATCAGCCGAGAAGAGGCAGATAAGTTCGCGGCGGCCTCGCAAGCGAAATATCAAACGGCCAAACAATCCGGCTTCTTTGATGAAGAGATCACGCCCATCATGGTATCACAAGGTAAAAAGCTACCTGATAAAGCGATAGTAGAAGATGAGCATCCGCGTGCCAGCTCTACTGTGGAGGCGCTACAAAAACTTAAGCCTTTAAATGACAATGGGGTGGTCACAGCAGGCAATGCCTCAGGTATCAATGATGGGGCAGCGGCGCTCATTATTGGCTCAAAGCAAGCAGAGGAAAAGTTAGGCTTTAAGCCTATTGCTAAAATTCTCTCATCGGGCGCGATGGGCATTGAGCCAAATATCATGGGCGTAGGCCCTGTTGAGGCGATAAAGCTAGCGTTAAAACGTGCTGACTTAACCCTTGATGATATGTCTATCATTGAGATTAATGAGGCCTTTGCCGCGCAGGTACTGGGCTGTCTAAAAGGTTTGGATATTGATTTTGAGGATAAGCGAGTTAACCCTAATGGGGGGGCAATTGCCGTCGGACATCCGCTTGGCGCATCAGGCGCAAGGCTGGCGTTGAGTACGGCACGGGAGCTACAGCGCACAGGTGGGCGATATGCGGTAGTTAGTTTATGTATTGGCATTGGGCAAGGACTGGCTATGGTGATAGAGCGCGTCTAAACCTATAAACCATCTCTCATTCAAAAGGGCCTGTTTTCGCACCTTGTTTTACTTATCTATTCTTTGATATTTTAATGATGATACGGCCCTTCTATGTTTCTTTATCTAAACCTTTTAATTTAGAATTCTTAAACTTCTATCTCATTTTATCTATCGATGCAGCCATCTATGCGGCCGTACAAGACAGCCTACGTTGGTATTTATCTAAAGATAACGTAAGCTTTTCAATTTTTCCATAATGGCTATGAGCAATCGCGTTACCAACCTACATCATCCAATCATATATATAAAGGTAATAAAAATTACCATTAATAAAATATGGGTTGCAACCTAATACTTACTATTTTAGTATAAATTGCATAGTCTACTACTTAAAAATGACAATTGATATTTTGCAATGGTAATTAATATTACTATTTATAATTAATTGATCATTAACGTTTTCAGACTATCATTATTGATTTAATTATTACTAAGAAACCTGTCAAGGAAAGATGATATGAGTATTCGAACATTTTCAGCAAAATGGATGACTGAAGAGCACGAAATGGTATACGACAGTGCCTTAAAAATGTTCCAAAGCTGGGAAGATAGAGACGAAGGATGGCGTGATAAGGGTATGATCGACCGCGATGCTTGGGAAGAGGCTGGCGAGATGGGCTTTTTATGTGCGTCAATACCAGAAGAATACGGCGGTGGCGGCGGCGACTTTGGTCATGAAGCCGCTATTCTATTGGCGCAAGCGCAAGCGAACCAAGCAGGTTATGGCGGTATGGTGCATTCAGGTATTGTAGCGCCCTATATCTATAAGCTTGGCACCGAAGAGCAAAAAAAATCCTTGTTGCCTAAGATGGCAACGGGCGAGTACATCGGCGCTATTGCGATGACGGAACCGGGTACGGGTTCTGATTTGCAAGCCATTAAGACTTATGCGACAAAGGACGGCGACGACTATATCATTAATGGTTCCAAAACTTTTATCACTAACGGTCAACATGCCAATATTGTACTATTGGCCTGTAAAACAGACCGCGATAAAGGCGCGCAAGGCGTCTCTCTTATTCTGGTTGAGACGGATGGTTTACAAGGTTTTTCGCGCGGCCGTAACCTCAAAAAGACGGGCCTTGCTGGACAAGATACCTCAGAGCTCTTCTTTGATAATGTTCGTGTGCCACAAAAAAACGTACTAGGCGGTATGGAAGGTCTAGGCTTTATGCACATGATGCAAGAGCTGCCACAAGAGCGCCTGATTATTGCCCTGAGTGGCTGCGGCGCTATGAAGCTAGCTTTAGAGCTGACACTCGATTATGTAAAACAGCGTGAAGCCTTTGGCAAGCCGATTTGGAAGTTTCAAAACACGCGTTTTAAGCTCGCTGAGGTGCAAGCGGATTATTTAGCAGTAAAAACCTTATGCGATTCGGCAGTGGAAGCGCAAATAGCGGGAACACTTGATGCTGCACAAGCCTCGCTCATTAAGTACTGGGTGACTGAAAAACAGTGCAAAACGATGGATGAATGCTTACAGTTATTTGGTGGTTACGGTTATATGTCCGAATATCCAATCGCTCGTATGTATGCTGATGCTCGCGTACAAAAAATCTACGGCGGTACCAATGAGATCATGAAAGAGCTGGCGTCACGCTTTATGTAATTTCTATAATCGAGACAGAGCTATAGACTTGTAATATTAAACATTAATTGAGAAGGATACGTCCTTCTTACTATCTTATTATTTATCACTTATCAAAAATACTAAAGGGATTTTTATGACTGAGACCGCTTACATCTATGACAGTATTCGTACCCCACGCGGTAAAGGCAAAAAAGACGGGTCTTTATATCAAGCCTCACCTACTTGGCTCGTTCGCGGCTTATTAAAAGAAATGGAGCAGCGTCATCACTTGGATACGAGCTTGGTTGACGACGTGGTGCTCGGCTGCGTAACCCCTGTGGGTGAACAAGGCTCTGATATTGCGCGTACCGCGGTTCTTGATGCGGGCTGGGCGCAGAGCGCTGCAGGATTGACATTATCTAGATTTTGCGCCTCAGGCCTTGAGTCTATCAACCTTGCTGCGGCCAAAGTCATGTCTGGTATGGAGGATTTAGTCGTCGCAGGCGGTGTTGAGTCTATGAGCCGCGTGCCGATGGGATCAGACGGCGGTTCATGGTATATGGATCCGCGTGTTAACGATGCCACAAGCTTTGTCCCACAAGGCGTTGGTGCTGATACCATAGCGACGCTCAAAGGCTTTAGTCGTACTGATGTCGACGAGTTTGCCACTCAGTCACATCAAAGAGCCGCCAATGCTTGGGAGCAGGGTTATTTTGATAAGTCGGTGGTACCCGTCACAGACCTTAACGGTATGTTGTTATTAGCTAAAGACGAAACCATCCGTCCCAACACGACGGTTGAGACATTAGCAGGGCTGAATCCTTCTTTTATTATGCCTGGCAAGATGGGCTTTGATAGCGTCATCTTGGACAAATACACCACGATCGAAACTGTCAATCATGTGCATCACGCAGGTAATTCATCTGGCATCGTCGATGGTGCAGCGATATGCCTAGTCGGTAGCGCTGCGGCTGGCAAAAAAGCGGGTCTCAAGCCGCGCGCCAAGATTACTATGGCCTCAGTCATCGGCTCCGAGCCTGCCATCATGCTGACCGGTCCGACGCCTGCCTGCCAAAAAGCGCTAGACAAAGCGGGCATGCAAGCCTCCGATATCGATCTTTGGGAGATCAACGAAGCCTTTGCCGCTGTTCCTATGAACACCGCTCATGACTTAGGTATCTCGCTGGATATCGTCAACGTCAATGGTGGTGCTATTGCCATGGGTCATCCGCTAGGGGCGACGGGTGCAATGCTGATGACCACTGTATTAGATGAGCTAGAACGCCGTGACCTAAAAACCGCCATGCTGACGTTGTGCGTTGGTGGTGGTATGGGTATTGCGACTATCATCGAGCGCGTTTAAACATTTAATCATCACATAGATAGTGATAACTAAGAGATCATTTAAAGGATAAAAAATGACTACAAATACAGATAGCATTGATACTATTAACAATCTAGCTAATTTTTCAGCGCAACGTGATGATGACATCGTTACGGTCAGTATCGATCAAAGCGCGCGCAAAATGAATGTCATCGGCGACGGTTTTACCGAAGCTTTCGCTGTTATGACGGACAGCTTTATCAATGATGAGTCTGCCAAAGGTTTGATTTTGACCTCAGCAAAAGATAGCTTTGTCGTCGGTGCAGATATCGATCAGCTGTCTAACATAGAAACCGCAGAGCAAGCCTTTGATCTGGTTGAAGACTTAAAAGGCAGCCTACGTAAACTTGAAACCTCGGGTAAACCTGTGGTCGCTGCCATGACTGGCACAGCATTGGGCGGCGGCTTGGAGCTTGCTTTAGCCTGTCACTACCGCATTGCGATCGACTCGCCAAAAACCAAGCTGGGCCTGCCTGAAGTCAAGCTTGGCTTGCTACCGGGCGGCGGTGGTACTCAGCGTCTACCAAGACTGGTTGGTATCCAAAAAGCGCTTGAGCTGATGACTCAAGGGGTAGAGTTGCGTCCGTCCGCTGCCAAAGAGATCGGTCTTATCGACGCCACCGCGACGGATAAGGATGATATGTTAGCGCAAGCAAAAGCGTGGATAAAAGCCAATCCAAATGCGCAGCAACCGTGGGACAAAAAAGGCTTCAAAATCCCGGGCGGTGATAGCAAGCATCCAAAAGTGGTGCAAGTATTCTCTATCGCGCCTGCCATGGCCAATCAAAAGTCGCATGGTAACTATCCAGCGATTACCCATATCATGTCCTCTGTCTTTGAAGGCTGCCTAGTAGATATCGATACTGGTCTTGAGCTCGAATCGCGCTATTTTGCTGCTTGCGTGCTGTCAAGCGAATCCAGAAATATGATCAATACCCTCTGGACGCAGCTTAATAGCATTAAAAAAGGTCAGTCACGCCCAGAAGGATATGAGCGTTATAAAACCAAAAAAGTGGGCATTTTGGGCGCTGGCATGATGGGGGCTGGTATCGCTTACGTGTCCGCTAAGGCAGGTATGGAAGTGGTATTGCTCGATACGGCTATCGAAGGCGCTGAAAAGGGCAAAAGCTATTCTACTAAGCTGCTAGACAAGGCTATCAGCCGCGGGCGCTCAACAGAGGACAAAAAACAAGCGTTGCTTGATAAGATCAAAACCACCGTATCTTATGAAGATTTAGAAGGCTGTGATTTAATTATTGAAGCGGTCTTTGAAGATGTGGACATTAAAGCAGAATGTACGCGCAAATCGGAAGCCGTTATTCCAGACACTGCCGTTTATGCCTCTAACACCTCAACCTTGCCTATCACTGAGCTTGCTAAAGCCAGCAAGCGTCCAGATCAGTTCATCGGTCTGCATTTCTTCTCGCCAGTCGATAAGATGCCCTTGGTTGAGATTATCGTCGGTGAACAAACCGATGATGCAACCTTAGCAAAAGCCTTTGACTATGTCGGTCAAATCGGTAAGACGCCAATCGTGGTCAATGATAGTCGCGGCTTCTACACCTCGCGCGTTTTTGGAACTTATGTGTCAGAAGGTATTGCGATGTTAGGTGAGGGTATCCATCCTCGCAGCATCGAAGTAGCAGGTATGAAGTCTGGTATGCCGATGCCGCCGCTGGCGCTACAAGATGAAGTCTCGTTAAGCCTGTCACTACACGTGATGGGGCAGACTAAAAAGGCCATGCAAGCGGAAGGTAAAACCTTTACGCCGCATCCTGCCATGCCAGTGGTTGAAAAAATGGTCAACGAGCTAGGACGCGAAGGTAAAAAAGTCGCCAAAGGCTTTTATGAGTATCCTGAAAAAGGCGACAAGCACTTATGGCCCAAGCTCACCGAACTGTATCTAACAAAAGATGAGCAGCCGTCTCAGCAAGACTTGATAGACCGCCTACTTTACGTCCAAGCCAATGAGACTGCAAAGTGCTTTGAGGAAAACGTCGTCCGTACAGTGGCTGATGCCAACATCGGCTCTATCTTCGGTTGGGGTTTTGCGCCAAACCAAGGGGGTACGTTGCAGTTCATCAACTCAGTAGGCGTCGATAAGTTTGTCGCGCGTAGTCGTGAGCTGGCACAGAAGTATGGCGCACGTTTTGAGCCTGCGCAGATATTAGTGGATATGGCTACGAGTGGCGAGGAGTTTGTAGATGGCTAATCAAGCGGATGCTATGAAAGACTGCTTACAAGGGCTGCGCGTCGTTGATTTGACGCGCAACCTGCCCGGGCCTTTTGCGACTAGGCTGCTTGCAGATTTGGGTGCTGAGATTATAAAAATTGAGCCAAAGGGCGGCGATCCAGCCCGCGCTTTTGGTGAGCTGTTTAGCGCATTGAACCATGGTAAAGAGACCCAAAAAATTGATTTCCGTGATCCAGCAGGTATTGAAGTCATCAAAACGCATCTTAAAGAAAGCGACGTGATGCTCGACAGCTTTCGCCCTGAGGTGCTTGAGGGCATGGGGCTAGATGCTAAGACCTTGCATGCCATTAATCCAAAGCTGGTCATGGTATCTATTACGGGCTATGGCGTAGCTGATGGAATATCTGATGGCAGTGACGATTCTCAAATAGCTCATGACTGGGCGGATAAAGCAGGACACGATATCAACTTTATGGCGATGAGCGGGGTACTCGATCAGTTAAAGACGGCAAATGGCGAGCAGGCTATGCCTAACATCCAGTTTGCCGATTTGGCGGGCGGTAGTGATACCGCTGTCATTGCCCTGCTAGCAGCAGTCTTTGCCGCCCAGCGTACGGGCAAAGGACGCCATGTCGCTGTCAGTATGACCCATAGTTTATATAACCATATGGTCATGCCAAAAGCGACTGGAAAACTGGTTGCGAGCTTTTCTGGCAAAAATCCAAAGCCGCAACATGATTTCTTAGGTGGTCTGTTGCCTTGCTATCGGTTGTACAAAACCGCAGACGGCCGTCATATGGCAGTAGGCTCACTCGAGCTAAAATTCTGGCAAGGGTTATGCGAGGTGTTAGAGCTACCTGAGCTCAAAGACGCTCATTGGCAACGTGGGGTTATGCCCAACCTACCTGAGAGTCAAAAAGCGACAAAAGCGGTCGCTGAAAAGTTTGCCAGTCAGCCTTTAAGTCATTGGCAGCAAGTATTCGCGTCAGCCGATGTTTGTGTGACGCCTGTACTTAGTTTAGAAGAAGCCAAAGCACATGCGTTATTTGCCCATCAAGATAGTCATCACAGCACCTTAGGGTGGCAGATGATTAAGGAATCACGCACAGATAATGCTTGAGAAGTATGAATTCTCTTAAACCAATTACCAAGGAAGGTAAGTTATGGATAAATTTTGGACACAGAGTTATCCAGCGGGGGTCAATGCACATATAGATCGACCACATAGTACCGTGCTAGATATATTCGATGATAAATTGCAAGAATTTGCTGCTCTTGAGTTTACTAGTAATATGGGCGTGAGCTACTCTTATGCGCAAATTGATAAAATGTCATTGAAGATTGCCGCTTGGATTCAAGGTTTGAGACTTGCCAAAGGCTCAGTCATAGGGATTATGATGCCTAACGTCCATCAGTACTTACCTATTGTCATCGGCGTTATACGTGCAGGTATGGTGACCACCTTAATCAACCCATTGTATAGCCCTCGCGAGTTAAAACATCAGCTGATTGACTCCAACGCCTCAGCAATTTTTATCTTAGAACCCTTTTGTAATACGCTCGAGAAAATAGTTGATGAAACCTTAGTCAAGACCGTCGTTATTAGTAAAATTGGCGATATGCTAGGAGCGGCAAAAGGCGGGCTTGTAGATATCGCTGCAAAATATCTAAAAAAAGCCATCCCTAATTATCAGCTTGCATCCAATGCCAGCTATAGTGTCATTAGCTATAAAGGCCTGCTAAAACAAGCGAAATATCTGCCTTATACGCGTCCAGATATTAGCCAAAATGACTTATTAATGTTGCAATATACGGGCGGCACGACAGGTGTTGCCAAGGGTATCTTGATCAATAATAAAAATGTGGTCACGGCGACTTATCAGTACGTTGAATGGTTCAAACCGGTTTATGCTGACATTGCTGATGGCGTTCAGATGAACACCATTATTGCCCTGCCGCTTTATCATATTTATGCTTTTATCTGCTCGATAGTCGGTTTGACGGTAGGTCAGCATCTCACGTTAGTCACTAACCCTCGTGATATTGATAGCTTTATTAAAATATTAAGTAAGCGCCCTTTTCATCTTCTGCCGGGGGTGAACACTTTATTTCAAGCCTTTGTCAATAATCCTAACTTTAAGAAACTAGACTTCTCAGAATGCAAATTGACGGTGGTTGGCGGTATGGCAGCGACTCCTGAAACCGCTAAGCGTTGGCTTGAAGTCACAGGATTACCTATCCTCGAAGGTTGGGGAATGTCAGAGACCTTAGGGGTAGGAACCGCCAATCCGTTTGACGGTACTGAGTACAGTGGCAATGTTGGCTTACCGCTACCTGGAGTCGATATTAGTATCCGAAATGATGAAGGAGAGATTTTAGAGTTAGGTGAGGTGGGCGAGATGTGCATCAAAGGCGATAACGTCATCACAACTTATCATAATATCGACAATGCTAAGTTTTTTACTGCTGACGGCTACCTAAAAACCGGTGACATCGCTTCTATGAATGAGCAAGGCGCTATCAAAATATATGATCGCAAAAAAGATATGATTATCGTCAGCGGCTTTAATGTGTATCCCAATGAAGTCGAAAATATCATCGAGACCCATCCCAAGGTGGCGGAGTGCTCCGTGGTTGGTATGGCTGATAAGCGCCAAGGTCAATCGGTTAAAGCTTATATCGTAAAGGGCGATCCTAGTTTGAATGAAGAAGATATAAAAGCGCTGTGTAAAGAAAATCTAGCCGGCTACAAATGTCCGCGTCATATTGAGTTTATAACCGAGCTACCCAAATCTACTGTCGGTAAAATACTACGTCATGAGCTTAGGAAATCAGCCAATACCGCTGAAATATAGTTTTCAGTCATAAGGTATACATAAGCTGAGCTAAAAAACTCAGCTTTTTACTGTGTGGATTTGTTTAATGATCTGTTCATAGTGCCGATAGCTCAGGCTTAGACATAGAGCGCCACAATATACTAAATAAAGCATCAAAATTTGCGTTCAATGGCTCTTTGGCTTGACGAATAGTTTGCATAATACCAAGGCGACTGATAAACCCCATAAACACATCGAATAAAATGTGCAATGGAACCGTATCAACCAATACTCCGCGCTTTTGACCATCCTCAAGCACACTCAAAAAAGCATTAATAAGCTCTTTGTTATTGTAAATAGCGATGTTATGAAAACGCGCTATTGATACTTTGGATAACACCATCACTGCGTCGGGATGAGTATCGACAAAATCCAAGCAAACCCATAGCGTTTTACGTAGACGATCTTCTACGCTATCAATGCCTTGCAAGTGATCCATCATCCTTGTCGCGAGCCTGCCTAACACTAAATCCATAATGGTATAAAGCACCGTTTGCTTATCGCCAAAATACTTATAGAGCGTCTGTAGCGATACGTTTGCAGCCTTGGCAATTTGTATCATCGTAATATCGCTAGCATCACTACCCGCAAAAAGCTGGCGCACGGCTTTCTCTATTTTATCTAAAGTAGCCGGGCGCATATCGGATAATGGCGCTAGCGCTACAGGTTTGGTTTCACCGTCTACTTTAGAGCTTTCACTATTGATTTTACTGTTTTTACTAGCTGCGTCTGTCTTAGTGCTAGCTTTATGCCTAGTACTGGACTGCGGTTTTGAGCGAGTATTTTTCATAGCTCATTTTCCTTTATACACTGTCTTTTGAATTATTTAATTTTAGAGGTGTTTATAACGATAATTATAATTACCACTATATAATAAATACTTGCGGAATCAGTATTAATTTTATTAAATAGAGATAAGTTATTTTGATTTATATGTGATGTCGGTAAGAAATTAATAGTAACCTTAATTACTATGAATTCTGTAAATACATATTATTCTACTTTAGAAAGATTAGTTATGCTGGTATTCTTTGTCATCGACTCGGGTGAGATTGTCATCATTAGACAGATATACCCAAAGCGCGTCATTGGTTTTAGCAGGATTAAAGGCAAGATTAGGAAGCCTACCGAGCACCTTTGAAAAGGTGATGAGACCAGAGTTGTACGCGCTCATAAGATATCCTTATCTTAGGCGAGGATTATCAGTACCATGCCTTAAAGCATTAGGAGGTTTTTGGCTTAGTGTACACTTGTAAGTCATTATAAAACTTACGATTAGTAGATAATTGTAAGATAATAAATAATCTAAAAGATTACCTCATTTATCATTTTTTGTTATCTATAGTTAAATTAACTTTATTAATGAGGGCTGTTTTATTAGTAGGCTCAGGATGCTTAAGAGAGCTTCAGGCTTTGGCTCATCATGGAGAGGGATTGATATGGATATTAAACGGACTGCAAAACCCAAACGTACGCCTGCCGATCGTATTGCCGATCTGTTATTAGAAGCTGAGCCTACCCGTCAATTCCGTCGAATCAAACGTTTGCTTGCTGGTCGCTCTTTCGCGGACGAGCTGCGCCGAAAAGTGCAAGGCAAGCGTATCTTAGTCACTGGCGCGTCTTCAGGAGTGGGTCGTAGTGCGGCTTTATCTTTGCTTGAAGCTGGTGCACACGTGTTACTCGTCGCGCGCCGTAGCGATAAACTGCAAGAAGTCGCTGACGCCGCGGCTGGCTTTGATGGCAAGGCCTTTATCTATACTTGTGATCTCAGTGAGGATAATGACCGTGAAAACCTCATTGCGCAGGTGATTAAAGAGCATGGCGGTGTCGATACCATCATCAATAATGCCGGTCGCTCTATCCGCCGCACGATTTATGACGCTGCCGAGCGCTTACATGACTATGAGCGCGTCATGAAAATTAATTACTTCGGCGCGATTAACCTCACCATTCCTTTAGTCGATCGCATGCGCATCAGCGGTACTGGCGGCCATGTCATCAATATCTCAACGATGGGCACGCAGCTCTCAGGGACGCCAAGATTTGGCGCTTATATCGCCTCAAAGAACGCGCTAGATGGCTTTGCTGAGAGCGTATCTGCCGAGACTTATAATGATGGTATCAACTGGACGACGGTGCATCTGCCACTCACGCAAACGGAGATGATCGCGCCTGCGCAAAATACTTGGAACGCTTATCCTAAGCTATCAGTTGAAGCCGGCGCGGACATGATTTTGTATGCCGTCGCCTATGAGCCGATACGCGTCTGGCATCCGGGTATTTTGGTGATGGGCGTGATCGATCGTCTATTTACCAAGTCGGCACTTAAATATAAATCGCTTGAGTTTCCAAGATATCAACCAAAAGAGCCGCTACCCAAAGTCGCTATTATTGGCGCTGGCATGTCAGGTATTGCGATGGCCAAAGCGCTAAAAGAAGCCGGAACCTCCAATTTTGTGATGTATGAAAAAGCGGACGCTGTGGGCGGTACTTGGCGGGATAATACTTATCCGGGCCTTGCTTGTGATGTTCCTGCGCATTTTTATTGTTATAAAGATGAGCTATCGCCAAAGTGGAGCCATGTATTTGCGCCCGGTAAAGAGCTGCGCGATTACTTTGAATACGTCACCGAAAAACGCGGCTTGACCGAACACATTAAATTCAATACTGAAATTGACGCAGCCAAATTTGAAGACGGTCGCTGGCAGATCAGCACTAAAGCTGGCGAGACTGACGAAGCTGACGTGCTAGTTTGTGCCACAGGAGTACTGCATCATCCTAATATGCCAGATATCAAAGGTATAGAAACCTTTGCAGGCGCAAGCTTTCATAGCGCGCGTTGGGATCATAGCGTTGATTTAGAGGGTAAGCGTGTTGGTATCATCGGTAATGGCTCAACTGGCGTGCAAATACTCAGTGCATTATCCGAGCAGTGCGCGCAAGTGACTTTGTTTCAGCGCAGCGCGCAGTGGGTCATTAGCGCGCCGAACCCAGAGATTCCTAAACCGCTACGCACGCTAGCGGCAAAAGTACCTGCCATTCAGCGCTTGGCTTATAATGCTTCAGGTAAGCTATTTACCAATTTATTTCAAGCGCCATTGACACCTGGGTGGCAGCGGTCTTTCTTTAGTAAGGGTGCTAAGGGCAGTCTATCCCGAGTGGCTAACGATGGTTTGCGCGCGCGCTTGACGCCAGATTATGCACCGATGTGTAAGCGCATGATTTCTTCCCCGACCTTCTATAAAGCAGTACAGCAGCCCAATGTTGAGGTTTGCACCACCCATATCGAACGTATCGATCCAAAGGGCGTGATGACCAAAGACGGTCAACTACATGAGTTTGATATTTTAGTCTTCGCTACGGGCTTTCATGCGCAGTCTTATATGCGTCCAATGCAAGTGACAGGGCGTGATAGTATCGCCTTAGATGCCGCTTGGAACGAGGGACCCATTGCCCATAACACTACGATGATCCCAGGATTCCCTAATTTATTCACACTGATGGGACCTAACAGTCCTATTGGTAACTCCTCATTGGTGCCTATCGCCGAAGCGCAAGCCCAGTATGTCATAAACTGGATGGATCGCATGCGCCGTGAAGGTATTAGCGAGATTGAGCCGACTGTAGAGGCCACCGACGCCTTTTATGAAGAAGTGAACGAGGCGCTCGGGACGACAGTGTGGACGAGCGGTTGTAATAGCTGGTATCTGCATGAGGATGGTCGCCCCATCTTATGGCCATGGCCGCTTGATGAACTTACCCGTCGTCTTACGCAAATCATCGAGTCCGATTTTCATATCAAGCGTGATGACAAGGCCGACGCCAAGATTGCAGACGGCTATAGTGCCGATTCAATTGAAGAGTTCAACAGTCAACTACTTAAACCCGATACCTTGAGTCCTCGGCCAGATTTGGCGGATAATGCCTCAACCAGCTAAACCGGGTTTAAAGCAACAGCCACTTAGCCATAACGACCGGTAATATAATCTTCAGTCGCTTTTTGTGCTGGATTGGTAAACATTTGATGGGTATCACCCATCTCTATCATGTCGCCTAAATACATATAAGCAGTGTAGTCGGAGACGCGCGCGGCCTGCTGCATATTGTGCGTTACGATAGCAATGGTATAGTCGTTTTTTAAATCGCTAATCAAATCTTCAATCGCACCAGTAGAGAGCGGGTCAAGCGCTGATGTTGGCTCATCTAATAGCAAAACCTCAGGCTTCGTTGCTACTGCGCGGGCGATACAAAGTCGCTGCTGCTGTCCGCCAGATAATGACAAGCCTGATGCTTTAAGCTTGTCCTTCACCTCAGGCCATAACGCCGCTTTTTTAAGCGCCCACTCGACACGCTCATTTAGCTCTGCTTTGCTGAGCTTTTCATAGAGGCGAACGCCAAATGCGACGTTGTCATAAATGGACATCGGGAAGGGTGTAGGCTTTTGAAAGACCATGCCGACTTGTGCCCGCAGCAAATTAACATCGGTATCTTTTGCCAAAATGTTTTGACCATCGAGGGTGATTTGACCTTCAGCATGCATACTCGGATACAAGTCGTACATACGGTTAAAGGTACGTAGCAGCGTTGACTTTCCGCAGCCTGATGGGCCGATAAAAGCGGTGACCTTTTTTTCTGCAATATCAATATTGATATTTTTTAACGCTTGAAAATCGCCATAATAAAAATCCAAATCGCTAATAGTCATCTTGGCAGGCGGCATGTTGTCAGGCATATCTGTCATAGTTTGTTTGATAAGATGGGCGATGTCTGGTTGAATATCCTGATTATTATCAAACATAGCGTCATCTAGTAAACAACGTTTGCGGCTTGTATGTGTTAACGGTTTAGTTGCTCTTCTTTCTAATACATCAGTCATAATAGTATCCTCTTCTTTTAAAACTTTATTAATTTGAAAGCTTATTAAATGCAGGTATGGTTTCTACTCTTAGCCTTGTAGCTGGTTAGCCTTAAGCTATCTGCTATGGTCTTGCCCGCCGATAAAGCGCGCGGCAATATTTAATAGCAAGACCGTCGCAGTAATGAGCAGCGCCGCCGCCCAAGCTAATGCATGCCAATTGTCATAAGGGCTCATGGCAAATTGATAAATCGTATTGGGTAAATTGGCCATTGGCCCACTCATATCGGTACTGAAGTATTGGTTGTTCAGCGCGGTAAATAGCAAGGGCGCGGTCTCACCAGTAATACGCGCGAAAGCGAGCAGCACACCGGTGGTCAGACCTGCTTTGGCGGCTTTAAGCGTCACGGTACTGACCAGCTTCCATTTTGGTGTGCCCAGTGCATAAGCCGCTTCGCGCAAAGTATTGGGCACTAGGTTTAGCATGTTTTCCGTCGTACGCACGACAATAGGAATGACAATTAGCGCTAGTGCCAACGCACCGGCCCAACCTGAAAAGCTCTGTCCTTTAACCATCAGCGCATAAACAAACAGACCAATCACGATAGATGGCGCGGACAATAAAATATCATTTAAGAATCGAGTAACCTTACCGAGCATACTGCCATTTGAAAACTCTGCTAAATAAATGCCAGCCATCATGCCCACTGGTGCGCCAATCGCTAATCCTGACACCGCCAATAGCGCTGAGCCAATAATGGCGTTGCGTAGACCACCTTCGGCCATTGGAGGCGGGGTATCTGCGCTAAAGACAGGCATCTCTATTAACCCTTGCAAGCCTTCCACAAACAGCGTAAATAAAATCCAAACTAGCCAAAATAGGCCAAATATAAGCGCTGATAAGGCAAAACCAAGCCCCAATCTATTGATAAAACGGCGCTTGTTATAAAGACGCTTGTTATAGCGATCTTCAAAGCGTACAGAAGGCTGGCTTGGCTGCGTAGTTTGCGTGGTGACTGGTGCGAAAGTCATGAAGTGTTTGTCCTTCTTAGGTCAAATAATTGCTGCTGTATCTTTGTTATATTGAAATTATTAGCGGTATCAATTGCCTGCTTTTTGGTCAATACGCATCAGCATGAGCTTAGATATTGATAAAACGATAAAGGTAATCACAAACAGTATTAATCCTAAATGCAGTAGTGACGCTAAGTGCAACTCACTGGACGCTTCAGCAAACTCATTGGCTAGCGCTGAAGTAATGGTCACTCCAGAGGTGAATAGACTGGGGCTGATATTAAAAGCATTACCAATCAAGAAAGTAACAGCCATCGTCTCGCCAAGCGCCCGACCAAGTCCCAAAATCACGCCACCAACCACACCTGTTTTGGTATAAGGCAAGATAATTTTGAACATTACCTCCCAAGTGGTGGCACCCATGCCGTACGCCGATTCTTTTAGCAGGTCTGGCACCACAGAAAAAACATCGCGCATAGTAGCGGCGATAAAGGGAATAATCATAATTGCCAGTATTAACGAGGCGGTAAATAGTCCCAGTCCCATCGGCGCTCCGGTAAAAACCTGACCAATAATAGGTAGGGGGCCAATATTTTCAATAAACCAAGGCTGAACGTGATCACCAAAAAACGGCGCAAAAACAAACAACCCCCACATACCGTAGATGATGGAAGGGATACCTGCCAGCAGCTCGATGGCAATACCCAATGGCTTTTTCAAAAAATTGGGGCAAAGTTCCGTTAAAAAGATGGCAATCCCAAAGCTGACTGGCACGGCAATACAGAGAGCGATGAGCGAAGTGACTACCGTTCCGTAAATGGGGGCAAGCGCACCGTATTGATCGTTAACCGTATCCCAATTGTTGCTGGTATAAAATCCCAAGCCAAACTCAGTGATACTTGGCCACGCACCGATTATCAATGACAGCAGGATGCCGCCAAGCGACAACAGCACCAAAATTGCAAATGCTTTGGTGGCGTTGACAAATACTGCGTCAAAGCGTTTTTGTTTTGTCAGTTGCGATTTTAGATCTGCCATAAAAGCCTCAATAATCTAATAAGCTTGCTTGATGAGGGGTAGTATTAATTGCTTTGAGTTGCGGTATAAACAGGCTTACCTTCGCCGTCTACCACCTCGTTCCATTTCGCTTTAAATAAAGCCACGGCCGTATCTGAAAAAGGTACGTAATCAATGCTCATTGCATCATCATCGCCCTGAGCATAAGCCCAATCGAAAAAGTTAAGAACACCTGCCACTTGTTTGGCATCTTGCGGCTGTTTGTGAACTAAGATAAAGGTAGCAGCAGCGATAGGCCATGCTTGTTCGGTCTCAGAGTTGGTGATGACTTTATAAAAGCCTTCTTGCTTTGACCAATCGATGTCGCCAGCGGCGGCGAATGTCTGCGCAGAAGGCTGTACAACGTTGCCAGCGGCATTTTTTAGGGCAACGTGTGACATGCCATTTTGCTTCGCATAGGCGTATTCAACGTAGCCGATGGAGTTATTCATACGCGTTACATAGCTTGAGACGCCCTCGTTGCCTTTACCGCCTGCACCAGTGGCTGAGGTAGGCCATTTCACCGTTTTATCAACGCCAACGCTATCCTTCCAGTCGTTTGAAACTTTGGCTAGATAATCTGTAAAGTTAAATGTCGTACCCGAACCGTCTGAACGGAACACTGTCGTAATAGCTGCGTCAGGAAGGCTTAAATCGGGATTCATGGCTGCAATGGCAGGGTCATTCCAGTTGTTGATTTTGCCAAGATAGATGTCAGCGAGCATTTTTCCATCGAGTTTTAACTCACCTGGCTCAATGCCATCGATATTGACGACAGGAACCACGCCGCCGATAACGGTCGGAAATTGAATCAGACCCGCTTCGTTTAACTCGCTTGGCGTCATCGGCGCATCGGATGCGCCAAAATCAACGGTTTTTGCGATGATTTGTTTGATACCACCTGATGAACCAATCGATTGATAGTTCACTTGACCGCCTGTTGCTTTATGATAGGCATCTGACCATTTAGCATAGATAGGCTGCGGAAAAGAAGCACCCGCACCGGTGATATTCATCGACACGTTTTCAGCTGATTTAGTATTAGAATTGTCGGTAGCAGTGGTGGTTGATTGCGCCGAAGGAGTTGGCTCATTGCTTTCATTGTTATCGGGAGTTTGGTTACAAGCAGCTAAGGTCAAGGTACTTGCGACTGCTAAAGCTATGAATGAATAACGCATTATTTCTCCTAAAAGGTAATCAGATTTAAGTATTGGGCGTTTACAAATAATAAGATTGATTTCGGTTTTTTATAAATGGTGCTTTATTTATACTGCTTTACTAAAAATATTTTGCTACAAAGACGCTTGGTGGTCGATGAACCCATTGTGCCGAGCAAATATGACAGTTTGATGAAATAAGATATTTTTTTGGAAAAGTCATTTAATTAAAATAGAGGTGTGATAAAGGGCAGAGCTACGGCTAATAGCGGCTGATATCTAGAGTAAAAGTCGTTATGATGTGAGATGAGTTTTTTGTCAGCAACGGTTTGAGGGTAAATGTCATCAAACTGTCATAATTAGGCGGTTTAATGGCCAGATAGTTATTGTTTTAATTATTTCTACGTTTTTTAACTTTGTCTTTCAATAATGAGGCGATGGCATGCGCAATGAGCAGATTTTGATTGTCGAAGATGAACCTGCAATTCGTGAGATGGTGGTGATGACGCTAGAGATGGCGGGCTTTGAGAGTTTAGAAGCGACTGATGTTGCAGAGGCGCATCAACAAGTTGTGGATCACAGACCGGCGCTTATTTTGCTAGATTGGATGTTACCGGGTGATAAGAGCGGTATTGATTTTTGCCGCATGCTCAAAAGCAATGAGCTGTTGGCTGAGATACCCGTGATTATGCTGACCGCCAAAAGTGAAGAGGATAGTAAGGTGCATGGACTTGATGCGGGCGCTGATGACTATATGACCAAACCTTTCTCTACGCGTGAATTAATCTCAAGAATCAAAGCCGTGTTACGTCGTAGTCGTGCGCTTAGTGGCGATAAGCCAATTGAAATCGGCAAGCTGAGTCTCGATCCTAAAAGCCAACGGGTGAGTGCAAACGATACACTTATCGAGCTTGGTCCAACAGAGTATCGACTGCTGGCATTTTTTATGAGTCATCCGGAGCGTGCTTATACGCGCACCCAACTGCTCGATCAGGTGTGGGGCGGCAATGTCTATATCGAGGATCGCACGATTGATGTGCACATTCGGCGTTTACGCAAATTACTCCAGCCTCATGATTGTAGTACCTTGATTCAAACGGTTCGCGGTACCGGTTATCGTTTTTCTAGTTTGGCTCAATAAAGATAAGGAGTATGTATCATAATGCTTAGAGAAAACGCATCACAGGATAACGCACCAAAGAATAACGAACAGCAAGAAAACCAAAATCAGCTCGCCCTGCAAAATTCCACCGATCAGCTTAAAAAAATCAGAAGTGCCTTACGTGCCCTGCGAGATGCGGTCATCTTGTTAAATGACGATGATGGTTTGGAGTGGTGGAATCAGGTCGCCGAAGATTTATTATTATTACAGTCAGCGGATCATGGCAAAAGTATCTTTGATTTTATCGATGTTCCTGAGTTTCGCCAGTATTATCAGAGTACAGAGACATCTGATGATGGGGTGAATATAGCATCGTGGCGTGACCCTAACCGTTATCTCAAATGTGAACTCACGCCTTTTGGCGATGAGAAGTTGCTGATTATTTATGATGTGACCCGCTTACAACACCTAGAGCAAATGCGCCGCGACTTTGTGGCCAATGTTTCTCATGAGCTACGAACGCCGTTAACCGTGCTGATGGGATATTTGGAGAATTTTTCTGATCAGCCTGATATACCAGCGCAGTGGCGACGCGGTTTTGAGCTGATGACGCAGCAGACTGCGCGCATGAATAGAGTGGTCAACGATTTGTTGTTATTGTCTCGGATTGAGATCGAAGAGACCCATGAGCTGCATTATATCGATATGACTAAGCTGCTCACTCAGGTTTATGATGATGCGCAGGCGTATAATCAGGAGTATGACCATACGCTGCACTTGCAGATAGACACCTACGATGGCCTCTATGGTTCAGAGATGTATTTAAACAGTGCTTTGTCTAATTTAGTTATCAATGCCATTAAATATACACCAAAACAAGGTGATATCGTCATCAGTTGGTGCAAGACGTCAGGAGGTTGCCGGTTTGCGGTTGCTGATAATGGGATTGGTATTGCCCCAAACCATGTGGCCCGTTTGACCGAGCGCTTTTATCGAGTCGATAGCGGTCGTAGTCGAGCCACAGGTGGGACTGGATTGGGACTAGCGATTGTAAAGCATGTGCTTTATCAATATGATACTACTTTGCAAATTGAGTCGGTAGAAGGGCAGGGCTCAACCTTTAGTGCTATCTTCCCAGCGGCGCATGTACGGGTGGCTGCTAGTAACGAATAATAATACAGCCGATACAAGCGCCAATATGTTTTTGTCACGCCGTCTATATTTTGTCTATGACTATATAGTCTCTATATTGTCACGCAGCCTATATGGTTACTGAGGGGCATCAGGCTGCATCATAGGATCAGCGTTACCAAAGGCTTTTAGCGTACGACAATGCGTGTCAACAGCAACAATATTAGGATAAGCATTTAGATCGACTTTGAAACGACGAGCCGAAGAAACCTGCGGAATCAGGTAACAGTCTGCCAAAGTAGGACTATCGCCATGGCAGAAATCCCCACGCGCCTCATCCGCGGCTAAGCGCTTCTCTAGTGCGGCAAAACCATCGCTCATCCAGCGATTACACCACGCCATAACGTCCTCTTCTTCCACTGATAGCTCATTACGTAGATATTGCAGTATGCGCCGATTATTGATCGGGTGCATATCACAGCCGATCATAGCACTGATAGCGCGTACCTGCATGCGCCCAGCGGCGTCTTTAGGCAGCAACGCAGGCGTAGGATAGACTTCTTCTAACCACTCCAAGATAGCAGGGCTTTGATACAAGAGTAAATCGTCGGTTTGCAGCACAGGCACTAACCCTTGTGGATTCAGCGCTTTAAAATCAGCCTCCAACTGCTTATCCTTCGCTAGATTGACCGACACATTATCATAATCTAAGCCTTTTAAGTTTAGCGCTATACGCGTGCGATACGCGGTACTACTACGAAAATAGCCATAAAGTGTCATCATTATAAAATCCTTTTATTATGTTATGTTGTATATAAGGCAGGTGATATGGTTATAATCACCTCTACCACCGCTACTTTCAAACTTTTAAAAATGCAATCGAGCCAAACATGCCAGCAGCTAAAAACCCTGTAGATAAGCCTATGAGCGCAAATAAAACCCAAAACGGCGTCCAATCACTAGAAGTGGGGCTATCGATATTAGATGTGCTTATCGATTATAACGAGCCTATGATGCTAAAGGACATCGCGCAAGCGATACAGATGCATCCTGCTAAGTGCCATCGTTATTTGGTCAGCCTGATCCGCACAGACTACGCGCGTAAGCTCGATGATGGCCGCTATGGTCTTGGCGATAGAGTCAGTTCATTGGCAGCTCTAAGCGCAATGGGACATACAGGGCTTAATTCTAACAATATCTTAGAGCGGCTCACTTATATTGCCAATGATATTCAAAAAATGACAAATTGCGCGGTACAAATCGCTAAATGGTTCAATGAAGGCCCTATTATCATTCAGTCTGTCGAACCTGATAGTCCCATCAGTATCATCACGCGTATTGGCTCACGTATGCCGCTGACAACATCGGCTACAGGTCAGCTGTTTGCCAGCTATCAGCCTGACGCTATCATCAAATCGCTGGTCATCGCCGAATGGCAAACGAGTGATGCCGCGCTAATAGCAAAAAAATGGCAGCATTTTACGCAATTACAAGCTCAAATTCGCCAGCAAGGGTATGCAACAGTAACAGGTGATATGCTGATGGGTATCAATGCTATTACCATTCCTGTACTCTTACCAGCGCCTGATCGTACGAATAATATGGACAGTACCGATAAATCTACCAATAGTCGCTCGTTTACTGAACATCCCCCGTTAGAGTATGCGATTACCGTTATTGGCACTACAGAGCAGCTACCGATGAGCGCCAAGCATAACGTGGTTGAGCAGATCATGGCCATCGCACAGCGCTATCAAATTGCGTAGCGACTGCTTTATCTTATGAACAATGAATCTTTATAAACAGCTACTGACTTATCTAAGTGAGTATCAGTGCAGCCTTATTCACCGGCAGGCGCGACCTCTCTTGCTTCTGCCAATTCCTCAGCGTGTAAGAACTGTGTATGGGCGGGAGCACGCTTGGTACGTGACCACTCATCAAGCATGTCTTGTTTAATATCTTCGGTAATCATAGACACTTTGTCTTCTGAGGTCGGGTCATCATAAGTCAGCTCTAGACGATGACCATTGGGATCGAAGAAATAAATAGAATGGAAAATGCCGTGGTTGGTCACCCCTATAACATCAACTCCGCCATCTTCTAATTGCTTCTTGGCCGCTATCAAAGTATCGCGGTCTTTCACTTTCAGCGCCAAATGTTGAACCCAGTTCGGGGTATTAGGATCAAAGCCCATCTCAGGCTGATTAGGCACTTCAAAAAATGCTAGTACGTTGCCATTACCTGCATCTAAAAATACATGCATGTAAGGGTCAAAGGCTTTTGTTGAGGGCACATGATCTTCGGCAAAGGCTAAAATAAAATTCATGTTTAAGTGCTTTTGGTACCATTCGACGGTTTCTTTAGCATCTTTGCAGCGATAGGCCACGTGATGGATCTTTTCAATTTGAAAACTCATATCAAACTCCTTTTGATAAGGTGATGCAATGTATACCTATCAATGAGCTATCAATAGTTATGAATATAAATCAATGGCTATTGATAGCTTAATTGTATTGTTTGCACACCTTTTTATAGGTAAGCGTTGCTTGTATAAAGCTCGACAGATAAGCATTATTTATCAAAATTAAAATTCAGCGCAGGCAACACTTTGCCGCGTACTTCACCAAAGCCCACGCGAATGCCGTCTTTTTCGCTATAGCCTTTCATAATGACGGTGTCACCATCTTCGATAAAGCTACGTGTCTCACCGCCTTTTAGGCTGACAGGTTTGGTCGCATTCCATGCAATCTCAAGCATTGAGCCATAAGAGTCAGGCGTAGGCCCCGAAATCGTCCCTGAACCCATCATATCGCCGACTTCTACTTTACAGCCTGTGATGGTGTGATGAGTCAACTGCTGCGCCATCGACCAGTACATGTATTTAAAGTTGGTCTCACAAACAACCGTTGTCTCATCGCTATTTTCAGGCATTAGCTCTACTGATAGATTGATGTCATAGCTGTTATTGGTCTCTTTTTCGTTGAGATACGCTAGCGGCTTTGGCTCTTGGGTAGGGCATGGCGTCTTAAAAGGAGCTAGAGCATCCATGGTCACAATCCAAGGTGACACCTCAGAGGCAAAAGTTTTGGCGTTGAATGGTCCAAGCGGTACGTATTCCCATTTTTGAATATCACGGGCTGACCAATCATTTAGCAGCACCATGCCAAAGATATGCTCGATAGCATCATCGACCGCAATCGGCTGACCGATATTATTGCCACGACCGACCACAAAAGCGGTCTCAAGCTCAAAATCCAAGCGCTTACAAGGTGAGAAGATAGGGCGCTCATCAGCGTTAGGCTTTAGCTGACCTGATGGACGTACGACATCGTCACCACTGACAATGACAGTGCTGGCGCGGCCGTTATAACCGACCGGCATTTCTGTCCAGTTCGGTAGTAGGGCGTTGCTTGGGTCACGGAACATAGTACCGACGTTGGTAGCATGCTCTTTAGAAGAATAAAAATCGGTAAAGCCCGGCACTTGTACCGGCAGATGCATAGTGACGTCTGCTTGCTTAAACAAAGCCTTGTCTATTAAGTCTTGGTTGTCACTCAAATCTTTGTTATCAGTAGACAGTAGCGTTTGGATGGTCTTGCGTGCTGTCGTCCAATTATCACGACCAGAGTCGATAAAGGCATTGAGCGTTGGCTGGTCAAAATACGGACCACCCTCTAAGCTGAGTAAGCCCTCTGACTCAAGGATGGACAAGTCTAGTACCTGCTCGCCAATCGCTACGCCTGCGCGGCGTTGCTCATTAGCTGTTTCACTAAAAATACCATAAGGTAAATTATGGATTGAAAAATCAGAATCTTTAGCGACATCGATAAAAGAGGTGAGGTTTTTGTCAATCGTTGACATAAAGTGCTCCTTGCTAGATATGAATTGAATATATTTTAAATTACGATATAGGTAATTACTTACGTATAATGTAATTTATCAAATTGCAGATTGCAAGCCTTTTTATAAATGCTATACATAAAACAGCTTCAAAAGCAGCTATAAAAAGAGGGCACAAAAAAAGGCTGAGACTGGCTCAACCTTTTTAATTTATCTATATTTTGCTAAAGCTTATGGTTATTGGCTTAGTTGTTGTTTAGTACTTTGCTTAGTCCTTTAACACGTCCGCCATAGCATTGGCGACGTAATCGATATTACTAGTGTTAAGACCAGCGACACACATACGCGAGTTAGCTATCATATAAATACTATACTCGCTCTTTAGGCGCTCGACTTGTTCAGGGGTCAGACCAGTAAAGCTGAACATACCGTTTTGACGGGTGATGTAGTCAAAGTTGCGCTGCGGAATTTTGGCTTCTAACACTGATTTGAGCTTGAGGCGCATGGCTTTGATACGGTCACGCATCGCATAGACTTCACCGATCCATTGCTCGTGCAGCGCTGCATCGTTCATAACGATATCGACCACATGACCACCATGTGACGGTGGGCTTGAGTAGATACGGCGTACCATAGAGTTTAGCTGACCGAAGACACGCTCAGCTTCATCTGCTGTTGGGCAAACTACGGATAGGCCACCGACACGCTCGCCATATAGCGATAAGTTTTTGGAGAATGAGTTACTGACAAATAACGGCAAACCCATATCCACAGCTTTACGAATAGCATAAGCATCGCTGTCCATATCTTCGCCAAAGCCTTGATAAGCGATATCCATAAATGGAATCAGCTCACGTGCTTGAACGACATTTAAGACCGTATCCCATTGCTCACGGGTCAAATCTAGCCCCGTTGGGTTGTGGCAGCACGGATGAAGCAAGATCACATCGTCTTTATTTAACGTTTCAAAAAATGCAATCATCTCATCGAATCTGATGCCACCAGTTGCGGTATCGTAGTACGGATATTTACCGACTTCTACATCAGAGCCTTCAAAGATAGCAATATGGTTGCCCCACGTCGGGTCACTCACGTAGCATTTAGATTGCGGGAACCACTGATTGATAAACTCGGCCCCAACTTTTAGCGCGCCTGAGCCGCCGATAGTGGCAATAGTGGCAACCAAGCCATCTTTCAGAACTTGGGCATCTTTACCGAACAGCAGATCTTGACAGCCTTTGCGATGCCCCGGCAAGCCTGCCATAGGTAAGTACGGACGCGCAGAAATCGAGTCAGCGATACGCTTTTCTGCCGTTTTTACGCAATCAAGCACTGGCATGACGCCATTTTCATCATAATAGATGCCAATACCTAAATTAACTTTATTAGGATTTTCATCTGCCAAAAACTTTTCTACCAACCCTAAGATTGGGTCGCCAGCATAATAATCGATACGTTCAAACATGTTGCTTCCTTGTGTTCTTTATACAGCAAAATATAAATCGAGCCGGCAAAAATCATAGAGCAAATTGACCATGAACTCAATATGAGATTTCATTACCTTAAAAAATTAACGAGACGCTTGGCTAAAACTATCTTTGTTTATTCTGTTTTTAGTACGGCTGAGCATGGTATATCATTAAATCAATCACTACGAACTGTGCTGCAAGTCGTCAAAGTGATCAGAAAAATAGCGCTGCAAAAACTCCTTAAAAGCGATAGTTGCAGGCGATAAGGCACGTGACGAGCGCTGATAAATAAAGAATTGTCGCATCTTGCTCGGCTTTGCCAATGGCCGCATTTGTAAACCATTAGCGCTGACCCAATTAATGACCTCAGGCATGTAGGGCAGACATAAGGTAATGCCAAAGCCTTGACGGGTCATCTCAAGTGCGGTGGACATAAAGTTGACTTTATAGCGTGCCTGCTGCACATGGCTTGCTACATCGTCAGCGAGCTCAGCGGTAACTTGCTCCAAAAAAGGCCCTTGTAGGGTAATAAGCGGACTAAGTAATAGATCCTGCCAAGTGATGTCCGCTTTTTTTGCTAAGGGATGATCGTCTGGCATGACCACACAAAATGGTAGCTGATATAACAAATCGGCTTTGATGTCGTCCTCATTGTCTATAAATTTAAGCTCAGTACCTACTCCTAAGTCCACTTCAATACCTTGAATATGTTTGAGTAGGTTTTCAGCTGAGCAATCCAATAGCGACACGCTAATGTCAGGATAGTGTTTGGAAAATTGCGCTATCACCGCTGGCATAGAGGAGGCGGCAAACTGCGACACTGCTAGGCGTACATTGCCTTGCGCCAAGCTTGTCAAGCTGCTGGCCTCGTTCTCAAACAGTTGCATCTCATTCAAGATACGTCGCGCTTGTGGCAGCAAGTGATGGCCCACGACTGACAGAGACAGCTGGCGCGTGGTGCGATCGAATAATACCACACCGAGACTCAATTCTAATTCTTTGATCAAGCCACTGACCGCAGATTGAGTCAAATACATCTGGTCGCTGGCACGGGTAAAGCTGCCGTTATCAGCGACTTTGATAAAGGCGTTTAGTTGGCGAATGCTAATATTCATAAGTAAACCTGATAAATAAATCATAAAAAACAATTAGTCTTATAAATAAAGCTACTCTACTATAAATACATCGTCAATAAGCAGTACTGATGAAACTATCTTTTTATATTATTTTTGCTAATTTTAGCTTTATAACCACCGATTGAAATTAAGGATGATTGCAATGGCAGATTTATTTGACAACCCAATGGGCTTAAACGGATTTGATTTTGTTGAATTCGCCTCACCGCAGCCTGATGCCGTTGAAGCCTTGTTCAAACAGCTAGGCTTTACGCATATTGCCAACCACCGCTCAAAAGACGTGGCCCTTTATCGCCAAGGTGATATCAATCTCATCTTAAACCGCGAGCCAAAGAGTCAAGCCAGCTATTTCGTTGAAGAGCATGGCGCTGGTGCTTGCAGCATGGGCTTTCGCGTAAAAGATGCCAAACAAGCTTATGAGCGTGCAATCGAAATGGGCGCACAGCCAGTTGACGTCCCAACTGGCGTCATGGAGCTTAGATTGCCTGCTATCAAAGGCATCGGCGGTTCATTGATTTATCTTATCGACCGCTATAAAGATGGCGAGTCTATCTATGATGTCGATTTTGAGTTCTTTGCTGATGTCGATAGAAATCCTATCGGTCATGGTTTTAAAGTTATCGACCATTTAACCCATAACGTTTACCGTGGCCGTATGGCTTATTGGGCAAACTTTTATGAGCGTATCTTTAACTTCCGCGAAATCCGTTATTTCGATATCAAAGGCGAATACACAGGTCTGACCAGTAAAGCAATGACCGCACCGGACGGCAAAATCCGTATTCCACTAAATGAAGAGTCAAAGCAGGGCGGCGGTCAAATCGAAGAGTATTTGATGCATTTCAATGGTGAGGGCATACAGCACATTGCTTTAGCCTGTGATGATCTGCTTGCCAGTATCGATAAGCTAAAAGACGCTGGTATCCCGCTTATGACTGCCCCTAATGATACCTATTATAAGATGCTAGATGAGCGTTTACCGGGTCATGGTGAAAATGTTTCTGAGCTACAAACGCGGGGTATCTTATTGGATGGTACGACGGAGAGTGGCTCGCCGCGTCTACTGTTACAGATTTTCTCTGAAACTATCTTAGGCAGTCCTGTGTTCTTCGAGTTTATCCAGCGTAAGGGCGACTACGAAGAAGGTTTTGGCGAAGGGAACTTTAAAGCCTTGTTTGAATCCATTGAGCGCGATCAAGTTCGCCGTGGTGCGGTTGGTCAGTCAGAAACTGAAACACCATAATAAAGGCGCTAAACGGGCAGGGCAAAAGGAGTCTGTTCTGTCCTTATTAAGCTGTTATCTAACTGATTAAAGTTCAATGACAGTGATTAAAAAAATATTTTTTGTGATAAGTATAAAAGGAGCATGGGCATGGAACGCCGATTATCTAGTACGATGCAGCAAACCGGTAGCGCCAATAGTGCGCCTACTGCTAGAGCGTCTACTCGCCATGATTCTACTCATAATGTCTCTACTCACAAACAGCAAGCGGATACAAAGCAGCCTTACGTATGGCGTCATCCAGATGAGCATGGGCATATTCATTATAGTGCTGATGAAAATATGATGTGGCACACGCTACTTGAACGGCAAGCCGCACAAATTCCCAATCGTGCTTGTTCAGCTTATCTAGATGGTTTAGAAAAGCTGCAACTATCTACTACTCATATCCCTCAACTCTCTGCTATCGATGAAGTGCTACAAGCTACTACTGGCTGGCAGACCGCAGCAGTACCAGCGCTGATTAATTTTGGCAAGTTTTTTAAACTCTTGGCCAATAAGTCCTTTCCCGTAGCTACTTTTATCCGCCGCTTCGAGGACATGGATTATATCGAAGAGCCTGACATATTCCACGAAATTGTCGGACATTGCCCATTGCTGACCCATCCTGCGTTTGCCGCCTTTAATGAGACTTATGGCAAGCTAGGGCTTGATGCCAGTAAGGAGGAGCGCTGGTTTTTGGCGCGTCTTTATTGGTTCACTATAGAGTTTGGTCTGATGGGTGCCACCAAAGAGAGCCGCAGAATCTATGGGGGCGGCATTTTAAGCTCACCGTCTGAGACTATCTACGCATTGAGCGATGAACCCGAATGCCGAGCGTTTGATTTGATCGATGTGCTGCGTACCCCTTACCGTATTGACCAAATCCAGCCTATTTATTATGTCATTGATGATTTGGATACGTTATTTGATATCGTAAATAGCGATATTATGGGCGCGGTAAAAAAAGCCATGAGTATGGGTCTGTTTGCACCCGCTTATGCTGAGCAGTAGCTAGCTGATTATTCAGCTATAGGCTTTAATCCTAAAGATCAATAGCTATTAAATAAAGTAGGCTTAAAAACAATTAACCCTCAAAAAAATTATCAATAGAGAAAAATTAAAAAAAGGAGACTATTATGTCCGCATTATCCCAAGCCAGCTGTGAAGTCTGCCGTGTCGGCGCGCCAAAAGTTAGCGAGTCAGAAGCTCAAGAGCTGCTACAGCAAATTCCTGAGTGGTCATTGATTGATGTCGATGGTATTCAGCAATTAGAGCGTCAATATAAACTTAAAAACTTTGCACAGGCGATGGCGTTTGCCAATCAATTGGCTGAGGTTGCTGAAACTGAAGGCCATCACCCAGGTATGCTTGTTGAATGGGGCAAGGTGACGGTCACGTGGTGGTCGCATAGTATCAAGGGTTTGCACAAGAACGATTTTGTGATGGCGGCAAAGACTGATGCTTTGCTGGATGAGTAAGGCGCTAGTTTTGTTTTAGTAGTGATTTTTTTGGAAACGCTTTTTTTTGAAAATATTTACTGTTCTTTAATCCTTGTTATTTACTATTAGACTTTTAGCCGTTTGTTTTTAATCATTTAAGCCTCTATTTTAGAGCTTTAACAAAAACAGGCAACATAAGGATGTGTTATGCCGCCACAAGTACTTACCCAGCTATCCCCTAAATTAGCCTTTATCATTGCCAGCGCCGTCATCGCGATTATGGGTGTCACCATGATCGGCTTTGGCTGGGTGCCGCACCTGTCATTAATGCTTGCTATCGCGGTTTTGCTCGCCCTAGGTATGTTTAAAGGGTTAAGCTTTGAGAAAATGCAAGAGCAAATGTCATCGGGCGTCGTCAGTGGTATCGGCGCGATCTATTTATTATTTTTTATTGGTTTACTAGTCGCCGCGCTGATGATGTCAGGGGCCATTCCCACCATTATGTATTATGGTTTTGAGCTCATCTCGCCGCAGTATTATTATATCTCCGCTTTCGTCTTAACCTCGATTATTGGCATTGCCTTGGGCAGTAGTTTGACTACCGCTGCTACTATCGGTGTGGCATTTATTGGCATGAGTAATGCCTTTGATGCCAATGTCGCTATCGCTGCGGGGGCTATCGTCTCAGGTGCGTTCTTTGCCGATAAGATGTCGCCGTTATCTGATACTTGCACACTAGCATCTTCTGTAGTGGGTATCGATTTATTCGAGCACATACGCAATATGATGTATACCACAGTGCCGGCGTGGCTTATTACCGCAGGATTGTTTTGGTTTTTCTCTGGGCAAGCCGGCAGTGGTAATTTAGACCAAGTGACGCTATTGCAGTCGCAGCTGGTCGATAGCGGCTTAGTCCATGGTTATTCTGTTATACCATTTATCGTATTAGTCGTTTTGGCGCTTTGCCGAGTGAACGCCATTTATACTATCATCTACACCATTGCTAGCGCTTTAATTATTACCTATTTACATAGTATGCCGAGCATTGGGCAATTAGGCGGCTATATGTTCGGTGGCTATGCGCCTGCCGAAAACTTGGAGCTTGGCGAAGTAGGCGGTATGATTTCACGTGGCGGTATGCAGAGTATGTTCTTTACTCAAACCATTGTGATATTGGCATTGAGTTTAGGCGGTTTGCTGCGCGCTTTGGGTATCTTGCCTGCGTTATTATTGGGTATTAGAGATATGCTGACCAGTTCAGGTCGCGCCATTTTTGCCGCCGCTATGGCAGCTCTTAGCATCAACGTGCTCATCGGTGAGCAGTACCTCAGTATCCTGTTATCAGGCACTGCCTTTCGTCCGACGTTTGAGCGCTTGAACTTACATCCCAAAAACCTATCGCGTACCATTGAGGATGCGGGTACGGTCATCAATCCATTGGTGCCGTGGAGTGTATGCGGGGTGTTTATCAGCCAAGCGCTCGAAGTACCAGTGCTTGATTATCTGCCCTATGCATTCTTCTGTTATTTATCGCTGCTGCTGACGATAATGTTTGGCTTTACTGGATTTACGATTACCCGTAAAGATGGCAGTAATGTACGTAAGTACCAGCAAGCACAAGCCGCTAGCTAAGCAGTGGTATAAAAAGACAGCGACATAGCAGAACAGCATTAATTATAAAGTGCAAAATAATCCCCGTAAGCTGATACTTATGGGGATTTTTAATAGATAGTAACAAGTGTTTAAGGCTAATAACTAGATACGTCACTCGCCACTTAGTATAAGTTATTGTAGGGAATCAAAATTAATCTGCGATAAGTAGAAGCATACCACTATATGAAATTGGCTATAGTCCACCTCTGTAGCACACAGGGTCGCCTACCGACAAAAGGCAAAGTCAAGCGTGTCACAGCAGCTGGAAATCGGCGCCGCAAAGATGGTGATGTGGTAATCCCAAATCAGCGGTGTTCTCGACTTAGGATTAGCAAACACGATTAGCCCTTATGGATAATGACATTCAACCGTGTGTACCGCGGATAGGGTAGTCATTTTCTCGAATAAAAGATAAACCTTCAGCAAGCGCTTCAAGCTCAGGTCTTGCAAACGGAGCGTTCGAGAGGTCAATGATTTGAATCTTGCCTTTAGCATTAATAACGAATACGCCAGGCTCGGCAAAGGGATGATCGGTCTCTTTTTCTGAGCGTGGATCTGAGATGTACAGCCCAAGCTCATTCATCTGCTCAACGGTCAAGCCATAAGCTATCGGGAAACTGATATCTACTAGCTCTTCTAAATGCTCCTGTAACTGCGGTTTACTATCGCCTGATATAGCAAGGATATCCACACCTGCATCAGCAAATGAGGATTTAATTTTTTCTAATTGATTGAGGTATTTGGTACAAATCGGGCAATGTTTACCGCGATAAACCACCACTAACTTCCAATCGTGACCATTCTTTGGTGTGCCTAATGAAGTCATCTCGCCATCAAGCATTTGTACTTGTATGTCAGGAAACTGACTACCGGCGCGAAGTTTTTTCGTGTTATCTGATTGCATGGTTTATCCTTATCCGTTTAAGTGTTTAATATCACCAGTCTCAATCGACTAGTTTGTTATATGTGCTTGTTCATTGTTCATTGTTCATTAATCATAATTGAGGTGAGTATAAGCCTTGGCTAATATGGGATCAGTATGAAACTCTCCTACTGTTGATAGTCGATAATCTGATCGCTCAGCGTGACTAGATCTGAAGCCATAAAGTCTGGCGTTGGTACACTCGCAGCAGGCAGAACCGCGTTATAAGGCCGAGTCAGAAACGCGCCGTGGCCGCCCGCTGCTTGCGCGCCGATTGTGTCCCAAAGATGACAAGCGACAAGGCACAGCTCTGACATCTCAACAGATAGCTCGCTTGCAACCATCTGATACGTTTCAGGTGCAGGTTTAAATTTCTCGATGCTCTCAACGCTAAAAGAGCGCTCAAAAAATGTACTCAAACCCGCCTTCTCAAGCGGCGTCGGGGAGGCGCTACTCGCTGAATTGGTCAACGTCACTAGCCTGAATCCGGCATCACATAGTTTAGTTAATGCAGGCACGGCATCAGCGTGAGCAGGCATCTCACTCATGCGCTGTTTTAGCTCGTCGATATCATCATCTGTTAGCGAGACTTTATGAATATCGGCGGTCATCTGTAAGGCACCAACGCCAAGCTCACCAAAGGGCGCATAAAGTCTCGATAAGGTCATGGTTTGTGAATAAAGCACCAATTGGGCAAACCATTCTCTTAACATATTGTCATCATCGAATAGGCGAGTAAATAACGGGGTCAGCGTCTCGATATCGAGTAGGGTTTCATTAACGTCGAACACGATAATCGAGGGCGATGGAATAGAGGACATAGAAACTCCGTTTTCAGTCATGGCAGATATGGTAATCAAAGACTATACTAATAATAGCGACAACTACCATAGACATATGAGGTCGATAGCTGATCTTACTTTAACTGGACTTGAGCAATCATTCAAGATAAAATTGAGTAATCATTCAAATTGTGCTGCCGTGCTTATCTCATCATTTGAGGTCACCGCTCTTTAGATTGGACTATATTATGTCGCGAACTACTTTATATAATCGCCATGAAGCGTTAGAACGTGCTATCGCGCTGTTTTGGCAAAAGGGCTTTCACGCTACTTCCTTAAAAGATATTGAACACGCTCTCGACATGCGCCCGGGCAGTATTTATGCCGCTTTTGGTAACAAAGATGGCCTGTTCCAAGAAGCACTGGATTACTATGCGCAATCTTCACTCACTGAGCTTGAACGTATACTAGCCAATCATCAGTCGCCGCTGTTGGGACTGGCCGCTTTTATGCGTCAGCTTGGCGGTATTCGTGATAAAGATCTGCCCAGTCGCGCGTGTATGCTCGTCAAAAGCTTGCTTGAGCTTGGGGCACGTGAACAAGTGGCGCTAGAGAAGGTGGAAAAACTACTCGCTAGCATGGAGGCGCGCTTCACAGAATGTTTTGTAGAAGCGCAGCGCATAGGGGAGTTCGATAGTGATCTTGACGCAAATCGACTTGGGCGCCGAGTACAGGCTGAGGTGATGGGCTTGCGTGCTTTTGCTCAGCGTGATGTAGATAGTATAGCGGTGCATGCCTTGGCAGAAGATATGGCGACCTCCATAGAAAACTTGCGACATGATGCGCTTGCTAATTAAACTGCTTTATTAGCCCTTAATTATTTTGACTTCCTCCCCTCCCTAAACGGAGGGGATTCCTTCTACAAGACGGTCAAGCCCGACCGCAAGAATGTTTTTGGCCGCGTTAATATCGCGGTCATGAGTGACACCGCACTCGCATATCCATTCTCTGATTCCAAGATCTGCTCTACCTTTCGGACTGTTTTGGCGTGAGCCGCAACACGAACAAGTCTGGGTGGTGTAACTTTCATTAACTTCGATATAGTGACAACCTGCATACTTGCATTTATAGTCCAGTTGTCGCTTCATCTCAAACCATCCTGCGTCATAGACAGACTTAGCTAGTTTGCTTGAAGTAAATGAGCTTGATTGAAGTTTACCGACCACTATCAAGGCGTTGTCCTCAATCAGACTGGTGGTAAACTTGTGAATTAAGTCTTGACGAGTGTTTTTTATCTTAGCGTGAATGGCTTTTACGCGCTTTTTATGGTTTGCTCTTTGGGCAATGGTAAGTTTTTTAGCCCATTTCTGGGTTTGCTTAATGGTTAGCTTGTCGCCTTGGCTGCTGGTAGCAGCATCCTTACACCCTAAATCAACACCAACCTTACCATCACCACCTTTAACCTTAGGAAAGTCCTTAACGGTGATACAGGCATACCAGTGGCCGCGATTGTCTTGCACTAGCTCCAGAGTATTGATGCGGTACAGAGCTAGGTTATAGCTGTCCCATAGGTCTATTGTGAGCTTTTTACCCTTAGCGAGGCTTAGTTGGATAGTGGACTTAAGGCTTTTCTTGCCTGATTGACGGGTTGCTAAGTGCTTAATGGCGGTCTTTTTAAAAGGAATCCAGCCCAATGATCTACGTTTGGCCTTTGGGTGATTGGTGCGCCAGTTGAGTTTGGCTTTTTTAAATTGCTTACGGGATTTAGCGTGAACCTCACTAATAGCTTGTAAGGTCTGACTGTGCAGATTTAGGTATTCACCTGCGCCTTTGGTGTAAGTGGCCAAGTCATAGGCTGAAAAGAATTTGCCTGTGCGCTTAAGATGTTTAAAACTAAGCTCATTGACGTAATTCCAGACAAAGTTGACCGCACCAGCTAAGATATTGAGCTGCTTGGCGTGTTTGTCTTTGATGCGTAGTTTGAGCGTTTTCATGGAATAATTATGATCTCAATGGGTTTGGGTATCAAGGTGCTTTTAATCTTAGGTGACAACGGTTGACGCCTGATATCCACGCTCTAGAAGGATGTGGTTTTACGGCGCTGGTGATAAATTAATAAAAAAAAGAGCGACTTGATATTTCAAGTTGCTCTTTTTTAGTTGGGTTCTGATAGTTAAATCAGAGTTATCGATTTCTCAGATTAGTTACAATATTAGTCCGCTTTGTGCCACTCAAATTTTTCAAACGGTTTATCTACTGGGGTATTGGCAAGATGATTGGTGTAATTACTCATTACTTTTTGCGCTGCCCCTAATACCACCTCTAATACTTGGCGCTTAGTAAAACCTGCGTCCAAAAATGCTTGTACTGCCTCATCATCGACATTACCACGATTGCGGACGACAGAGAGCGTGAAGTCGCGTAATGCTTCTAACTTAGACGTCGGTAGTGGCGTCTCATTACGTAATGCTTCGGTTATCGCATCATCCACTTTCATGCTTTTTGCAATACCAGTATGGGCAGGCACACAGTAATGACATTCATGCTCGACGTTAATAGCCTGCCAAACAACGGTGGTTTCTTCATCGTCAAAGCTGCTGTCTAAGAACAGTTGATGAAGGCGCTGATACCCTTCAAGCAAACCAGGCGCTTCAGCCATAACGGCGTGTAAGTTTGGAATCATACCAAAGGCGCTAAGCGAGTTATCTAGTAAAGCATGGCTGTCTTTTGGGGCAGTCTCTATATTGTGTAATGTAAAATCGGTCATATAAAATCCTTAGCAAAATATTTTAGTGAAATTAAGATGGGTTTGATGGATAGCTAGAAACTAAGTCAGATAATGCAAGTAACGTCTGGTTATCTGACTCAATGCGCTCACTGATAGCACTATAAATTATTTTGAGCAATCACTCAAATATAAATTGAATGATTGCTCAAATATTTGTAACCCTTGTTAACATTACCGCTTTTTAGCCGAGTTGCGATACGCCAAAAGCGACCTTTACGTATTATAAAGACCGCTTTGAAAAACCTATTGCTATAGTTATAACTTAGTAGGCGCCCTTGCTATAAATAAGCTCATAGCTGTGGCTATATATCTCAACAATGTTGCCGAACGGGTCTTCCATATAAATCATACGGTAAGGCTTCTCGCCAGGATAGTAGTAACGCGGTTTTTCCATACGCTGCTTACCACCAGCGGCAACAATACGTTCAGCAAGTCCCTCTACATTTGGATCTTGAACACAGAAATGAAAGATACCTGTCTTCCAGTATTCAAAGTTATTTTCAGGATCTTCTTGATTTTTGAACTCAAATATTTCAACACCGATGCGATCACCCGTCGATAAATGGGCAATACGAAAGCTACCCCAGCCAGCACCAAACACTTCGGTACACATCTCACCAATTGCACTGTCATCTTCAACGATTTCAGTCGGCTCCATAATGGTATACCAGCCCATAACTTCAGTATAAAACTTCACCGCTGCTGCTAAGTCTGGGACGGATAGGCCGATGTGTGAAAAACTTCTAGGATAAATATTACTCATTACTGTTGCTCCTGTTTGATAGGTTTATTATTTAACCTGGAGCTACTATACAAAGTTATATTTATTACGTAAAATTATCATTTATTATAAATATAAGTATGGTTTGTAATGATAAATACCACCTGGTTACGTACTTTTTGTACTTTGGTAGAAGTTGGCCATTTCACTCGTACGGCTGAGCGCTTACACATGACGCAATCTGGGGTTAGCCAACATATCAGTAAACTTGAATCACAGTTAGATATCGCACTACTCATACGCCAAGGGAAGCAGTTCTCGCTAACTCATGCTGGCAAGACGCTTTATAAAGAGGCTTCGGGTATCTTGTTAAAGCTATCTAATTTAGAGCAGCAGCTTAGTCATGACTCAGCATTTGAAGGTAAGGCGCGCTTAATGTCACCTGGTAGTGTTGGGCTGAAGCTCTATCCCAAACTATTGTCATTACAACAGCAGCACCCTAAGCTCATCATTGATTATCGTTTTGCTCCAAATCCAGATATCGAACAGGCACTTGTTAATCATGAGATTGACATAGGTTTTATGACAACTATTTCAGCGTCAGAGACGATAAGTTGTCAAGTTATTGCCACAGAAGCTTTGATGTTAGTGACGCCGGCTAGTGTTGAGACGCCAAGTTGGGAGACTCTCATACAACTTGGATTTATTGATCATCCTGACGGCGCACATCATGCCAGCATGTTGCTCAGCGCCAATTATCCAAACTTTCAGCACAGTAATGACTTTGAGCAAAAGGGTTTTTCCAATCAGATAGCGCTAATTTTGGAGCCTGTAGGTCGAGGGCTTGGATTTACGGTGTTACCTGCCCATGCGGTTGCCGCTTATCAAAAACCTCAGCTTATCAAAAGCCATTATCTGCCAACGCCAGTTAGTGAGACGCTCTATTTAGCAACCAAGCATGACCATGTACTACCTAATAGAATGCAGACTGTGATTGATGAGGTAAAGAGATGGCTGTAGTTTTACCCTATTAGACAGGATCTGATCTACTATAGGCATATTGTCAGATAGATACTGGTAATACTATTTCAACGATAAGTCCCTGAATACCATCTTCACGATTGCGAGCACTAATCTGTCCTTGGTGCGCGGCAATAATCGCCTGAGCAATAGCCAGTCCAAGACCGTAACCACCTTCTTGTTTGCTGGTTTTATTAAGAGCAGAACTTGTTGGGCGTTGTCTGGACGCATCTAAGCGTACAAAGGGCTGAAAGATACGCTCTAGATTATCGTTATCTATGCCCGATCCTTGATCTACAATACTTATTTTCAGTGCAGACGTTTGATTCGTAAGTTTAATAGTTTCAATATTGGCTGCGACGATAGAGTGCGAGTTTGAATAGATAAAAGCATTACGAATCACATTTTCAAAAGCGCTATGTAATTGTTCTCGATTACCAACGATAGTGTATGAAAGCTTATCATCACTTGCCTCAACACTATTATTCAAGCATCGCCATTCAATGTGTTTATCATAAAACTCAAAGCTCACGTCCTGACCAATCCCATCAAGGAGCATCGCTATATCTATGGACTCGCAGTCCTCAGGGCGTGCCACATAACGCTGCATTTGTAGGGACTGAATATGAATAATCTGCCCAATAAGCTCATTCATTCGAGTGGACTCTTTTTGGATACGATCCAGATAATGCGTCGCATTGGGTGCATAATCACGAGTCAGCTCAGTTGCCACCTCAAGGCGTGCTAGTGGCGAGCGCAGCTCATGAGAGATGTCGCTAAGCATTTGCTTACGGGACATCTCGCTATCAGCCAGTCTATTAGACAAGTCTGCAACATCTTTTGCCAAAGCACCCAATTCATCATCCCCAAGATTAGATAAATCATCACCCGCCAAATAATCACCTGCGCTCATACGATGCACCCTAAACTGAACCTGACGAATACGTTTAGATAAAGCACGGCTAAACCAGTAACAAGCCAATAGACTAAACAGTAAAATAATACCAAAGCGCACCGGAAAATGAGTTCTTTGTAAGGCGATAAGATCGGGCAGCGGCAGGCGCGGTTGTAGTTGCACAGTATAAGTATAGCTATCAGGTGTGGTGACAGATATATCCTGCAGCTCAGGATAATTGTCCGTACTTGGCACCACCTCTTGAATCATTGGGTTGGGTAGCAAGGTGCGGTTATTGTCTGCCTCGGTTGGCCTGTTATTTCGCCTTATTGACGGTATAAAGCGTGAGTATAAGGGCGCGCCGTGTTCATCAACGATAATAATCTGATCACGAAGACCACGCTCATTGCGATAGATTTGTCGTACCCCGTCATAGTCACCTGCCTTGAGTGTCTGTATTACCTCTTGACGCACAGTGACTAGGTGCGCCACTTGCATCGCCATCCGTGATTCTAGTGCTTGCGCGTTTATCCCTCTCTCTATGGCGACCGATATCACTGACGTTAATAGCAACAGCAATAATAGACTTAAAAAAAGTCGCCAAAATAGGGGTAGTGAAGGAATAACTTTGCGCTTTTTATCTGATTTTTGATCCAAATTATTTATCATAATTATTTATCACAACACCAACTGATAGCCTCTACCACGAATAGCCTTAATAGGCTCATCATGAAAGGGCTGAAGTTTTTTGCGCAGGCGCGAGACATGCACATCAAGGCTACGATCAAAGGGCTGTAGCTCACGCTGTAGTACGGTTTGCGATAGCCACTCTTTGCTGACAACCTCACCTTGGTGCTGTAGCAGTGCCACTAATAAATCAAACTCAGTACCGGTCACTTGTAGAGGAGTACCATCGATGGTGCAGATACGATGATCTTGATCTAGAGTTAAGCGCTCATGAGTGAGAGTAGGGGCATTTATGGTTGGCATGGTGGTGCGCTTAATAACGGCGTTGATACGTGCCAGCAATTCTCTAGGGTTAAAAGGTTTGGCAATATAATCATCAGCGCCAAGCTCAAGACCAATAATACGATCAATCTCATCGCCTTTTGCCGTCAACATAATCACAGGGATTTGACGAGTGGCTGGCAGCTGACGCAATACGCTAAGCCCATCTATTTTGGGCATCATAATATCGAGTACGAGCAGATCATACTCATAAGCGGTATCTTGCAAGCGCTCTAGCACTTGCTCGCCATCATAGACACAATCACAGCTGACCTCATAATTAGACAAGTACTCTTGCAGTAATTGAGTCAGCTCTTCGTCATCGTCGCCAAGCAAAATATGGGTCATCAGCTAGTCCTAAGTTTTTGATAAAAGATCGCTTATTAGCATACTGTTTTTGTGCGTCGCTCATACTACTAAATTCAACGAAGCTAAATTTAATAAAATCACATCCAACGAAACCACATCCAACAAAGCCATCAGAGCATTCCACACATTCAGTGCATAAAGTCAGTTTACAAGAGATAAGAGCCTAATGGCGTCAATCGTAACCTTTCTTAAAGTTTCATAAATCTACGCAACATGCCTTTGCAGTATCATTTGTTTTGTCGATAGAGATACATTTATCAAAAGATTAGCAATAAACTGCAAAATTATAAATCGAACATGGCACTTAATTAATCATTCGAGACATTAACAGAAAAGACAACAAGTTTTTTTAGTATTTCCAAAACTAGCAGCGTCATCGCTACCAAACTGAGTATAAGTTATGTCTACTATTGCTTTAAAAAATACAAAATACAGCTATGGTTTGATAGCCATCATATTCCACTGGATTGTCGCGCTCGCTTTTATTGGTAATTATGTCATCATTTATTATCAACACTGGTTTGTAACGCCCAAAACCGACCTGGCAAAATCATTATTTTCGTTTCATACCGCGATTGGGGTTTCTGTCTTAGTGTTTGTTGTGCTGCGAATCATTTGGAAATTCATGAACCAGCAGCCCAAAGACGTGCCAGGCACTAAGATGGAGCACTTAGCAGCACATGGCGCTCATATATTATTATATATCGTAATGATTGTTATCCCGCTTACGGGCTATCTTGGCACAGGCGGTCCCTCGCAGCTGTTCTTTTTATTTGAAATCCCTAAATTTGCTGATACGCAAATATTTCAAACGGTTGTGCAAGGTTGGATGAATCTGACATGGGAGCAGTTTGAAGCGCCTATGGATTTTATCCATAAACAAGGCGGTGCTTATTTTGTATGGGTATTAATCGCGGTTCACGCGGGCGCGGCGCTGTATCATCACTTTATTCGTAAAGACATTGTACTCAAACGCATGCTTTATCCGATGAAGCCGCCAAAGGAATAACTATTTGGCATTTATCCTTCAATCATTTACTTTTTATAAAACCTAAATAAAGTATAGTCGGTTCACTATAAAAATGTTATAGCAAGGCTGATAGAAATTTTTGCAGCATCGAAACTGCGTAGGCACAGCACGCCAGAAAATTTTTGTCGGCCTTGCTGGTTAATAAAATACATGACAATTTTATTTAGAAGCAACTATAAAACGCTAACAAGGACAGCTACCTATGATAAGCCAAAATTTAAACGATAAGTGTCATAACTTCCAACAGTCTAGAAAATGGGTAGGTACACTGTTAAGCATTAGCGTCATCGGGCTATTGAGTGCGTGTAGTCATAGCTCTCAGCCATTAAGTGACAATAGTAATCAGGCGAATACCAATTCGCAATCCTTAATCGAGACAGACTTTAGCTATCCAATTATCGACACTCAGCAGCAGCTTTGCTTTGATAACGAAGGCACGGCGATTACTTGCCCTGATTTGAGTGATGCACTGTATGGGCAAGATGCTCAATTTGAGGGTGTCAAAGCGTCTTATACTAATAATCAAGATGGCACGGTGACAGATAACGTAACGCACTTGATGTGGCAAAAAACACCCGATTATCAACACTATCAGCACGATGATGCTGTCAACTACTGTGCCAATCTAGCGGTAGGCGGTTATGATGACTGGCGACTGCCTACTATCAAAGAGCTGTATTCGCTCGCTGATTTTCGCGGTGAGCTGGTTGACCCAAGCGACAATAGCAAGAACACCCCTTATATTGATACCGACTATTTTGACTTTAAATACGATCAACGCATGGCTTATATCGGGCAGTACTGGTCAAGTACCAAATACACGCGCGGGCCGCTGCATAATAGCGAAAACGTCGATGCCGCGTTTGGCTTTAACTTTGCGGATGGTCATATCAAAGCGTATGAGACAGGTTATGTCTTTGGTACAGACAACAAAACAGTGCAAGCGCCAGGCAACTTTGTACGCTGCGTACGGGCCCCAGAAAACGTCTATGGCGTCAACGATTTTGTGACCAATAACGATGGCACGGTAACTGACAATGCCACTGGACTGATGTGGCAGCAAGCAGATGATGAGATGAGATACTCATGGCAAGACGCTCTGATCGTCGCCAAAAATGCCAAGCTGGCAGGTTATGATGACTGGCGGCTGCCAAATACTAAAGAGCTGCAAAGTATTGTGGACTATGGGGGAGAAGTAGGTGAGTTTCCTGCTATTGATACGCAGTTTTTTACGCTAAGTGCTGACAATACTGTGGCTGACCCAACGTGGGTATGGACTAATACGACCCAAGGCGACTTTAAGTACACGGCGGATTATATCTCTTTTGGTAAAGCCTTTAGCAAAAAGAACTCAAGTGCGACAACGTATTACGACTGGCATGGCGCAGGCGCACAGCGTAGTGATCCAAAATCTGGTCATCCTGCTGATTATGATATGGCTTCTGAAAATGCTACTGATTTGGTCATGACTAAGAACTATGTTCTATTAGTTCGTGATGCTAAGTAATATCAGCAGTAGTGGAAGTAAATAAAACCAATGTAGCTCGGTGGACTGGGTGAAGTTTTTGGCGCTTAACTAAAGATATCAGTAGTGACAATCGTAACCTTTCTTAAAGTTTCATAAATCTACGCAACATGCCTTTGTATTATGATTTGTCTTGTCGATAGAACCTTGTTTTATCACGGAGCTGACAATGATTCGCAAGACTGTAAATTGAGCAAGCCCTCATAACTTTAACATTCATTCCAAAAGGAAATCATAATGAAAAATTTAACCATCGCCACCCTATTATCAGCGTCAACTTTATTAGGAATGGCTGGCATTGCCAGTGCCGCACCAGACAATCAAACGCCGCGCGCATCCCAGATGCAACATCACAAAGGCAGTATGTCTGCAACTAGAGGGCCATTAGCACAGCTCAATCTGACAGCTACGCAGCAAGCTCAAATTGAAGCTATCAGAGAAAATAAAAAGGCGGAGCGTGATAACAACCGCGCGCAAAACCAAGCTCAGCGAGAGCAGATGCGCGAGCAAGTACAAGCCTTATCAAATGCCAATACGCTCGATACGGTCGCCTTAAATCGCTTAGCAGATCAACATGCCCAGCAGGCCAAGCAGCGTTTTATCGATAGGGTTCAAAGCCAACAAGCGATCGCTAAAGTATTGACTGCGGATCAGCGCGCACAATTGCAGCAGATGCGAGCAGAGCGCGGTGAGCAAGGTGAGAATAGAGGTAGAGGCGACAGAGGCCATAGCCGCAGTGGTGCTTAATATTGTTTATTTACAAATGCATTTTTGATAAGTTAAATCTATAAGTCTGACATAACCCTACTATCATATCGATAGTAGGGCTTTTCAATGATTATCTGACAGTAAAACTTTTAAATATTTACTTTACAATAGCTATTAATTATTAGCATGCTAATAATTAATATACTAACTGTATTATGAGTCATATGCCAAACCAACCTTATCCGTTCCATTTCTTTTTGCACTGTGGCCATCTTATTGAAGAGCGCTTGCGCATCAAGCTTGCGCCTTTAGAGATCACGCCGCGTCAGGCACGAGTATTAGATGCACTGGGCAGGATGGGACAAGCGTCGCAAGTACAATTGGCTGACGAATTTGGCTTATCTGCCGCCAGTATGAGCACCATGACCACTCGACTGTTGGCAGCAGGCCTGATAGAAAAGCGCGTCGATGCGCAAGAGCTACGTAGTAATGTGCTTAAGCTCTCTGAACATGGAAGCAGTTTGTTGAAGCAGATTTATCAGGTATGGAGGCAGATGGATCAGGAGATAGAGGCTGCCATTGGAACTGAAAACGCGATTCAACTTGCAACGATTACACATAAGCTACGCAATGCTTTTGGTGGGTTTACCCCAGGTGAGAGTGAGTCAAACGCCAATTAAACAATGCTATAAATTATCATCATAAGGATATGGTAATGCAACGTCATGCCGTTACACTCAGCTTAACTTGTTTAACACTAGCTATCGCCTCGATTGGTTTATCAGCTTGTAGTAGTGAGGTGACTAATACCAATACAAATACTAGTGTTCCGATTATAGATCTAAACGCCATAGCACAATCCGTGCAACCCGCTTACTTTTTAGAAAAAGGATTAGTTGAGCCAATCAGTACGGTATCTTGCTCATTATCAGATGGCAGTACGGGTGACTGCTACAAAATCGTCACCAAGAATACGCCAAGCGATGTCGGCATGGGGCCTTGGTGCCCGAGCAATATCGCCGATGATGCCTCAAAGGGCGGCATTTGGTTAGAGAATGGAGAGGTCTATGATGTCGATGGCAAATTTATTCAAAACTTGGCTGAATTTTATGGTGATAGCAACTGGAATATGTATAACAAAACTACAGGTGAGATCATAAAAACCTCAACGCTTGAGGAATGTGTGGCTACTGCCAATCCTAATGTCGGCGCAGAATATCGTAACTACTGCGTTGAGTGTTTGCCTGAATATGTCACAGACTTAAGCGAAACTTTTTATATTCCAGTCACTCCAAAACCCGCTGCTACTATCACTAAATTTGGCGGGCCAGGCCCGCACGCAACTGGTCCATCAGTACGGGGAATAGCCTTTAATGGCGTACGCTTTGACGCGCCAGCGCCTGTGAGTAATATATTAGCAGCCTATACTATAGCTCCCTTTGATGATGCAGGTGGTCATATCAACCCTAATGCAGGTTACCATTATCATGCCGCGACAGGCATGACTACTGCTATTGCTCAGGATGATGGACACGCGCCAATGATCGGCTACGCCCTTGATGGGTATGGTTTATATGCCAATACAGATACCAATGCTGGTGCTGAAAGCAATGAATATACTGACCTTGATGCGGCGCGTGGACACGAAGATAGCGTGCGCGGCTATCACTATCATGTCGATAAAGCGGGTAATAATAACTTTATCAATGGACTACGGGGTGTCTATGCTATTAATCATTAGGTTACCAACGAATAGACTAAAAACTAGCCTACCGCAGATTAAAATTTCACCAAAGGCTATTACATACCTAGTAGCGTTAGGTCTTAGTTTAACGAGTCTTAATTCCTCAGCCCATGATCCGAACACAGCGACGCTTATCCTATCTAAATCGGCTAGCGGCGAGTACCTAGTGCAGCTGAACGGCGCCTTGACAGGGGTTGAGGCGCAAATTAATCAGACTTACTCAAAAGAGGCGTATCAGACAGCTGAGCAGTTTGAAGACTTAGCGCGCAAGCATTTTGTGGATTCGCTGACGCTTGTTGTCAATGATCAGCACATTGCCATAACCAATCCGATTGTGCAATTGGGTCATGGCACCCAGTTTATGGCCAAAGCTCAGGGAGTTCCTAAAACAATTGAATCTATTGAGCTGAGCAATACGTTTTTTAAAGATTTACATGGCAATAAGATGACCGTTGTCTTTTTATCTGATCAGCTGTCAAGCTCTAAGTATGTGCTTAATGATAAAAACAATCATCATTTAAGTCTGACCTTTAAACAAGGTCAATGGTGGCAAAATGATAGGTAAAACTTTTGACTTTGTTAGAGTAAATTGTGCAGACCTATATTTAGAGGAATAGTGCTATAAGAAGAGTTTTTTTTAAATACTGGTAAAGTAACAAATGTCACCTTTCTTAAAGTTTCATAAATATACGCAACCCCATTATTATTTATACTCTCCTTTGTAATCAAAGCATTGGTAACTACGACATTGTTACCTACGACAAGGTCGAATTATTGAATATAAAGCCAAAAAGAAATAATGATGAAAAAATTAATGATCAGTTTAGTTATAGCGACTTCTAGCTGTTTTGCGATGCTCAGTCCGGCTAGTGCAGCTAGTCATAAAACAGAAACGCACTCCTCTCAAGTTCAGAATCAAAAAGAGAAAGCTAATGCTAAGCAAGTAAAAGCTAAGCAAGTCGCTGCCTCAAAGCATAAAATAACTAAGCAGCACTCAAAGCCTGAGCCTGTCAAAAAATCTACTTCCGCTCAGCATAAGAACGTACATGTCAAGGCTAAGAATGGCTCTCCTAAACACTTTACTGCTCAGAAAAAAGTCGATCAAAGATAGACGTTATAAAACATAGAGGAATGAGTGATAAACACTTTGTATAACGAACCAGCCTTATTAGGTTGGTTTTTTATGTTTATAAAAGCTAATAATATAGAATATAGCAGCAATCGTTACCTTTCTTAAAGTTTCATAAATCTCCGTAACGTAGAAAGTGAATATACTTTCTTGATGGGGTATGGGATCGCTTCAATATTTCACCTATCGATTCAGGCAGTTAGGTTATAACTGTTCACAGCAGCTCTAAATGTAAAAGGAGTTATCATGAAGAGTATAGCAGTAAGCTTTTTTATATCGCTAGTAGAGAATATTGCAGTTGTTTTAATATTGCCAACTCTAAAAAATTTTGCTCTTGGTGTGATGTTAGCGGTATCTACAATTTTTACGATAATTAACCCTGCAAATGCTGCTGCTAATGATATGACACATTACCCTACATCAGTAGCGGCTCATCAAGTAACTACCAAAGAATCTGAATCAATAAATCTAAGTAACGAGGCATCTGATACGCATAAGAGTAGCCATTCTAAAAATAGTGATCAACAGAAATATCATCGATCAAAATACGAGAGTGTCAAGAAAAAAGTTGAGATGAATCGAATGCTCAAAACAGGTGAGGGTCGCAGATTAGGGTCTGGGAGTTATAGCTCTTAGTTTTAAAACTAAATATTCAAATCAGCACCTACTATGAATATTACAACAAGGAGTATTATCATGAGAAATTATTTTAGTATGTTTAGCACTAAAGTACGATTATTTTGTTTAGGCTCAGCATTATTCATAGCACCAGTAACCTCAACTTTTGCCATATTACCTATGATGTCACAAGTATTTGAACCTAGCTCAATTACTGTGAATTCTGATGATGAGAAGCAATGGAATAGCTATAATGACTTGAGTGGTGAAGACAGTTATTTAGATGTTGCCAGTAATACAGATAAACAATATAAATCTGAATTACTAGCATTTGATATACAGCAACTACCTATTCTGAGTCTTAGTGAACGCACTATTATTATGAGATCAACGTTATAAGTTATTTTATTAAAATGTTGAAGAATAGCGTCTTAAAAGAGCCGTTCCTAAAAGGTGAGTCTCTCCTGACTATACTGGATCGACTCATTCTCTATATTGATAATCACAAACGCTTATAAAATCTTGACCACATAGCGACCAACGGACTGTCCCTCTAGCATCAACTGATAAGTTGCTTTGATATCTTCAAGCGCAATCTCATTGGTGATACTCGCTAGTGCCTCCACCTTCCATTCATCAGCGAGTTTATCCCAAGCCGCTTGCTTCTTGTCCAGATTGCACTCGACAGAGTCAATACCGATTAATCTGACACCTCGTAAAATAAATGGAAATACGTTAGTATTTAATTCATGGGAAGCGGTCAAACCACAACAGGTCGCGACACCATCATATTTTATATATTTTAAAGCATTGGCTAAGATATCACCGCCAACCGTATCAACTACTCCAGCATATCTCTCAGCCATCATTGGCTTTTTGGCGTCCTCATTAAAGGCTTGTCTGAGAATAACTTCTGTGGCACCAATTTGCTTTAAGTACTCTATTTGCGTCTGTTTTCCTGACACTGCAACGACATTAAAGCCTATTTTACTCAGTATTGAAACCGCTATAGAACCGACGCCGCCTGTCGCCCCAGTTACTAAAACCTCGCCATCTTCAGGCTTGACACCATTATTTATCAGCTCATTAACGCTCAAAGCTGCAGTCAGTCCTGCCGTGCCAAAAGTCATGATGTCTTTGTCAGTCATTTCTATCGGTACTCTTGCAACCCATGAGGCTGGAACTTTGACAAACTCTGCATGACCGCCATCGGTATCCATGCCCAAATCATAACCCGTCACTAGCACTTTTTCGCCGATAGCAAAGGCATCAGAAGTGGTTTCATGTACCACGCCTGCCACATCGATACCTGTGATATGTGGGAATTTTCTGGTCACGCCAGGATTACCTATAGAACTTAAGGCATCCTTATAATTTAGGGAAGAATAAGTGGCCTTTATGACCACTTCATTTTCGCCGCATTGAGGTACAGGAACCTCTTGTATGCTGCTTGAGAATTTTTTATCTTCGCTTTTTTTGACGACAAATGCTTTCATAATATGACACCAATTAGTTAAGTAGCTACTATCATAACGCTGGCTTATTGCATAATAAACAGGGTAATATTTGATACATTATCAAATAAGAATTGAAAATATGTTGTTATCCGATCTTGAAGTTATTTTAAAAATCGCCGAACACCGCAGTATCACAGCTGCGGCAACGCATCTGGACATGCGCGCGGCCACTGCTAGTGCGGCACTCAAACGGGTCGAAAAAGCGTTAGGTGCTGAAATATTTATCCGAACGACGCGGCAGTTACGGCTATCGAGTGCAGGAGAGCGCTATATACCGGAATGTGAAAAAGCTCTGTTACTGCTTGAACAAGCGCGGCAAAATATAAAAGAAGACCTCGACGTCGTTGATGGTGAGCTGCGAATCACCCTACCTTCTGATCTAGGACGTAACGTTGTCACTCCATGGCTTGATGAGTTATTAGACAAGCATCCAAATTTAAGCTTGAGAGTGAACTTGAGTGATAGTCAGATCGACTTTTATCGCGACTCTGTAGATATGGCATTACGCTATGGCTCACCCAAAGATGCTGGATTTTATGGCTTTAAGATATGTGATACGCAAGGCCTGCTTTGCGCATCGCCCGAGTATTTAGAAGAGCATGGCATACCTCAACACCCGCATGAGCTACCAGCGCACAATGCCCTGTTTTATCAGCTGTACGATAAGACTCATGATGTTTGGGAGTTCACCAAAGATAAACAAATACATAAAGTAAAAATGAATGGCAACCGAGCGTCTAATGATGGCGATCTGGTTAAGCATTGGTGTATTGAAGGCAAAGGGCTTGCGGTAAAGTCTTGTTTGGATCTATCTAACGATATATTAGCAGGTAGACTGATTCCTATCATGACTGACTATCAAGCAAAGCAAAATGAGCTTTGGCTAATTTGCCCAAGCAGGCAGTCGATAACACCTGCAGTAAGATTGCTTCGGGATACCTTAAGAGAAAAATGTGCTGAGCTTATAAATCGTTTATCTATATAGCCTCTGCTGTTAAACGCGATTATTGACGCTAGTTGACAAAATATCACCTTTTTAAAGCCGATAAAGGATTAGATATGTTAATTGATGACCGAATCAAATAGCTTATGACAAGTGTTTAATAAAGACTAAAGCTTAGGTATGATAAGGTTTTCAAGGGTCTAAAGTAATGCGAGGTTATGTCTAAATACAATGGTTGGTGCGCCCACCACGCAACGACTATATCAATTAAAGTCTTTTAAAATAAGGGTTTTATAGGCTTTTGTATTATTTTTAACAACAAATTTAACAACTTATATAACGCCATCAACTTGCCATCCGCTCAATGTTATCTTTTATATCACAAGCGACCTTATTTGATAACTCTTTTTCAATATCATAGTTGTCAATGATAGTTAAAAACGCTTCAGCGACTGATGCTACTTGATCAATCATTGCTTGAGCTTTATTTTTCTTAATATCAGCTGCTTTAGCCAGTTTCAGTAAGTCAGATCGAGTAGGGTGCTTCGCTTCACCTGTCACATCCATTTGATGATAACCATTCATTCCTGAGTTATAAGCAAGATCATAAACGGGCGCTAATGACCACCTGCCAGCTTTGTCCATCATAAAAGAGAAGTTTTTGCTATGGTCGTCTTTATTATTAAAAATCACATTAAATACCGCATGCCTAAAACCGTCTTCTACCGCGGCTTGTGACCCAGTTAACATACGCACACAGCGCAAATACTGCAGATAATCTAGCGATGGGATGCGAAAATCAATGTCTAATAAGCCTGCCAGCGTATGAGTATGCACGCGCTGATCGCCTATTCGGTCAAAACGCTCAACCCCAAACGCGGCATAGTCGTTATTAATATCAAAATAGTGATGCGCTGGCATGTTAAGACCTGCTTGTTTTGCCATATCAGCGTAAAGCGCTTCTAATAGACAGACGCTTTTGTGCTCAGACTGAGCAGGGAACTTGATAAGCCAAGGTGTTGCCGGTGGGTTTGCGCGGGTTAAATCAGTAGTGATAAAATCACTTGCCTCATCATATAAAACCAACGCTTTTGGTCTAGCGCCCTGAGGGGAGCCGCCAATAACGATAAGCTCAGCCAATATGTCACTGTCTTGACCCGATAGAATGGTTTGATTGGCAGCCGCAAGCTTCGCTAAAGTCAGCTCCGGCATATCAATAGCATCAGATAAGTCATGCTCAGGTTCAAAGCTCAGGGCGCCCATGGCTGAATCGCCAATATAAGCCAAGCGATCTAAAACATTAATTTGCTGTATAGGTTTGTCCATAACCTTCCGAAAAAACCTATCCATCAGCAGCATGCCCCAACCATCAGGCAAGCTATCTGACAACAGACCGCAAAGATAATGACTGGACGCATGACTGCCATAATAAGGCGCACTGCGTAGTGGCATCTCGATAGGCGATATCTCTAAACCATCAGCAATCCACGCCGCATCATAGCCAAATACAGGGCGGCGTCCGTCCATTGTGAGCTGACCGATAAGACGCTTAGATCCAAAGCCTTTATAATAGACATTAATAACAGATATTGGTTGGTACATAGCGTTACTCGCTAGCTTTATTTGATGCTCGCAGGCGTGGGTTTTGTTTAGCGATAATGTCTTCAATACTGCTAGGTTTGATGTCAAACAATTCGGCAAAATGATTAATCATACCAAGTGCAATGGCAAGCCGGATTACATTATCTAGCGTGCCACCTTGTCCCGACTCAATGCGAGCCACTGTACTGACACCAACACCTGCTTTTTCTGCTAGAGTAGCTTGGGTTAGATTGAGTACCAATCGCTGCGTTTTTAGGCGCTCACCCAAAATGACAGCTATCTCACTTGGCGTATAAAAATCAAATCGCATATTATGTTAATCGCTCATAATTGGATGTTTAAGTGCTATTATAGCATTTAAAGACTCAAATATGAATGATGGTGTATATAAGTAATAAGTTGACAGCAAATTATATTGCTCTAGCACTCATCTTTAGTGTCATGAATCATGCGGAAAATATTAAAATATAGTTTTAACCCTTTAAAGTATAGCGCTTGTGAAGCAAGAAGATGTCGCAAGGCTATCGTCAGAGTTTCAATAGAGCTCTATTCATATTTATCAATCAGATAGGTTGGGATGTCAATTTTAGTTTACTGTTATTAGCGATTCAGATATATTACATACCATTTGTGCAAGGATAGATGATGAATTTCGTGACTATTGATGTGGAAACTGCTAACTCAGATGTCGGCTCTATTTGCCAAATAGGAATGGCGAAATATATCAAGGGTAAGCTGGTAGATACTTACTGTCATTTTATCAGACCAGCGTCTAGCTTTAGTCGAGTAAATACAGGCATTCACGGTATCGATACCATACAAGTTAAAGACGCGCCGTCTATGTTTGATATTTATGGCAATATCATTCAGTTTGTTGGGAACAATATGGTGGTCAGTTACACCGATTTTGATCAAAGAGCGATAACCAAATGCTTAGATGATCATAATTTACCGCTACCTTCTTGGCAATGGGTGGACGCCTCACGCATGGTACGTGATACTTGTCAGCGCTTTAAGGATTCAGGATATAACCTTGCCAATGTGTGCCGCGAGTGGCGATATGATTTTAACCATCATGACGCCTTAGAAGACGCTAAGGCATGCGGTTTTGTGACAACTACGATTCTTAGAGAAAATAGCGCCTGCATTACAGAGTGGTTACAAGACGCCTCATCTCAAGCAAACACCAAACGCACGCCGCCGCGATTCCCTCAAAATCGAGCGATAGCAGGCAATAAAGAGGGGCGGTTTTTTGGACTAAATATTTGTTTTACAGGTGAGCTGTCCATAAAGCGGGCTGAAATTACTGAGATTGCTGCAAAGCAAGGATTTCATGTTAAGGCAGGTGTGTCCAAAAAGCTTGATTACTTGGTTGTGGGAACGCCCGACTTAGCCGTACTAAATGGACATGACAAAAGCAGTAAACAGCGCAAGTCTGAGGCGCTGATAGCAGAAGGTAGTGATATCAGTATTATTACAGAGCATGAGTTTCTTAAAATACTAAAACTATAGTTGATTCTTTGTTTTTTATAATGGGCTTCATAGATAATGAAAAACTTCATTGATAACGTCATGGCACGGTTTAAAGAAAAATACGATGCCAAGGACAATGATACAAAGACCACTTTTATCGATTTGCCGCCTGATATAAAACAGTCAAGTCGTACGAGCCAATACGATAACAGTGACTCAGATGATATCGATAACCTAGCGACGTTTGTCCTCTCATCAGACGACTTAACAAGCCGTCAAAATGACCAAATTATACCCTCAAATCAAAACCTCAAAAAAGGACGCTGGGTCACTCAGTACGAGTCCATAACGATTCATGGTCGCACAATTGAACGGGGATTTATTTATGTGGGTGCGCAGCTTGATACATTGGTCGGCTATGGTATTGAGCCCTCATTAATAGATGAGCGCTTATCAGTCAGTCCGCCGAAATTCATACATAGCATGACCACCATTTATAGTGATGAGTCGCTTGGATACTGGCCAGCTTATGTGCAGCTTTCACCCGCATGCCGCGGCACTTATTTAGACTGGTTGGCGTCAGATCGTACCCATCCTAATATACCCATCGGTTACGTGTTTATTTACTTTAACGGGCTTGAGCGCCGCGTGATTGAAAGTATCAGTGAAGATAATGTTTCTGACGATGAGTTCATTAGCCTCTATAATGAAGTGTATCGTTTGCATACGATTTATGGCGAGAAGTCCTCTTTTTATAATTATTCCGCCCGTCTTTTAGAGTTTATGACGCTGGTGCGCTCACCACTATTCGAAGACCGATTACAAGCCAACCAAGTGTCACCGCCACCTGCCAACAGCCATAATCTCATCTTTAAAATGCAATTGGCAAAAATCGTAACTTTAAGGCAGCCTATTCCTACGACATTGGCGTGGGAGTGGCTGGTTTTTTCTAATGAGTATCATTTTAAAACGCCTGCAAGGCGCTGCGCATCAGAGTTCAAAGACTTGTTTGATATTTTATATCAAAAAGCCTATCCCAAGGGCTTTATGGTTGCCCCTAATAAAACCAAATTAAAATTAAACTATAATGCTGCCAGTCGTGCCATTGGTTATGTTGATCTAACGCTTGATGACTTGCAAGATGCCAGTGTTTTAAAAGCACCGGTTAAAAAATTGACGGCTATTGCTGAGCAATGCAATGAGGCGTTAGATGCTTATAGTCGCTATTTGGGTCATGATAATAACGACAAAATGGACATAGATGCCATATTGCTATTGCCAGAGGTATTGACTGAGCGACCAGATTATCAAAACAAATACCCTGCCATAAAAGACTTTAAGCTATGGGCGGTGTCTATTGTTTTAAACAATGAAGGACTGACGACAGTTGATGCATTGTGGCGTTGTATTCATGAGCGGTCATCCAACGCGCCTGCATCATCCCATGCGTTGCCTCGGTCATTAACCAAAAAACATCATGAGCGTATTATTAATTTAGCCGAGCGGGTAGGCTTTGGTGTCGTACCTGATCCGCGTTATTATCAGGCTAAGCTAAAGTCGGATGGGTATGTCGTTATATTTCGCGGCGGTCACGGTCATGACTTTGAGCCAAGCGCCGCTTTTTATCAAATCAGCTTAGCGCTCAGATTAGGAGCAATGGTTGCCACTATAGATGGTCATGTTGATAAGCAAGAAGTAGATACGCTATTGACAATTACCGAGCAGGACCAGTCACTGTCAAGCATTGAAAAGTCATCATTAAAGGCATATCTACTGTGGCGATTAAACACGCCATCCAATATGGCAGGATTAAAATCAAAACTTAGCGCTTTAAGTGAGGATTACGTCAGCTTTATCAGCCATTTTATTATTAGCGTTGCCTTAGCAGATGGTCAGGTAAAACCAAACCAAGTTAAGCAAATTGAAAAGCTATATCAGGTGTTAGGTATTGATAAGCAAACCGTCATTAGTGATATTCATCACATCACCAGCACCAAAAAGCTATCAAAAACCACAACTGTGTCAGATCAAAAAACAGATATTATGGGTGACGCTATAAGTACAACTGATAAAGACAGCTCACATCAGCCGTTTGTTTTTGATAAAGAATTATTAGCCGCTTATGAGAGCGATACTGGGGATGCCAAAGCCATGCTGGCAAGCATATTTGCAGATGAGGACATAGCAGATGAAGACAGTGATGTATTGTCAGATTCGCTCGTAGCTGACCATGACGATACTCATGACGACATCGCTCATAATACTTTAGTAAAAGGGTTAGATACCACGCACAGTCAGCTTTATCAGCAGCTTATTAGCAAAGAGGTTTGGCAGCGTGAAGAGGCTGAAGTCTTGTGTGAGTCACTAAACCTTATGGTTAATGGGGCTATTGAGACTATTAATGACTGGGCTTTTGATAATGTTGATGCGCCTGTGTTAGACGATGATGATAACCTTGTAATTGATTTTGAAATCGTCGATGAATTAAAAACACTGGTCTGACAGACAGTCACGATAATTCTGACGATAACGATAATAACAATGTAATGACAGCGTAAGGATAAGCCATGACAAGCAAAAAAATCAGAACCAAAGAGCGCGATGCCATCATTCAATCGCTGAAGGCTGGGGTGACCCCAAAGGTCGGTATTCAGCATATTCAAGTGGGGCGTATTCATGAGCTCAAAGCGCTGATCGATGATATTGATCGCGTGGCGGATGGTGGTTCTGCCTTTCGGTTGATTATTGGTGAGTATGGGTCAGGCAAAACCTTTTTTTTGAGTGTGGTAAGAGCGATTGCGCTTGAGCGTAAGCTTGTCACAGTAAACGCTGACTTATCACCTGACAGACGCATTCAAGCATCAAGCGGGCAAGCAAGACACTTATATTCTGAGCTCATGCGTAACCTATCGACGCGTAATAAATCAGACGGCAATGCGCTTGCAAGCGTTGTCGAGCGCTTTATTACCGAAGCTCGCAAACGCGCTGATAGCACGGATGAAACCATTGGTGAGGTAATTCAAGATAAGTTGGCTGAGCTGACAGAACTGGTGGGCGGTTATGATTTTGCTAAAGTGATTGAAGCGTATTGGCAAGGTCACGAATCAGGCGATGATGCGCTAAAAGCCAATGCCATTCGTTGGTTACGGGCAGAGTACTCAACCAAAACCGATGCCAGACGCGATCTGGGCGTGCGTACGATCATCTCTGACGCCTCATTTTATGACGCGCTAAAGATTATGAGTCTGTTTGTACGTCAAGCGGGTTATCAAGGCTTATTGGTCAATCTAGATGAGATGGTCAATTTATATAAGCTCAATAGCACCCAAGCTCGTCAAGCCAATTACGAGCAAATCCTACGTATTTTAAACGACTGCTTGCAAGGGTCAGCCGCCCATTTGGGGTTTTTGTTAGGCGGTACGCCGGAATTTTTACTTGATCCGCGTAAAGGACTCTACAGCTATGATGCGCTACAAACACGGCTTGCAGACAATAGCTTTGCCAAGCGGGCAGGAGTGATTGATTACACGTCCCCTGCGCTGCATTTAGCGAGCCTTACGCCAGAAGAGTTATATATTTTACTCAAAAATCTGCGTCACGTTTATGCAGGTGGCGATGAAACCAAATACTTAGTACCAGATGAGTCCTTGCAAGCTTTTTTGCAGCATTGTAGCCAAACCATTGGTGACGCTTATTTCAGAACACCTCGCAATACGATTAAGGCGTTTTTGGACATGCTTGCCGTCATTGATCAAAATCCAGACGTCTCTTGGGATCAGCTCATAAGCGCGGTCGCCATTGATCCAGAACATCCGTCTGATATGGATATCGATATGAGCGGGATGGATGCAGAGGATGAATTGGCTGATTTTAAACTATAGGCTTTCGATAATACTCATAAAAATAAGAGAAATAACTTTTGAGAGACGCGCATTTTCAGCTTGATTATCAGGTACAGCGCTGGATATTTAATCAGGGCTGGCAAGGGTTGCGTGACGTTCAAGCCCAAGCGATAGCGCCCATTTTATCAGGTGATACGGATGTATTGATCAGTGCAGCGACGGCAGCGGGCAAAACGGAAGCGTTTTTCTTGCCTGCCTGTAGTGCGCTTATGCGCTCAGATAAACGTGATAATGGCGTTGGTATCTTATATATCAGCCCGCTCAAAGCATTGATTAACGATCAGTATCGCAGGCTTGAAAGCTTGGCTGAGCTGCTTGATTTGCAAGTGACGCCTTGGCATGGTGACAGTCCTTTAGGTCAAAAAAGACAGCAAAAAAAATCACCATCCGGCATTATTTTGATCACGCCTGAATCACTTGAGTCGCTGCTTGTGCGTGATATGGGCTGGGTCAAACAAGCATTTAGCAACTTACAATACATTGTGATTGATGAGTTTCATGCTTTTTTGGGAGGCGCGCGCGGTCAGCACTTATTGTCGTTATTGACAAGGCTTGAACATGTGACCGATCGTATCACCTCGCCCATCCCGCGAGTGGCATTGAGTGCCACCTTAGGAGAGCTGCAAAGCGTACCGCGGTCACTCAGACCCAACCAGTCGCTGCCTTGCACCATCATAGAAGACAGTAATGCCCGTGCTAGTGCCAAAGTTCAGGTAAAGGGCTATGTTCAGCCCAGCCAATTAACACTTAACACGAATCAAGAACAGGCGGATTCTGAATATCACGTCTTTGAAGGTATCGATGTTCTTGACACTGCTGAGACAAAAGTCTGCGCTGATCTATATCGATTGTGCCGCGGTGGCAATCATCTGGTATTTGCTAACAGTCGCGCGCGTACCGAGCTGATTGCCGCAGGACTGAGTGATCTGTGTGAGTACAACACCGTGCCTAATGAGTTCTTTCCGCATCATGGCTCGCTCTCAAAAGAGCTAAGAGAAAGCTTAGAGACACGCCTACAAAAAGAGGCACTGCCAACCACTGCCGTTTGCACCATGACTTTAGAGCTTGGTATTGATATTGGTAAGGTTGACACCGTCATTCAAGTCACCGCCCCACATTCAGTTGCAAGCCTTCGCCAGCGGCTTGGACGCTCAGGCAGACGCGGCGGCTCAGCGGTACTTAGAATGCTGATCACCGAGCATGAGATTAATAAGAATAGCAGCCTAATCGATGACTTGCGGCTTGAGTTGATTCAGTCTCTTGCCATGATAAGGCTACTCATTACTGACAAGTGGTTTGAGCCTGCCAACACGTCTTTATATCATTTTTCAACATTATTGCATCAAGTGCTTGCCCTAGTGGGACAGTGGGGCGGCATTCGTGCTGACCAAATATACGTGCTATTGTGTAACCAAGGTCCTTTTCAAAAGGTACAGCCTGCACACTTTAAGTTGCTGCTCATTCAAATGGGAGCAGCGCAATTGCTTATCCAATTGGGCAACAATCAACTCGTACTAGGCGTGATGGGAGAGCGTATCGTCAGTCATTATACTTTTTATGCCGTGTTTAAGACCCCAGAAGAATACCGTATCGTGGCTGGCAATAAGACGCTGGGAACATTGCCCATTGATACCATGATATTGCCCGATCAATATATTATTTTTGGTGGCATACGCTGGCAGGTCAAAGACATTGATGTTGAGAAAAAAATCGTTGATGTCATCAAAGTCAAAGGCGGGGGCAAGCCACCAACATTTGGTGATAGCAGTATGTCCATACATGACAAAGTTCGCCAGGAGATGATTGGTATATTGAACAAAAAAGACTACCGAATTCAGGTTGGTAGCGAGTACATAGATTTTACCGATACAGTCGCAAAGCAGTTGTTTTTAGACAGTATCAAAACGTTTGAAAGGTATGATTTAAGCCATCAATCACTCGTCAATAAAGACGGTAGTTGCTATATATTTATGTGGCGCGGCGATAGCGTGGTTAATACGTTGGTAGCGCTACTGTTACAACATGGATTTACGGTTGAGAGTTACGCTGGGGTTATTTGCGTACTCAAAACCAGTTCTGCTCAAGTCTATCCGTTTTTACAAAAAATCGCTCAGCGCCCGCTACCGACTGCCACTGAGCTTGCCACAACTGTTCCTAACAAAATGATCGAAAAGTTTGATGAATATCTACCTGATGAATTGCTTGATATGGGTTACGGCGCACAAGCATTTGATATCGAGGGATTGGATGATTGGCTAAGAGCATTTAGTAAATAAATTTTTTGAAACGGTATCATCATTATCTTTATGATAGCCATCAGGTTTTTGAGAAAGCAAACCCCGATATCACTCATGCCACCTAAGAATTTCGTAAAACTGACGAAACCTGCTGAGCGTTTACTATTATAGCCTAGCAGGGTTTTTTTGTGCCAAATCGCACTAGGTGCATATCACTCTATTCTATGAACACTGATAATGCGACACCCTGAAAAAGAGCAGGATAGTTACCTAGTAATTAATAGAATATCAAATACCGCCTTTGAGATTTATCAGCAATACCATTGATTTACATCGATTGTTTGTACAAAGAAACTCACTGCTTTTCTAACAAATCTCACATTCAGACTTGCCGAGTAATGTCGAATACCCTTATGATGGTCACATTTTATTTAAGATGAGTATCACCTCATCGCTGACATACGATTTACACCTTATATCCCTGCCCAACAACCAAAAGATACTCTCATGACCAAAAACTTCTCTCAAACAGCGGCTTTCATCTGGTCTGTCGCTGATCTATTACGCGGCGACTTTAAGCAATCTCAATACGGCCGCATCATCTTGCCATTCACGCTACTTCGCCGCCTAGAGTGTGTATTAGAAGAGACCAAAGCCGCTGTTGTCGCAGAAAACCAGCGTATCGCTGAAATGGGTTTGCCAGAAGAGGCGCAAGAGAAGTTCTTGATACGTGCCAGCAAGCGACCTTTTTACAATACCTCGCCCATGGATCTTAGCAAGATGGGTCAAAGCGACATCAAGGATAACCTTAATACCTACGTGCAGTCCTTCTCAAAAGACGCGCGGGAGATATTCGAGCACTTTAAATTTGAAGAGTTTGTCGGGCAGCTGGCTGATGCTAACTTGCTGTATAAAGTGGTTCGGATGTTCGCCACTACTGATCTAAGTCCTGAGAAGATATCTAACCATGAAATGGGCTTTGTCTTTGAAGAGCTGATCCGCCGCTTTGCTGAAAGCTCGAACGAGACCGCAGGGGAGCATTTTACCCCGCGTGATATCGTCCGTCTGACCACGTCACTGGTATTTATGGAAGATGATGACGCCCTGACCAAAGACGGCATTATTCGCACCATATATGACCCAACAGCGGGGACGGGCGGCTTCCTATCCTCGGGTATGGAATACGTGTTAGAGCTCAACCCTGACGCGGTCATGCGTACTTATGGCCAAGAGCTAAACCCTGAGTCTTATGCCATCTGTAAAGCTGACATGCTGATCAAAGGGCAAGAGGTCAATAACATTAAGCTAGGTAATACCTTATCTAGTGATCAGCTGGCAGGTGAGCAGTTTGACTATATGCTGTCTAATCCGCCGTTTGGGGTGGACTGGAAAAAGATATCAGGTGAGATCAAAGACGAGCACGAACAAAAAGGCTTTGACGGACGCTTTGGGGCTGGCTTACCGCGCGTGTCTGATGGCTCGCTATTATTCCTAATGCACTTACTTAGCAAGATGCGTCCGATCACTACTAATGAGCAAGATGATAGTAATGGTCAAAATAGCAATCAGGGCAGCCGTATCGGTATCATTTTAAATGGTTCGCCGTTGTTTACAGGCGGCGCAGGGAGCGGTGAGAGTGAGATCCGCCGTTATATCCTTGAAGCCGATTTACTAGAAGCTATCATCGCTCTGCCTACCGATATGTTCTATAACACGGGTATCGCTACCTATGTATGGGTATTAAGCAATAAGAAAGCCGACGCGCGTAAAGGGCAAGTGCAACTGATCGACGGTAGTAACCTATATAGCAAAATGCGTAAATCGCTTGGCTCAAAGCGTAACGAGATGAGCGATGACGATATCAAGACCATTATCCGTAGCTTTGGTGACTTTGAGGTAGTGGACGCGCGCGTGCTTGATAAACCTGACGAGGTGAAGTCTAACCGTGGCCGCCAGTCTGCTAATCCTAAGACTGAGACTGCCAAAACCTTTGCCAGTAAGATATTCGCCACCCATGAGTTTGGCTATCGCCGTATCACCATTGAGCGGCCGCTCCGTCTGTCTGCCCAGCTGACAGATAGCGCGTTAGAGACCCTACGTTATACGCCCAAACCATTCGATATGGTCATGCCAGCGCTGTATGAGGCATTTGGTAGTAAGTGGACGACTGACAGCTATGGCGACTTATCAGCGGTCACCTTAGAAGCGCGTGCCATGATTAAAGCCGACTTCTCTGAGCTAAAAGAAAAGCAGATCAAAGACGTGCTGGCTAGCAAAGTATGGCAAGATCAGCTTGAGATTATGAATAAAGCCAAAGCCCTGCAAGCGGCTATTGGTAGCAGTCAATTTGATGACTATAACGAGTTTGAAAAAGTGTTTAAACAAGCGTTAAAAGACACTGATATAAGTCTTGATGTGAAAGAGAAAAAGCAGCTGATGGATGCCATCACTTGGAAAAATCCTGACGCTGAGCCAGTCATTAAGAAAGTGCTCAAGGTTGAAAATCCGCTGTATGGTGCATTTAGCTATAAGCCTACTAATTCAGATAAGCCAGCCAAAATAGTCGAGTTCCAAACGGACAGCGATTTGCGTGATTATGAAAACGTACCGCTTAATCCTGAATTGACAACTACTGAGCTGATAGAAAGTTACTTTGCGCGTGAAGTGCAGCCGCATGTGCCTGATGCGTGGATCAATCCTGATAAGGTAGATGCCATCGATGAAGAGATCGGCATTGTCGGCTTTGAGATACCGTTTAACCGTCATTTTTACGTGTATGAGCCGCCGCGTCCGCTCCAAGAGATTGATGCGGATTTGGATGCGGTCAGTCGTGAGATTATGCAGTTATTGGGTGAGGTGCATTCGTAATGGCTGAATTGGTAACGAAGTATCAGCAGTATGAAGAGTATAAGGACTCTGGGGTTGAGTGGTTGGGGGATATTCCTAAAGATTGGAAGATATCACGTATAAAATACTCTACAACTCTTAATATGGGTCAGTCCCCAAATTCAGAAGATTGTAATATGGATGGGAATGGCTATCCGTTTCTACAGGGAAATGCAGAGTTTGGGACGATATCACCAACAGCAAAACAGTATTGTCCTATACCTAGGAAGTTGGCTAATGAAGATGACCTTTTATTTTCAGTAAGAGCACCAGTTGGCGCTTTGAATGTTGCAGATAAAGTTTACGGGATTGGTAGAGGTCTTTGTAGCTTGGTTAGCAATAGTCAAATGACTCAATCGTTTTTATGGTGGGTATTACCTTCTTATAAATATCAACTAGACGCTATATCTACCGGAAGTACGTTTGAAGCAGTTTCGGCAGAACAAGTTAGTAATCTACTTTTTGCTTTGCCTACTTATGAAGAACAAACCCAAATCGCCAACTTCCTCGACTACGAAACTGCCCAAATCGACACCTTAATCGAAAAGCAGCAAATCCTGATTCAACTGTTAAAAGAAAAGCGCCAAGCGGTGATCAGTCATGCTGTGACTAAGGGCTTAAATCCTGACGCACCGATGAAGAATTCGGGTGTTGAATGGTTGGGGGACGTGCCTGAGAGTTGGGAGGTTTCAAAGCTCAAGTTTGTAAGTGACATTATCGACTGTCGTAATAAAACTCCCGAATATTTTGAAAATGGCGAGTACTTTGTAGTTAGAACAACAAACGTAAGGCATCAAAAATTAAACTTTAATGGTGCTTTATACACGGATAAAAAGAATTTTGATATATGGACACAAAGAGGAGTACCTCCAGCTGGTTCTATTCTTTTTACTCGTGAAGCGCCTACAGGTGAAGTTTGTCTGGTGCCAGAAAATTTGAAGTTTTGTATGGGTCAGAGAATGATGAACTTCATTGCTCACAATGAAAGCTATACAAACTACCTTTTCGATTATTTAATTTCAGATTGTCTTGATAGGTACATTAATAGCGTCTCACATGGAAGTACAGTAACTCATTTGAGAGTTGAGCAGGTTCAAAATATTCCTGTCTTAGTACCTCCATTAGAGGAAATCATACAAATCCATAAGCATATAGAACAGTTAAAATTAAGCTTTGATAATATCGAGCTAAATGCTAAAAAAGCCATTCAACTTATGCAAGAACGCCGTACCGCTTTAATTTCCGCTGCTGTTACGGGCAAGATTGATGTGAGGGGTTGGGTTGCGCCTGAGTAGTTAGTTATTCTCTTTATATCTATTGCGCTTATCTTCTTTTTCCAAACGTTTGAAAAGCTTATAGTTATTTAGAATTTCTGCATATATCTTGTGCGTACAGCTGATTTCGTCATTAGTTCGGTATTCTATTTCGTTATATTGCTCTTTTTCATATAGATTCCAAACCGCTGTGCCACTCTCAAATTTTTTGCCTGATATGTACTTTGTTAAGAGATCCTTTTTTGTTTTTGGGTATGCAAACATCGAACTATGATTGAAGGTGGGTATGGCTAAGTTTGAGACATCTATAACACGAAACTCTGTTTGAAAATAAAAAGCTTCTGCATTTGATAATATTTCGTACCTTTTTAATAGGTCAAATATCACAGGAATGTCAGAAGATATGATGCCGATGCCGCATAAGGTTGGAGAGACTCTACCATCATTACCTTCTTTAGCGTCTTGATTGACTTGTTTTAATAGATTGAAAATATCGATCAATAGCGCTTTTTCCGAGTCATAATCCCACAGCCAGAATGATTGAATTTGGTCTGAATCAGTATCTAAGGGGCTTTCAAAGTCTTTTGTGGGATTAGCGACAAAGAAAGAACCCCCTAGTAACTTGCAGTCTGGGTCCCAAGGGTTATAGCTTAACCCCTTAGTTCTTCTGCTAGACTCTGGAACATAAAATTCTAGATCTAAAAATATGATTCTGCAGTCATGATGATTAATACTAAAGTTACGCATTGAATTTCCGTGCTAAAGTTGTGTTTTATGATTATAAAATAATGCTACCTCTAACGACAGAGTGTATCAAGGCACATAAAGAAAAAAAGTAATCTTGTATCTAAAAGTAGACCTTAAAGCCACAATTATTATTGAAACGGACTTAACATGACTAACGCGCACAACGTCACCTACGAATCTGTCTTCCAATCCGATATTGTCAATCAAATGCAGGCGCAAGGTTGGCAATTAGGCAGTCCTAGCGACTATCAGGTAGCGACGCTAGTATTTGGTTGCTATGAATAATTAATCTAAATCATGCAAGAACGACGCGCCTTTGAAGGCGAGTGAGGTTTTAGTGTGGAGATATACCTATGGATGCTAGTATTTGGACTCAGATAATAATGGCACTCTGTGCATTTATTGGTATTAGCTATAAGATAATAACTGATAGAATTTCTGAAAAAAAAGGCGATTTAGAGAAGACAAAGAGTATTCTTGATAGACAGGAGCATATTAAGAACAGTAAGAAGTATCTGCAAGATTTGGAGATAAATAATATAACGTATCTAAAAGGCTTTACGTGGGAGCAGGTTGAAGTACTTTTGAGGAAAGATTTGCGCTTACTAACCATTTCAGAATTAAGATTTCTAAATAAAGATAAGCTGGTCGTCATTCGTAATGACAAAATTATCATACCTACTAAAATGTATATCTTGAAGAATAAATTTTTTAGCATTCGTGCTTGCATGATTGCTGGAAACTTCATACTTAGTGTTATAGCAGTTGGTTGGGCGATATTTAATTACTCTCTATTTTCTATCATATCTGCTCTATTTTATATGTACATGCTATTCGCTGAAATGATTGCGATTCATCACTTTGAAAGCTTGACCAGTTTTGACTTAATTAAAAAGTCTGGAGATATGGCAAGAAATATTATTGTAGTCTCTACAGATTTTGATAGAGAGGTATAAACGTATGGAAAAGCAGAAAATAAGATACCGCAAAATAAGAGGCATCAACCGCCGTAAGCGTGCTATTGAACGATGGGGCGAAGCTAATAAAATTCTTGATGTCGATCTGTTAAACCAAGACAAGCGAGATTACGTTGAATTCTTGGTACAGCCATGGTCACGCTTGTCTTTGATTAATAGTATCTATCCTGAGCCAACAGGTGACTGTGAGTATCTACTGATCAAAAACCTGCAAAAAATCTACCAATCATGGCAAGACTCGTTAGAAGCGTTGCAAACCCCTTATTACTTGCAAACATGGCTACGTGAAAACTACGTCAGCCGTTCACAAATCGTGTGTGCTATCGATGAGATGAAAGATTTCTACGATGATACCTTTGAAGCGATAGATAAACAGCCAAAAAATGGTATTCGAAGTTCTATCCACTATAATTCAAACACGGCTGAATACTTAGATTGTTTTGAATGGAAGCTTTATCGAAGGCTTGTGCATTATGACATGGCCGATGAAGGAGATTTAGAGATGTTGCAATACATTGACCCTATTAAGCTTTTAAGAAAAGAAATCATTGAAGGTCAAGAACAACAAATCGTTGAAATTGATAAAGTGTGGCTGATCTCATAAGCCCAACTCATAACTTAATAATAAGCGTCAAACTATGACACATACCAATACTGCTATTAATGCGCAAAATGTCACCTACGAAACCATCTTCCAAGCCGATATCGTCAACCAAATGCAAGCGCACGGCTGGCAATTAGGTAGTCCTAGCGACTATACGGCTGAGACCGCGCTATATGAACAAGACGTGCTGGATTTTGTACAGACCACTCAGCCGCAAGAGTGGGAGAAGTTTTGTCGCACTTTTCCTATCGACTCTGAGCGCCACTTTATTGCCGCCTTGGTGAAGCAGCTCAACAAGGCGGACGCGCAAGCCACCGATAGAGCCTCACGTACTTATGGCATGCTTGGCGTACTACGTCATGGTCTAAAGATTCGTAACGCGCGTTTTAGCTTATGCCAGTTCAAGCCTGAGCATAGCCTGAACCCTGAGACCATGGCACGCTATGAGGCCAATATCTGCCGTGTCGTCCCTGAGGTAGTGTATAGCCCTCATACCAGTGTTAAAAACGGCGCTGACGCTAATGGCAAGGTCGCTAAGCGTAACCGTATCGACATCGTGCTATTCGTCAATGGCTTGCCCGTGACAACGATGGAGTTAAAGTCAGAATTTAAGCAAGCAGTACAAAATGCCATTACTCAGTATAAGAAGACCCGCCTACCGAAAGACCCTGCTACCAAAAAGCCTGAGCCGCTGCTGACCTTTAAGCGCGGCGCATTGGTACACTTTGCCGTTAGTCAGTATGAGGTCTATATGACCACCAAGCTGGCGGGTGACAACACTTACTTCTTGCCGTTCAACAAAGGTACCAGTGAGGGCGGTGCGGGTAATGACGTGCCAGCCGATAGCAGCCGCTATGCCACCGATTACCTATGGAATGAAGTATTAAC
>NZ_JBQQER010000005.1:0-242362 GCF_052259045.1 Psychrobacter sp. 1Y11
GCAAAGGAAACTGTTGGGACAACGCACCAACTGAGCGCTTCTTTAGAAGCTTTAAGAGTGAGTGGATGCCCAAGGGTGGGTATGAGAATATCGCTGAAGCATCAAGAGCCATTAGTGATTATATCTGGGGCTACTATCAATCCGTGAGACCGCACAGCTTCAACAATTATTTAACACCGTTAGAGACAGAGAAACGTTACTTTAACAAAAACCTCTTATCAGCTGTCTAAAATTAGTTGACCACTACAAACTCTTGCTCACTCATATTTTCGCTAGCACAAATAAAGGCGAGGGGTAGCACGAGGGCATCTTTGATAATATCGGCAATATCAAATACCAATGCGCCGCGTCTTGTTTTGCCATGCATGACTGCAAAGCCATGCGGAATACCCAGTGTCCAAGCCGTCGTAGCGCCTAGACCATAAGCGAGATAATTTCCATGATTAAGAAAACCATTGGCCTTATCGATACCATCATGCTCGCGGGTAAAGCCGTCATAGCCGGTATTTTTTGCCGCGAGTTTATATAAGTTTTTGGTCAGGCGTGCCTCTAACTGCAATAAATGCATGACCTCCATTTGCTTATCAATTTGGCGAATATTGTTCGCGATTAAGGATTTGATATCATCACGATTGCTATCAAATCCTTGACGTTTAAGATCGACATCTTTACTCCAAATCGCTTGTAAGTAAGCCAAACGCGCATGTTGTAGCATTTTAGCGGCAGCGAGGCGCTTGTCGTCATCCCACCACCAACTGAGCCAACCTTGCACGTACTCAGTCGGTCGATACTCGCTTTGCGGCGTCAGCCACTCGACATAGACTTCACGCTCGGCAGCCATAAACAAGGGCGATCCGCCACCACCGCTAAAGCCTACTAATACGCCTGCTTGCGAGAGCAGACGCATCGCAGCTTGGGTGATGGAGGTGCCCGTACCGAGCAAAATAGAAGTGGTATTAGCGATAGGAATGTTGTAGTAGAGATTGGCTTTATCATCTTCAGTCAGATACAGCACGCGCCCATCTTTTTGCATGACGCGGCAGTGTGAGAGATAGTAGATATTGGCACGTTTGGAGTGCAAAATGGTTTTTAGATCGGAGGAGGCGAAACTATTATCGGTATAAGGATTGCTAGGTTTTGCCATAATAGTTCCGTCTGACAAGAAAAGTATGTCATCAACTTTAGCGGAACTTTGTTCGTAAAACAATTAATAATATATTTAAAACGACAGTAGATGTCGCTAGTTAATTGAATGCGAAACCAGATAACCTAAGTTATCTGGTAATTAGTTATACTTATTAGTCTATCTACTTACAGTAATCTGACCACCAAAAAAGCTGATACACCCATCGCAAAACCAAGCGCCCAAACAACTTTGCATAAGATATATAATGATCAGTCATCAAGAATTGATTTCGACACTATAGATAAACTTTGTGAATACTTAGAAGTAGGGGTAGGAGATATTTTTGAATATGTAGAAGAAAATAAAGCAGAAAGCTTTATGGAATAGATCTTTATTCAAAATTTAGAGTAGAGGTCAAAAAAAGAGATTTAATTCTAATAGCCTTTGAGCTCTAGTCACGTTTTGGTCACCATCAATTTTTTGATCATTTTAATAAAGGGCTCAACAAGAGTAATAATCGAGATTCCAAATGTTATATTTTCGCCACAGCCCTTATATCTCAGACATAAAAAAAGCCCCAATCAAAAAGATTGGGGCTTTCGAATCTGGTAGGCGTAACTAGATTCGAACTAGCGACCTCTACCATGTCAAGGTAGCGCTCTAACCAACTGAGCTATACGCCTATTTAGGTTGAGCATTTTAGCAAGTTTTTCAGACTTTGCAAGCTTTTATTACAATAATTGCAGGATATTTAGATAAATACTTTTTTCGCTAGTTTCCCAAGGGTATATTTGCGTTATAGCAAAGTAATCAGACCACTTACTGACGCAAAAAAGTCAATAAGTGTCCCTTAAAAGGCTGTTCTAAATAGATCGTATCTATAGGTTTTTGCTGTTGACTGCTAAACCCTTGTTCTTCCATCTTAGCGATGATTTTGTTTTTCCGGCCTCGTCCCGGATCGACAATGATGACCTCGCAATTCGGCTTGGAATGTCTTCCAATAAAGCCCGCCAGTAGCGCTACGTGTGGATCTTCATAGAGCAAGTCGCTACCGATGATCGTATCGAATAGACCCAAGTCACCTTTATGCTCCGACCACTCTAAACGCTCAAAGGTTACGCGCTTGTCGCCATTGAGTTCAGCGTTTTTGTCTAAGAAATACTGCACTGCTGGATGATAATCTGTCGCCGTAATATCTGCTTGCCGATGATTGAGTAGTAAGCTTGAGAGTGCCATACCGCAGCCGACTTCCAAGATGCGTTTGCCTGCTATATCGTACTCTAGCATATGATGAGCCAGTACTAAGCTTGATGGCCACAGCACCCCAAAGATTGGCCAAGAGGCCGAGCAAATACCCAAAGCCGCTGCTATACCGTCCGGATCGCTATATTCCTGATTGTCACGCAAGGTGCAGACATGAATATCCATATCGCCAAACTCAAGCGTCTGATAACGTAAGCGCACATCCATAGGGGTAGTCATAGCGTATCCTAAACAGAGGGTAAGTGGGCATAGGTGAGCAAAGGGAGGTTTTTTAACAAGCTGTAAAAGTAGGTTGTATTGCACTATGCCTAGTGATCAAACTCAAAGTGGTGAATGAGTTAGGATAAAAACTTAAATAGAACCGTTAATACAAAACACTTTTAATAATGGTAAAGGAGCAGGGTAGGAGTGATATTTATAAAAAACTGTAGCTTTACTTGCTAATAAGCAAGCGATGTCAGGACAGTATGCCCTATTATGCGCCAAGTTGTCGCTATTTATTGGCCTAAGTTTTTATAAACAAACAATTTTTTAAAAAGGCTGCTGGGAAGTAAGGATGAGATAGGGTTTTAGACACTAAAACAAAAAGCCTTGTACCTCTCTACTCAAGGATAGAAAGGCGCAAGGCTTTTATAGCAAGTGTGGCAAATATAGCAAAGACGTTAGCTGGCTTTAAGCTTCCGTCGTTTCAAACTTTAGCCCTGAGGTTTTGATACCCCAAATCAGCTCAACAAAGGCACGATTATTGGTTAAAGGCTCGCCATCGATGATGACAGCATAACCATCATTATCAATCCACAAAAACACAAAGCTTGTCTCAGGAATGAGCAGATCTACTTGCTGAAAAAACGAGATAGCACGGCTATTAAGCGACCAGCCGCGCTGCTGCTGCCTGAGCATAAACCCTGAAAAATCTGCCGCGGCTACACTTAGCATATCCGCTTCTTCTTGACTATAACCAATCCGCGCTAGACAAAAGCCTTCATCTGAGGCGATAGCGGCACGGCGTTTACCAGATAAGCTGGCGACGACATAAGGCAAAAACTGATCAAGCGGTAGGTTAGGCGCCGGTAAAAAGGTTGAAAGCTTTTCAATAAAACCTTGCTCAACGAAGCCCTCAAGCCACAGCTCAGGAAACGCTTCGAGCCAGTCGGCAACGAGCATAGTCTCACGGTGTGATAACAGCGCTTGTAGGGCAAGTTGCATCGCAGTAGGCTTAGGTTGTGAAAAGGCTTCAAAGACGCCTGCCGGGGTCAAAGTGATATAGGTTTTTTCGGCATGAGCAAAACTGGACATACTAGACATAAAGATAACCTTATTAATAGTGCTAACCTAGTAGCTAAATGAGAAAGTAAGATAAGGGCTAAGTCAGCAGCTAGGCTTCTGATGCTACTTGGGTTTGCTCTAAGTGCTCTTGACAGCTTTGCCAGCGCTGATCGAACTGCCAGTCACTCTTACCTAAACGAAACCAGACGATAGAGAAGGCGAGACGATCATTACAAGCTAAGCAATGCGCGAAGAACTCGTTTTCTATCTGCTCAATAGTGCTCCAATTCTCCTCATCGCGCGCGCTCATCAACTCAATAGTGATGTTCTTAGCGATCTCTTTCGCGTCGTCGCTACTAATACGCAAGCGGTGCGTATCGACGTTGAGTGAAGGAGTAATCAGTACGCTCCAGCGCGTTGCAAACTCGCTACTATGCCTAATATAATCGATCTTATTGATACAGTTGCGAAACGCTCGCTCTATTTGCGGATGCAAGCGGTTCTGGATACGGATAAATATATCCTCAACATCATAAGGAATGTCGTACCAACAGCCATAAAAAAAGTCAGCGACAGCGCCTTGTAGCGGCTCTTTTTCTTTGAGGAGCAAGGCGGCGTTGATCCGCTGCTCATGGTAATAGCGATTATTAGGCGCAGAAAATATCTTACGCGAATAAAAGCGAAAATCATGACGAGCAGTCGCTTCTTGCATCGGGGTGGTGGTGAGGTCACTCATAGCCATATCCTAAGCAGTAATCAAAAGTATGAATATCAACAAGGCAAAAGTGCAAAAACTAAACTAATCAAGCAAGGTTTCCATCAGATCTATCATAAACTCGCCGTCTTCTTCACTCATCGCCTCAAACCCTTGCGCCATACCGAGCTCCGTCAGCACCTCTTTGCCATCCTCATCCTTATGTAAGTTTAAGATAGCATCCATCAGTATTTGGCTATCAGCAAAGCCTTCCTTGATGAGCAGCACATGACTGATATCCGCCAAGTCGCTCTCGATCAGCACCGAGAGTTGAGCTTTAGTGAGACGTGAGAAGCTATGAAAGATCTCGGCCAAAAAGAATCCTACTTGCGCCTCGCCTTTGATGACTTTACGCGCCGCTGCTTGATAAGTCTCAGTAATATCCCAGTTGAGATCAGGCTCCATAATATCGACCGCTTCGAGCAAACGTAGGCCAATCAGTTTGACATCGCGATTATCAGCCATCGCGACTGCCATACCCGCAGTAACTTGCTCTAGACTGCTAATCTCACCATTACTCGCTGCGGCAATGACCATCTCGTCTGATTTGCCGACTGGACGCGCAGCAGCGCGGTAGCCGTGCTCACGAATGAGGGTAGCGGCATCGAAGGGATTGGCATAAATGACCTGGATGTCGCCTTGAGCGATGAGATCTTCTTGCTCGGCATGAGCCGCTGGCATATTGAGATGCATATTGATGTTGGCACGTTTTTGGATCAAAGTGTTGAGCATATGCCAGCCTGCAAAACGCTCAGGTGAAAAATCAGGGGCGATTAACATATTGTGTGTCGTCATGATTTAACCTTCCTCATCTTGTTTCATTTGTGCATATTGCGTAGTGGCGGCTTCGATTTTGCTACGTGATGGTTTACGGCGCACTGAGGTATAGCCGACGGTCTCACCGCGGCGAACATTCGGTACAACGGTGGCATAGACCCAATAATGGCTACCATCTTTACATAAGTTTTTCACATAGCCATGCCATTTTTGCCCTGCCTCAGCGGTACTCCATAGATCTTTGTAGGCCGCTTTTGGCATATCAGGGTGACGCAAAATATAATGCGGTTTACCGATTAACTCGTCGATATCATAACCACTGATCTCAACAAAAGCATCGTTGACGTGGGTAATATGACCCGCCAAATCGGTACGTGAGACGATAAGCTTGCCATCCGGATAAGGGCGTTCAATCCCAGTATCATAGATGACGCGCGATGATCCGTCGTGATAAGTCATGGTGATGGGTTCAGCAGTAGTATCTGGCTTATTGGCATCTGGTAGGGAAGCACCCATAGCAATCTCCTTTATTTAGCCTAATCATAGTTATGTCGTAATTATTGTGGCAGGTACTGAAATTGATAAATACTAAAGTTAACCGTTAGATCAGTTTGGCTAGCGCTTCTGAGGCACGCTTGATGTCCAAAAATATCAGGCCAAGCTTAGCATTGGGTTTTGCCATAATCGTTAATACCGCCTCGTCACCGGAGGAAGTCATAATGACATAGCCTTTTTCGCCCTGAATCATAATGCGATCGATACTGCCACGGGCAAGCTCACGTCCCGCACGGTCACCTAGCGACAACAGAGCTGCAGACATAGCGCCGACACGGTCTTCGTCAACGCCAGTCGGTAATGCTGAAGCTATCATAAGGCCATCGTTGGAGATTAGCGCTGATGCTTCGACGTCTGCTGATGAGCTATTTAGGTCTTCCAAGATTTGTTGGAATGAATCTGTACGCATAACTTTTTCTCTACAATTGGTAATGAAATAAACGTTAAATAAAAGATAAATAATATCGTAAACTAGACTGAGTATTATAAACCCTTACTATCATTATTGATATAGATCAGTAGCCTGTAAACATTAATATCTGAGGTTTTTTTACCTTTTATCCTCTGTTATAGACCTTTCATAAGCTTATATATACTTTAATTACCAGTAACCTAGCTATAATATTGACAGCTATAATGATAAAAACTAGTATTAGTGGCTGACTATCTAGATGATCTGCAACGATGATTATCGTTTTGCCCCGCATTCTGACGTTATATTGCAAGCTTTGAGATCATTAGTGCTAACTTGGTCATAACGGTGGAGACCCGCTTGTCAGCTGCGCCTTTAACGACATTACTAAGAAATGATGACCGTCAAGATCTAATATAACTCCCCATGATGGCGTTATTTACTAGACTTATACGCCCAATAAATGATATATAGATACGTCACAAACGTGAATTTATCCTTTTAGACATCAAACTGACGCTCAAAACGTCTCCTAAATCGAGCCTTTAGTGGACTCGTTGCAGTGCAGATGAGTTGGCCAAGTTTAGTTATATTTGGAATTCAAATTTGAATATATATCAATACAGAAGCTAGCTAGATAGGCACTGTGTTTAATCCTCTTTTAGTCTAATAATTGCAATCCTACATCGGTATAGGTAGCCCATCGCTGAGAATAGCAGCAGGCGATAGCATCACCCTGCCATACCATTGTCAATTATAGGATCATCATCTCTACTTTAAGGACGCTATATGAGTATCAGTCAAGCCATCAAAAAAGTTGAAGCCCGTTATGCCCATCAACCCGAATTTGTGCAAGCCGTAAAAGAAGTTGCGCTTACTATTGCTCCTTTATATGATGCCCACCCTGAATACGAAAAAAATAAAATATTTGAGCGTTTGGTAGAGCCTGATCGTATTATTGCCTTTCGTATTAACTGGGAGAATGATAAAGGAGAGGTACAAGTTAACCGCGGCTGGCGAGTACAGTTTAGTAATGCGCTAGGCCCATATAAAGGCGGCGTACGCTTTCATCCTACCGTCAACCAATCGGTACTCAAGTTCTTAGGCTTTGAGCAAATCTTTAAAAACGCTTTGACTGGTCTGCCTATTGGCGGCGGTAAAGGCGGTTCCGATTTTGACCCTAAGGGTAAAACTGAAAGTGAGATTCGCCGTTTTTGCTACGCCTTTATGCGCGAGCTCCATCATTACGTCAGTAAAGATATGGATGTCCCCGCCGGCGATATCGGCGTAGGCGGCCGCGAAGTCAGCTACATGTTTGCAATGTATAAGAACTTGACTCATGAATATAGCGGTGTGTTGACCGGTAAAGGTGTGGGTTTTGGTGGTAGCTTGATGCGTACCGAAGCCACAGGTTACGGCGCGGTGTATTTTTTAGAAAACATGCTCAAAGTACAAAACGAGAGTATCGAAGGCAAAAAAGTACTGATAACTGGCGCGGGCAATGTGTCGCTACACGCAGCTGAAAAGGTCTGTATGCTTGGCGGCGTAGCCATCACTGTCTCTGACTCAAAAGGCACGCTGTATGATGAAAAAGGCTTCGATCAAGAAAAGATCGACTGGCTGAAGAAGCAAAAAGATCAAAGCAAGCCTTTGGCTGATTATGTCGATAAGTTCGGCGGTGAGTGGTTTGAAGGCAAAAAGCCTTGGCATATCAAAGGCGATATCGCTATTCCTTCAGCGACGCAAAACGAAGTCGATGAAGACGATGCCAAGATGATGGTCGACAATGGTATCAAGTACGTAGTGGAAGGCGCGAACATGCCACTCACTGCCGAAGCGATCGATCATATCCGTGACCACCGCGTCCATTATGCGCCAGGTAAAGCGGCTAATGCTGGCGGCGTTGCGGTATCAGCGCTTGAGATGTCACAGAACTCTGTACGTCAGTACAAGACCTTTGAGCAAATTGATACGCGCTTAAAAAACATCATGAAAGATATCCATGACTGCGCCGCTTCTGCCTCTGATAAATATAATCAGACCGATAATGGCTACATCGACTATATGGCCGGCTCAAACATCGTTGGCTTTAAGCGCGTCGCCGATGCGTTATGTGCGTATGGCATCTTGAACTAATAGTCGTTTAGAGTAAGCCTGTTATCTACGGGCTTGCTTAGATAGGTATATATAGCAAAGTACCGCGTTTGGCTTTTTTATCAGCTGAACGCGGTATTTTTTTGTTTAGAGTTTGGCTGGTCAGTTTTAACTTTAGGTTGTGTCTAGACTAATATGAATGCACGAAAAATTTATTTCAAAAAATGATTAAGCGTCTTTGTAGACAGCGCTCGCTAAGACAACTAATGAGACAAGTGAGCATTTTTTGCAATCTCTCAATTCTAAACTTTAACCCTAATACTGACGAATAACCTCCACCCCGATAGGCGGCGCTGCCAGCTCTTGACGCTCGAAAGCCCAATTGTGACCTTCCCAAAAGTGCGCTGTCTTATCGTCATCATTAAAGCCAAGCAGCAATATCTCTAAAGGCGCAATCCTCTTCTGTGGGTTATTTATACTCTGCAAGCGCTGCACTGATTTGCGAGCCGCCAATAGCAATCGATACAGCAAAAAACCAGAGGTTGGTGCAGAAGAATGAATGTCGGCAAAAATCGGATAGTCGGCGACCACAGGATGCTGCTCGGATAATACGCGGCAATGCTCAGCGTTATTAAAAATAACCTTTAAATCATTAGCTATATTCAAGACCCGCTCTTCGCTAATAGGATCATCATTCGGCTTAGGATCATCAGCAGGGGTGGGAAACTGATAACTGATATTACTAACAAAAATCCCCAAAGTAGCCTGCTGCGCCATCTGCTCAATAGCGATCAAATTATTGCTCCTTGGGGGCAGGCCGAAATGCAATCTACTATCGCCAATCTGCCTGAAAAATAACAGTTTGGGTAAGGTTTTGGCAAGTATATGAGTAGCAAAAAAGTCAGCGTGAATGAAATCATTGAACAGCACTAGGATATCGGTAGGCTGAAGTGTTTGCTCTAACGTTTCGATAGTAATCGACGGGTTATTGGCAATAATGACCAAGCGATTTTGGCTCAAAAGTGCCTTTTGTATCGTTGCAGGCAAGCTTTCATATGCCAACATCGAGATGTCTGCATTATCGCTATCATTTAGGTGCAGCTTAGAGTTGTTATTATTAACGTCATAGCTGACAGGATTATCATAAAATAAGTCTGGTAAGGGGGGCATAACGGACTTGGTTCTTAGAGGTAAAGACATAAAAGGGAGTAGAGGTTCTGATTCAGATTATGCAGATATTTCGCTTGACTGCTTGTCGAACAATCAGTGATAAAAGCCTTAAACGGGTGCGTTATTATAGCATTTACTAGCATGAAGCAGCAGCCAACTGCAGAGCTAATATTTCTCTTAAACCCTAAACAGGAGTGATACATTACGCTACTTTTTTGCTTTGAAACTCTCCTCTAAAAAACGTTATGCTACCAGTAACACCTTAATACTAATAAGGAGAAAGCAATGAAGAAGCATTTCGAAAAGTTTAAAGTCACTAAGTTAGGATCTGGGTTAGGATCTGGGCTAGGATCCGGATTGGCTTTGGCATTAGCGATAGGTGCTGTCAGTACGGTATCTTATGCCGATATCAATGACGAAATACGCGCCGCGCAAGCTACGAAAATAACCCTAAAGCAAGCTGTCGATATTGCTAATAAACAAGCTAAAGGTATCTTAGTGGATGCCGAGTTTGATGACGATGACAGTGACTCTCAAAGTGGTGGTGGGGTTTATGAGCTGGAGTTTAGTGACGGTGCTACTGAGTATGAAATCAAAGTGGATGCTATCACTGGCCAGGTCGTTGAGCTAGATACCGATAGCTTAGATAGTGGCGATGTCGATGATTATAACAGTCAACGCCGCGCAAAAATAAGCGTTATGGGGGTTATTAATGCTATCGAAAAACAAGCTAATAGCCGCGTGCTAGAAGTAGAGTTCAAAAACGACCGTGACTATGCTGATCATCCTAGCTATTTTGAGGTCGATATGCTCAGAGATAATCAAATTATTGAGCTCAAAATAGATGCTGAAACGGGTAGAGAGTTTGCGCGTAAAGTAAAAAAATAATCGACCTTTATTTATAGACCTTAGTATTTTTAAAGAATACTGTCACCTTGCCTCAATCACTAATTGGGGCTTTTTATATATGGCAGACTCAAAAATATAAAGCTTGCTTGCTCCATCATCACTAGCTACTCTTGTAATTTTGCTTTGTGCCTCAACCTTCTGACTTCTGCTCACTATTTTTGTACGTTTTTTTTGCCCAATTCTTACCGAGCCAAGTTAAACTAGTCGTAACCAATCGCAATGACAATAATAACTGTTAATTTGTAACTTATTTAATTTGTAACTTAAGGAAATCCTATGAAACGCCTTGCTTTATTAACTTTAGCTGCTAGCACTGTATTGCTAGCGGCCTGTAGCCAATCTACAACCGACGAAACGGCGAACAATGCCGATAGTAGTTCTGAGGGTGGCTCAGAACTACTACAACGTATCAATAACGGCGGCACTATCAATGTCGGTACCGAAGGCACTTATCCGCCATTTACCTATCATGATCAAAGCGGTAAGCTGACCGGCTATGATGTCGAAGTCACCCGCGCGGTCGCTGACAAACTTGGCGTCGATGTCGAGTTTAAAGAAACTCAGTGGGATGCGATGCTAGCAGGGCTCGACTCTAAGCGTTTCGATATGGTGGCCAACCAAGTGAGCCTTACCACGCCTGAGCGCGAAGCCAAATATGATATTGCGACGCCTTATAGTTGGTCAGGGGCCGTAGTGTTAGCGCAAACTGACGATAACCGCTATAGTGCATGGGAGGCATTAAAAGGGTTGCGTTCGGCACAATCATTAGGTAGTAATTATGGAGAGCTAGCAGATCGTTATGGGGCTGAAATTATCCCAGTCGAGGGTATGGCGCAAGCGATTCAACTGGTCAAACAAGACCGCGCTGACTTTACCATGAATGATAATCTAGCGGTACTCGATTATCTCAAAAAATTCCCAGATAGTGGCCTTGAGATCAAGCTTGTCGCGCCTGCAAGCGAGCTACGCGGCTCAGGGCTCATTTTGCTCAAAGGCAATGAGCAAGTGGTCGATAAGCTAGATGAGGCAATGAGCGCTTTACAAGCAGATGGCACCTTGACTAAGCTTAGCGAAGAGTTCTTTGGCGCTGATATAAGCCAACAAAAATAATGCTAGCTTCTATAACGTCGGTGTTAGCTGATTTATTGGCATTATTGCCGTTTATGAGCCCTGATCGGGCGCAAATCGTTATCAATTCATTTTGGCCAATGCTCAAAGGCGGTATCTATTATTCGATACCGCTGGCGTTGATATCGTTTGCCATCGGTATGGGTATTGCGCTTATAGTGGCGCTGATTCGTATCGTACCGCGTGCTGGCTGGTTCCATGAGGTGATTTATCGTTTTGCGCGTATTTATGTGTCGGCCATTCGTGGTACACCGATGCTTGTGCAGCTATTTATTATCTTTTATGGTCTGCCGAGTGTGGGTGTCAAGCTCGACCCCTTTCCCTCAGCGATTATTGCGTTTTCCTTAAATATCGGCGCTTATGCTTCAGAAACCGTGCGCGCCTCTATTTTATCGATTCCAAAAGGCCAGTGGGAAGCGGGCTCGACAGTAGGCTTAACGTATTTGCAGACCTTTCGTCATGTGATTTTGCCGCAAGCATTACGGGTGTCGGTACCGCCGTTGTCCAATACTTTTATTAGTTTAGTAAAAGACACGTCATTAGCGTCATTAGTACTGGTCACAGAGCTATTTAAACAAGCGCAGATCATCACCGCGCGTAATTATGAGTTTATGCTGGTATATACCGAAGCGGCGTTTATCTATTGGGGGATTTGTCTGTTTTTGACCTTTATCCAAGGCAAGCTTGAGACGCGCCTCGATCGCTATGTAGCAAAATAACTTGGACAGCCAAATGCCAGTTTTTCTATTTATAAACGGAACGTCTTTATGATTCAAATCACTAATATTCACAAGGCCTTTGGTACTAATCAAGTGTTAAAAGGCATCGATTTGACCATTCATAAAGGTAAGGTCGTGGTGATTTTAGGACCATCAGGGTCAGGAAAAACTACCTTTTTGCGCTGTATCAATGCGTTAGAGATTCCAGATCAAGGAGTCATCGCTTTTGATGATGAGAGCTTGACGGTAGATTTCAGTGCTAAGCCAAATAAGAAAAAGCTATTAGCCCTGCAGCGCAAATCTGGTATGGTGTTTCAGTCTTATAATCTATTTCCGCATAAGACTGCACTACAGAACTTGATGTTAGGGCCGACAGTAGTGCAAGGGACTTCTAAGGCAGACGCGCAAACCCAAGCTTTAGCTTTGCTCAAAAAGGTGGGGCTAGCGGACAAAGCGGATCTCTATCCGTTTCAGTTATCGGGTGGTCAGCAGCAGCGCATTGGCATTGCCCGCGCTTTAGCAATTGAGCCGTCGTTATTATTGTTTGATGAACCGACCTCAGCACTCGATCCTGAGCTAGTACAAGATGTCCTTGAGACTATGAAACAGCTAGCAAGCGAAGGCTGGACGATGGTAGTGGTCACTCATGAGATTAATTTTGCTCGCGATGTCGCTGATCATGTGGTGTTAATTGAAGATGGTTATGTGGTTGAGGAGGGCAGCGCTAAGCAGATGTTTGAGCTATCGACCCATCCGCGCACGCAAGCGTTTTTGCAGCGTATTGAGCAGTAATAGATTTACAGTCATTCAAATCATCTATCAAATCTCTATAGCACCAGCCTTAAATTTTAAGCAAAATAAAGCCCCAACTGTGGTGTCATGGTTGGGGCTTTTTTGATAACGATTAATAAATACTAGACTTTTTGCCGTCTTTTCAACCACCGTGGCACTCGAGTAGTCGTGCCGTTTAACAGGGCATTAAAAAGGGCGGCGAGTAAAATTAGCAATACGCCTAGATACTGAATAATCGTTAGCGACTGGTTTAATAATAAAATAGCTAGAGCAATAGCAGTCAACGGCTCAAAGATGGTAAATACCGAAGCGCGCGAAGCGGGAAGTTTTTCTAGCGCTTTCATATATAGCGCGAAAGGCACGACGGTACCGATCAGTGCTAGCCCTAAAGCATAGCCCCAAGTCAGTATCGGTAAACTCAATAACTTGCTATAAGTCTGATAAGTCTCAGGTATTAATAACAGCACGCTGGCGCTAATAACAATGGAGGTAAAAAACACTAAAGGCGCAGGGTGCGCGTAGTGCATAGCGCGTTTACCAAGCACGCCATATAATGAGTAACACACCCCTGCTAGTAGTCCTAATACAATACCCCAATTGACTTGCGCGCCATCTCCAGCCATCGTCAAGCCTACGCCAAATACGGCGACTAAAGCGAGCAATGCTGACTGACGAGTGATAGACTCATTAAGGAAAATCGCGGCAAACAATAAGCTAAATACTGGCGCGGTATATAGCAGTGCGACTGCTGCCCCAGCACCCACATAGATGACCGCAAAAAAGTAACATAGCGACATACCCAGTACGCCAATTAGCGATTGCAGTGCCAAGCCGCCCCATTGTTTCGGGCTGAGATTGAGCAGCTGCGCGTATAGCTTGGGTAGCATGACAAGGATGATTAAAGCCGCAGTCACGATTCGCAAAATAGTAATCTGCCAACCACTAAAGCCTAGCTGATTAAGATAAGTCGAAAATATCCCAAGCGTGCCCCAACAGACAGCAGCGGTGATAATTTGAATAGTCCCTAACCACTGACCTGATCCTTGTATCCGCCCTTGCTTGGCTAACAGACTACTTTGGGTCATGGTGTTTTCACTCCTAAAATATAGCGTCGAGAGTTTATAGTGATGATTAGTCTTGAGCTAAAATATGAATGAGAATCCTACATAAAAAAGACAACCCCGTTTAGGCTGCCTTCTTAATGCTGCTAAGGGACGTTATCTAACCTAACGCCATTTAAGTGAACTAGTCATGAACTAGCCTAAAGCATTATTTAGTGCACCAAGCTAAACTTACGCTTGTTCTGCTGACTGTGCTTTAGGATTAGGTTGCTCATTTTCAATCTCAATGCGTACGCCCCAATCATCAATGTTTAGCTCGTGACAGTTGTTGCCAGGACCATTGATGCGATCAACGACTAAGAAGTCGCAGTCGGCGCTCAGCGCGAGTAGCGGATGGTGCCAGACATCTCTATTGTATTGCACGCCTTGATGCGACTTAGCATAAAACACCGTTAAGTCATCTGCTGACTGCGGTGGCTCGCCCGCAGGAGCAACCACTACAATATAGTCTCGACCATTCATTGAAAAAAAGGCTTGCGTGCCAAACGGGTGATATTCCATCACTGATAAAGTAATAGGAAAATCACGTTTTTTAGCGCGAAAGATACTTAGTCCGACTTCACCACCATCTAGCGCTACTTTGGTAATAGCGTGATGACGACAAGCATAACCTCGGTTGATATGATAACAATTATCAGGCGTTTGTTGCTCATCATCATAAGGTTCAATCACCGTGCCATAGGGAGCAAACGCAGCTTTAGTTAAAGGTTTTGCAACGATCGTAGTACTCATGACTTTGCCTTACTTTTATTATGACTACCTGCAAACTTATCATAAACTTGCAGGCGACTTAAATCACTATTTAGGAGTAAATAGTATATCCGAATGAATGCTTATACTTGATATTGTTTACTATTCAAGATGACTTATTATTCTGGACGAATAAACGGCATATGTCTATTCACATCTTTATAGAGTAAGTATCTAAAGGGACCAGGGCCACCCGCGTAACAAGACTGGGGGCAAAATGCGCGTAGCCACATAAAGTCACCCGCCTCAACCTCTACCCATTCAGCGTTCAAGTGATAGACAGCTTTACCTTCTAGCACATACAAGCCGTGTTCCATCACATGGGTTTCATCAAATGGAATCACGCCGCCCGGCTCAAAAGTGACGATGTTCACATGCATGTCGTGACGCATATCAGACTGCTCGGTAAATCGAGTGGTTTTCCATACGCCATTGGTATCTGGCATCTCAATAGCTTCGACCTCATGGTCGCTAGTGACAAAGGCTTCAGGTACCTCGATACCTTCTACAAATTGATAAGCTTTACGGATCCAATGAAATTTAACGTGGGAGTCGCTATTGTTTTTCAGTGTCCATTTGCAGCCAGGGGGTAAAAATGCATAACCACCGGCTTCCATATGATGCGCCTCTCCTTCAATCGTAATATCCATCTCACCTTCAACGACGAACAATACCGCTTCGGCTTTAGCATCCAGCTCAGGCTTATCAGAGCCGCCATTGGGTGCGACCTCAACGATATATTGGGAGAAGGTTTCTGAAAAACCGCTTAACGGACGAGCAATCACCCACATACGCATACCTTCCCAAAAGGGCAGGTAGCTAATCACAATATCAGTTAGGACACGTTTGGGAATAATCGCATAAGCTTCGGTGAAGATAGCGCGATCAGATAGGAGCTGTGTTTGTGGCGGCAATCCACCAGTTGGTGCGTAATAAGTACTTTTTTTTGACATGATTTATAATCCTTAGTAGTTGTGTGCCGCGATAAATAGTGTCTAAGCCTGTAAAGTGAAAGGGAAATATACCCGTTTGGCTAAGGCTTTCGTTAAGACACCAAACCACGTAGCGCTTGCTTGAGAGGCAAAGCTAGTTAAAATATTTAGACAGAGCCCAGTAGTGAGGCATTAACCGTCTTGAGCGTATCATCAGTTAGCTTCTGTGGTTGCTACTATATAGGTGGCTAATACGGACGTGGCACATACGTAAGTAGCTCATATTTAAGTGCTTATAAAAAGATGATGATACGCCTCTACGTCTCATGAATGGCTACATCCAGTTGGCGATGTTATTTTCGGTGGCTGGATGGTTTTCATACCAGTGCTTAGCGATTTCATCGCGGCGGCAGACCCAAACATCAGGCTTACTGGTGATGTATTTTAAAAATTGTTTAAGAGCAGTGATACGACCTGCGCGACCAATGATACGGCAATGCAAGCCAATAGTTAGCATTTTAGGCTGGTTTTTGCCTTCTTTGGCACCTTCTTCATAAAGCGTATCAAAGCTGTCTTTTAGATACTGATAAAAAGGTTCAGCATTGGTGAAGCCCGGACTTGAAGCAAAGCGCATATCATTAGTTTCAAGGGTATAGGGGATGACTAGATGCGGCTTGCGAGTTAGGTTGTTGCCGTCTTCTACTTTGACATTGAGCCAATAGGGGAGCTCATCAGCATAAGAGTCAGAGTCGTAAATATAGCCGCCTTGCTCAGCGACTAATTCGCGAGTATTAGGGCTGTCACGACCAGTATACCAGCCTAGTGGCTGCTTGCCGAGCATACGCTCGAAAATTTGGGTAGCGGCGCGCACGTGTTCGCGCTCCGTTTCGCGGTACATATACTGATAAGTGATCCAGCGTAGTCCATGGCTTGCTACTTCATGGCCGTCTTCTAAGACGCGCTCAATAATGTGCGGGGTCTTTTCAGCCGCCGCGGCACAAGTGAACGTGGTAATGGGCAAACCATATTCTTTAAACGTATCGAGCACGCGCCAAACGCCAACGCGACTGCCATATTCAAAAGCGGATTCGATAGACTGATGACGATTGGTAAATTCAGGAGTCCCTAAGACATCAGATAAAAACCGTTCTGATTGACCATCACCATGCATCACACTATTTTCTGCACCTTCCTCAATATTGAGGACAAACTGCACGGCGATTCTAGCGCCGCCCGGCCAGTTTGCTTTAGGAGGAGTGTCAGCATAGCCTTTTAAGTCGCGAGGATAAGCGGAGTGATCAAAGTCGCTAGTGATTTTTTGCGTCATAATATTTTTCCTTCTATTCGTACTGTTTGCTAACCATCTCGTTATTTATTAGGGTCTTAAAAGTACAGAGTGTTTATTTGTGCGCTAAAGTTTTATTAAGCTCAATGCCATATTTGCGCATGAGTAACCAGTAAATTAACCCTCCTATCGCAGCGCCTAATAAGAAACCGTAACCTTCGAATTTTGCCAAACTGGGCACGAGTACTGTCGCCACAGAAAATAACGCGCCGATAGCAAAAGCGACAAGACCGCGTATATTCCAGCCTTTGGTATAATAATAAGCGCCAGTGGGCTGCGCAGAAAATAAGTCGTTCATGTTGATGTTTTGGCGTCTAATAATGTAGTAATCGATGACCAAAATCCCAAAGAACGGCGCGATGATAGCGCCAACGACGTTTACAAAACCGACGATACCAATTTTACTGATAACGGATAACCAAAGCGCTCCTACAAAGAAGGCAATGATTGCCGTAATTAAGCCGCCACGGCGAAAGTTAATGTGTCTTGGGAACAAGTTGGCCAAATCATAAGCGGGCGGTATAAAGTTGGCAACCATATTAATACCAACAGTCGCCGCAAAAAAGGTGAGAGCAGCCACAATAGTCAGCGGTAGCGAGTCGACTCTTTCTACGATATCTGAGGGGTTAGTTAAAGCTTCGCCAAAGAGCACTAAAGTACCGGCGGTGATAATCAGCGCGATAAAGGAGAAGAACACCATATTGATAGGCAGACCAATCAGATTACCCTTACGCATATCGCGCTCACTACATAAAAAGCGTGAAAAGTCGCCAAAGTTAATCACTACTGCCGCAAAATAAGCCACCATCGTACCGACAATAGCAGTAAAGGCTTGCACAGAGGTACCAGCGTAATCGCTACCGCTAGTAAAAATGGAGTTGATTGCGGGTAACAGCTCAGAGCCTGATTGATACCAAATCATACCCATCAGCACCACCATTACGACATAAACCAGTGGTCCTGCCCAGTTCAAAAAGTGCTTGATAGGCTCAATACCCGCCCAAAATAGCATAATTTGAAACAGCCAAACGATGACAAACGCTAGCCATGCCGTACCGTTGAGCCCTAAAAAGGTAGTATCCGAGCTACCCATAAATACGGCGAGCAAAATAGCCACAGCGGTTGAGGCAAAATAAGTCTGCACCCCATACCAGAATATACCAATGATCGCTCGTAATAACGAAGGCAGATTGGCACCATTGATCCCCATGCTAGCGCGAATGAGTACCGGGAAAGGGACACCGTATTTGACGCTAGGCTTACCCGTCAGATTGACCATCAGCATCACGATGAAACCGGCGCAAATGATAGCCGCCATCACCCACCAGCCACTGAGTCCATAGCTTAAGAACAAGGAGGCAGCGAGGGTATAACCAAATAGGCTTTGGATGTCATTAGACCAGACATTAAATATCGAAAACCAACCCCAGTTGCGATCTTCAGGCTGTAAAGGAGCAAGATCCTCGTTGTATAATCTGGAGCTTTTGCGCTCTGGATCGAAAGTATTACAATCATACAGTGCACTATTCGGCTGGTTGCTGGCCTGACCTGCTTGCTCATTAGCAGTAGACATCCTTTTCTCCTTTTGGATTGAAATCAATCTGAACTAAGATTGTTAACACTTTATAGAATAATTGTTAACACTTTAAGGATGTCTAAGGCATTGGTCAAGACAATTATTTGATTTATGTTTATGACTCATTCACAGCGTTTGACTCATTCACAGCGTTTAGGTTTAGTTTAAAGTCCAGAGGCATAGGCCACGAGTTGCTGGCGCTCGGTATCGCTCAGCTCAGTAATATTACCTAATGGCATATAGCCGGTTTGTACTGCAGTCACCACTTTAGCTTGGTGAATTTTCATATCCTCAGGGGTTTGTAAGACAATACCAGCAGGCGGGGCATTGAAGCCTTGCTGTGTTGGCTGCGCGGCGTGACAAGTACTACAGCGGGTGTGCACAATATCCATAATTGGGTTGTCAGTAGTAGCGCTCACTGCAACTGCATCGGTAGCAGTACCTGTCGTCTTAGCAGCGGCAGATGTTGATTCAGTAGCAGCAGGCGGCGTAGTGTTAGGATCTGTTTCAGGGCTGGCTGTAACAGGAACAGCAGACTGCACGGGCGGCACTGGGAGCGGTTCAATAGGTGCAGGGCGCATCCAGATAATCAATAAAACGGTTAATAAAGCCGGAATCCATAGGAATTTTGTCTGTGTATTGCCCAAGTGCTTTTGGTTAAAATAGTGACGTACGAGCGCGGTAATGACCCCTACAAACACTAGCACTAACCAGCCATGTGCATGTGAATACATCATAGGGTAGTGATTACTAATCATAGTAAAGATAAGCGGCAGGGTAAAATAGTTATTCATTAAAGAACGGTTCTTGGCCATTAGTGCCAAATCCGCGACGTCTTTACCCGGTTTTTCCCCTTTACGGACACAATCCACTAGCGCGCGCTGAGCAGGCATGATCCCAAAAAAGACATTACCTGCCATGATAGTACCTAAAATAGCACCGACATGGATAAAGGAGGCGCGATCACTAAACAGCTGGTATGAGCCCCAAGTAGCAATCACTAGCAGTATAAAGATAGTAGAGCTAAACACTAACGCATTCTTACCGATACGGCTACGGACGATAACCTCATAGACAAAGTAGCTACCAAACAAGAAGAGTAAGCTGGTCGAGATAGCGCCGATATTGCTACCAAAAGCGACTTTGCTTGGGTCGATCAGATAAGCGGTCGCATTGGCATAGTAGACAATCGCCATCATCGCCGCACCAGTCAGCCAAGTGGTATAAGCTTCCCACTTAAACCAATGCAGCGTCTTTGGCATCTCTTCAGGTTCGAGTTTGTATTTCGCGATTTCATAAAACCCGCCACCGTGTACGGCCCACAAATCGCCAGAGATACCTTTATCGGCTTTCCACTGCGGCGGCTTGCGTAAGCTGAGATCGAGCCAGACAAAATAAAAGGAAGCACCAATCCATGCTATGCCGGCGATAACGTGAAACCAGCGAAAAAATAAAGCGACCCAATCAAGAAGATATGCACCCATGCGACTACTGTCCTTTTATACGATGTCTTAAATACTGCGTTTAATACGAAAAAATAAATTACGAGCCGCGGTAAGTGCTGTAACCGTGAGCACTTAGTAACAGGGGCACATGATAGTGACTGTCATCACTGACCACAAAGTCGATGATGACTTGTGGATAAAAAGCCGTTAGTTCTTGAGTGTCAAAATAGGCTTGCGTATCGAAAGTCAAAGTATAGCGACCAGTGCTCAGCTCACGATCAACAGCGCTAATGGCCTCATCAAACTGCCAGCTATCCGGGCTAACGCGGCCATCGCTATTGGTAGTACCATGAGCCAAAAGCGTCGCGTTTGAATGGTTATGGACTCGGCGTAGAGTGACCGCGATATCGGCGGCAGGTCTGCCCAAATGGGTGTCTAAGATGTGTGAGGAAAGAGTGGCTGACATAATGAGTCCTTTTATATTTTAAGGGTGCGGTTTATTGAGCTAAACAGCTTGTTCAAATAATTTGTTTAAACGCAAGCGCGTGATTTTGTTTTGTTCAGTAGCGGCGTTGACAAGCTCAGTGGGGCGATCATTCGGCAAACGCGCTAGTAGTAAATCGAGCATTTGCTGGGCGCTCTTACCCGTTGCAAAGACAATAAAAATAAAGCCAAACTTATCGAGATACTCTTGATTACCTTGTGCTAAAGCCTCAAGAACCTCATCTTCTGCCTCATTCGCTCCTGATTGTTCATGAGCGGCGCTATCTTGGGTGTTGCGATATTTTTCTTTTAGAGTGGCGACATTACCGATTTGTGGATGGCCATCAAGCGCCTCTAACAAGTCTGACTCCTGCTGTTGTACTTTGGCCCATATCGCATCGCTATGAGCGGTTAGGGCCTCTAGCGTAGCGAACGGCCGAGCGCTGGCTGCCTCACGTGCCCAGCGAGAGCTAGTACAGCAAGTGAGGAGGGTTGAGGTTGCTTGGGCTTGGTCAAAGTCGTTGAATTGCGCTAGGGTTAAACTCACGATGAAGTCCTTTTCTTGTAGGGTAGAAGCCTCATAACGTTTCAAAATGAGGACACGCCTTAAATATTTGGCGGCCTATTCGTATGCTAAAGTGCTATTGCATGAGAGTAATAATAAAAGTATAAATTAAAAGCCAATTGGTTTATATTGGCTATTTTGCTTAAACCTGACCAATTGGTCAACTACTTTATGCAATATATCATAATTTATCGCGTTAAGTACGCAATAATTTAAGCTTTATAAGCAATAGTCAGCCACCAAGCTGTCATTATCCCCCCTTTTTACTGGATGAATTTATGACTTTTACTACCGAAAATGAGTTGAGTACCGCAGACAATGATACTCATCGCAGCCAACAAGACATTCGTGCTCATAATCAAGCCGTTATCCTAAAGGCCGCCGAAGAGGAATTCGTGCTAAAAAGCTTCCGCGGCGCTACCATGCAAGGTATTGCAGATCGTGCCGGGTTGCCAAAAGCCAATGTGCATTATTATTTTAAGAATAAAAAAAACCTATATGAAAAAGTACTGCGCGCTATTATCGAGGAGTGGAACGAAGGCTTAGTGACGATGACGGTAGATAGCGACCCAAAAACGGTCATTGAACAGTTTGTCAGAACTAAACTGCATCAAGCTTTTGCTCATCCCAATCGTCATAAACTTTTTGCCCTTGAAGTCATCGGCGGCGCGCCGCATTTGCATGATTTTATGTCGCATACGATGCAAGACTGGGCGCTTGATAAAGCGCAAGTGATGAAGACCTGGCATGAGCAAAGCAAGATAGGGATCAAAGATCCGCTACACTTATTGATCTTGATCTGGGCGACCACCCAGCGTTATGCTGAATTTGAAACCGAAATTGTCGGTTTATTACAAAAAGAGGCTTATGGGAAGGACGATGAAGACCGAGCCGCCGAGTTTTTAGTACCGTTTATCTTGCGCGGCTGCGGTCTAGAATAAGCTGTCAGAACCAATTATCAGCGCCTTTTTATTAGCTTTTTAAGGCAACTCCCGAACTGGCTTGAGTTCATGCTTTAGACCATCGTCAATATGCTGTTCAGGGGTATCGAACTCGACACCATAATTCTTAGGTAGGATCATATCAAGCGCAATCGCTATGATGCCAGACACGGTGACTGCCGAACCGAAGATATTGCGAAAGAACTGCGGCATTTGCGCGAACACGTCAGGTACGAAGGCCACACCCATAGCAAGACCTAATGAAGTGGCAATGATAAGGATATTACGATGGGTAAAGTCGACCGTCGATAGAATACGAATACCCGCTGTCGCTACGGTAGCAAACATCAATAGCGTGACACCGCCTACTACTGGCTTTGGCAGTTGAGTGAAGATCGCGCCAAGAATCGGAAATAGACCCATTGTGAGCAAGATAGCCGCCACAAAAAAACCAACATAACGGCTGGCGATACCCGTCATCTGAATCACACCGTTATTTTGACTAAAAGTCGTCACCGGGAAGGTATTGAATACAGCGGCAATCAAAGAGTTGACACCATCACCCAATACCCCACCTTTGATACGTTTCTCGTAGACTGGGCCTTTAATCGGCTCACCTGAAATCATCGAGGTTGCGGTCAGATCGCCAGAGGTCTCGATACTAGTAATGACATACATAAAGGCAATCGGAATAAACGCTTGCCAGTCAAAACTAAAGCCAAACTTAAAAGGCACAGGAACCGTAAAGACCGCCGCTTCTGAGACTAATGAGAAATCAATCCTACCCATAAACATAGCGGCAACCAAACCGAGCATGAGACCAATAAAGATAGCGCTTGAGCGTATGACTTTATTATTAACAATACTAATCAGCACCACACTGACTAACACCCCGCCGCCCAATAATAGATTTGGCACACTCCCAAAATCCTCTGCACCAACGCCGCCTGCCAGATCTGTCAGACCAACCTTAGTCAAGGACAGACCAATAGTGACAATAACGCAGCCGGTAACGATGGGACTCATCAAAGATTTGAGCTTAGTGATAAACTGGCTTAAAAAGATCTCCACAAAGGCGCCTAAGAACGAAACGCCGAAGATTACGGATAAAATCTCCTCAGGACTACCACCGCGATTTTTTACCACAAAACCGGCAGCTAGTACGGCTGCTAAAAAACCAAAGCTAGTACCTTGTAACGCCATAAGCCCTGAGCCGATAGGACCCACTTTGCGAGTCTGAATAAAAGTAGCCACACCCGATACCATCAGGGACATACTGATTAGATAGGGGATATGCTGCCCTAAACCTAACGCTCCGCCGATGATTAAGGAGGGGGTAATAATACCGACAAAAGCTGCAAGGACGTGCTGGACAGCGCCTAAGAAGGCTTTTGCAGGGGCGGGGCGATCATGGAGTCCGTATAATAAATCGGGATTTCCTTGCGTCTTTGCAGTCGTTTCGCTCATGATAATTTCCTTTTATATGAACTTTGCAGTCCTCTGGAACAAAGAGTCGCACTTGTCCGTATGCTAATAAACCAAGAATAACTGTTCAATTTCTCTATCAAACATTAATGAAATAACCTGACCATTTAGTCAGCTATATGTAGGATATAGTGAAAGGGTTAACTATTGCAAAGCTTTTTTTACTTAAATACGGCATTTATTCAAAGTAAGCGCTAATGCTAGACTTGGCATCACGCTTACTTTTTGAATAAAAGCTTTGATTCATTGTTGCTAAATTATAAATACTTCGCTATTATGCCTTCCAGAATGTTAATGATAATAGTTATCGTTAACATTCTTAACATTATTAAAAATAATAGTGAGTCGTTATAGCAGCTAATCCCATGAGTGACAAAAGTCATTCATAAAAGTCGCTCAATAGAGTGGCTTTGCTGTTTTACACATCACTCGCTAACTCTTGAGCATAAATTTGATAGCTAAATAAAGTGAGTATTTTATGGGTGCAGTAACGTTTTCTAGTCGATTATCGGTTTTATCTATAGGGATAGCCACAGCGCTATTTTCACAAGTGGCCAATGCTGCAGAGGCTATGCCTAGCACTACTTTGCAAACGATTACGGTAACGGCAAATACTTCAATACGAGACGAGTTGCAAGAAGAGGCTGTTTATATCGATAACTATACGCCCGCAGCGCAGGCCAGCCATTTGAGTGACTTTTTAGATGTGATACCTGGGGTTGAGGTAGGGGGAACGTCAACGGTAAACCAACGTATCAGAGTGCGCGGGCTTGATGATACCAATCTTAAAGTAACCATCGATGGCGCACGTCAAGAAGGGGCGCTGTTTTATCATATGGGTGATATTACTATCGATCCTGATTTGCTAAAACGCGCTGAGGTATCAGTCGGCAATAACTCAGTCACGCTAGGAAATGATGCTTTAGGCGGGGCAGTAGCTTTTGAGACCATAGATGCAGCTGACCTGCTTAAGCCAGGTCAAAAAGTCGGTGCCAAACTGAATGTTGGCTACGGTAGTAATAATGACGAGCTATTGACCTCAGCAACCGTCTATGGCGCGCCAACAGACGATATCGACCTATTGGCTTATTATGGCAAGCGCGATACCGATTCTGGCGAAGATGGCAGTGGCCGTGAGCTGTTTGAGGATAGTGAGAGCGAAAATATTTTGTTAAAAGCGGGCGCTTATATTAATGACGATCATCGCGTAGGCGCAAGCTTTAGCCGTACCGAAAAAGAAGGTATTTTTCCGTTTCGCCCAGACTTTCCCAGCTTAACTGATGATCCTATACCGCAAAAGGTAAACCGAGATACTTATACGCTTGATTATAACTTTAATCCGCTAAATGCTTTGGTTGATGTTGATACCACGATTTATCAGACCGAAACCGAAATCTCGCGAGATAATGATGCTGATGTATCGCCCGGTTATGACTGGCAAGCTCAGGTAGAGACCACTGGCGCTAAAATTGAAAATACCAGTGTGATTGATAATAGCGTCTTTGAAGGGGTTACAGGTACGCATAAACTCATCGCAGGCGTAGAGCACTACAAAAAAGAATCACAGATGGCGCGTGAGGGGAGGGATACCGCGACTGATGAGGCAAAGAACACCTCAGTATACTTAGAGGATCAGTGGAGAATGGGCAAATTCAGCCTAACGCCAGGCGTGCGTTATGATCGTTACGAGTCACCTGAATTTGTATCGGGTGGCGAGACGTATGACAACGTCGTCGGTGCGCTAGCGGCAAGCTACGAGATTGCCCCAAGTACGCAAGTATTTGCCAGTTACACGCAGCTATTTAATGGCCCTGATCTTGCGCAAACGATATTTAATAGTAATGGCGATAGTATCTATGTCAACAACGATCTCAAAGCAGAAGAAGGCTATAACTCTGAGGTGGGCGTGGCGACGACGCTACGCGGATTAACCACAGCTGATGACGCCCTGCAATTAAGTGCCAAATATTTTCACTCTAATATCGAAAACTTTCAGCAGTTTGTCAGAACAGGAGATCGCGCCGGTCGCTACGGTCTAAACTGTACTACAGGTGAGCGCGGTTCGCCTGGCAACTTACAAGACTGTCAAGGCATGATCAACAGCGATGAAGATTACGAGATCAAAGGTGTCGAGCTTGCAGCGAACTACAGTACTGATAACTTTGGTATGGGTCTTAGCTACGCGCGTGCGCGTAGTGAAGGGGACAAAACCGGTGATAGCATTCCTTCAGTGAGCGGCGGTAGTGCCGACTCAGGTGATCGTTATATGGTGAACTTAGATTATGCACCCAGTGATGTTGTTGATTTAGGCTGGCGCAGCACTTATGTCGCTTCTATTACTGATAACCAGGGAGATACTAAGTCCAGCTATGATGTACACGATATCTATATGAATTATGCACCGCGTCAGCTTGAGAACGTCAAAGCCACAGTTGGGGTCTATAACTTATTTGATGAAACTTATGCCAGTCACGCCTCACGCTACAATGCAATTAGCGATGAAAGCACTGATTTTGAGCCGGGCCGTAATATTAAAGCTTCATTAACGTATCAGTTTTGATAGTTTAGTCGTTTCTTTAAATAACGGTTTTCAATAGCCTTTATGATTTAAAGATAAAACCAGTCCTCTAAATTTAGAGGGCTGGTTTTTTGTAAATTATAGCGTAATAAACTGAAATTTTGACTATATAAGTGATAGATAATAGGAAAATAAAAAATGGCCAAACCGGAACCAAGAATTTTAGACGTTAAAGGTATCAAAGATATTACGCCCAATATGCGCCGGATCACACTTGGCGGTCAGGGGATCAAAGATTTCCCAGTAGATCAAGAAAGTGCTTATATCAAGTTGATGTTTCCACAGCCGCAAAACGAAAAACCAATCATGCGTACTTATACTATTATCAAGCAGCGCGATGATGAGATAGATGTTGATTTTGTCTTACATGGACTTAATCACAAAGGCGCCGAAGGTCCTGCCTCACACTGGGCAAAAACCTGTGTCATAGGCGATAGTGTTTTGATCGGCGGTCCTGGTGCCAAAAAATTAATCAACCCTCAGGCAGACTGGTTTTTATTAGCTGGCGATATGAGCGCATTACCCGCCATCACCGTGAATTTGGCACAACTGCCTAAAGATGCGGCTGGTTATGCCGTTATAGAAGTATTAAGTGAAGACGATAAGCAGCTGCTACAAAAACCAGAAAATATCACTATTGAGTGGGTGGTAAATACGGTGACCACCGAGAGCCGCTATCCTTTATTAGATAAGGTTAAGACGCTAGACTGGCTAGACGGTGAGATGGCAGTGTGGATAGCGTGTGAGTTCAATAGTATGCGCGCTTTGCGCCAATATTTTAAGCAAGAAAAACAGGTGGCCAAAAGCCATCTTTATATCTCAAGTTACTGGAAGCTTGATAGTAGTGAAGATGAGCATAAGGTTGTCAAACGTCAGGATGCAGAAGAGAGTTTATAATTTTTGCTTAAGCCGTATCGACAATCACAGGGCGGCCTTGATGGTTTAATACCGCGACATCGACGTCATATAACGCTTTGATGGTCTCTTGGGTGATGACATCGACAGGATGTCCTGTCGCAACTACGCGGCCCTCTTTCATAGTCACGACGGTATCGGCAAACTGCGCGGCTTGGTTGATATCGTGCAGGACGATGACGACTGTTTTTTGCTGTTGATGACTCAGCGCATGCAGCTCACGCATCAAGCGCCCAGAGTGATACATATCGAGATTATTGAGTGGCTCATCAAGAAGCAGGTAAGGCGTATCTTGGCAGACAATCATCGCAATCAGTACGCGCTGACGCTGACCGCCTGAAAGAGTGGATAAGAACCTATCGGCTAACGGTTCAAGCTCAAAACGCTTGATAATTTCATCTACCTGTTGCTGATCGTTAGCCGTCGGTCGGCCTTGATGATACGGATAGCGCCCGAACATCAACAGCTCATGCACGCGCAGCCGCCCTTGAACTTGGTTATCTTGACTGAGCATCGCCACTGTGGTGGCAAGCGTACGCGCCTCACAGCTGCCAATATCGCGTGCCTCATCATCTACCGCAAAGCTTACTTGCCCTGCTTGCAGCGGTTGCAAACGCGCCAACAGCGAAAATAGCGTCGATTTACCGGCACCATTAGGACCAATGAGGGCAATGACTTGTGCAGGTGGTAACGATAAACTGATATCGTGTAAGATTTGCTGCTTGCCAATATGATGAGAGACGTTGTTTATTTTGATCATAGTTTGTCTGGTTCTACTATATTTGGTTTTAATAAAAAGTAGCTTTACACCCGGCGGCGGTGAGTCATAAATATCAATAATAAAAATACTAAGCCGCCTGCTAATTCGATAACTACTGCTAATACACCTGCCATACCTAAGACTTGCTCAAAGATAGCCTGACCCAATACCAAGCAAATCATCGCGATCAGGCTCACTAATATCAGCCGCTGGCTATGCGCCATAGTGCGCGTGAGCCTGTTGGTCAGCGCACAAACCAATAACCCAAAAAAAGTCACTGGCCCCACTAGCGCTGTCGCCGTCGCAACCAGTGCTGCAATGATTGTTAATAACCCAAAAGCAAGCCGCTGATAATCGATACCTAAGTTAATCGCTTGATCTTTACCGAGCATCAGCACATCGCACTGAAAACGCCAGCGCCAAACGATAAGCGCAGTTAGCACACAAATGACCATACTGATGCCTAATAGCTGCGGATTGACAGTATTGAACTGAGCATAACTGGCCGACTGTACCACCACAAAATCATCTGGATTAATCAGCCGTGCTACTAGCGCTGACAAGCTACGAAACAGCACACCAAAAATAACCCCGACTAAGATAAGCCGAGTCAAATCCTGACTGCTCTTAGAAAATAGAAGCTTAAAGAGTAATAAGGACGCACCAAACATCAACCCAAGCTCAAGCCCAAACTTCAAAACAGGACTGATACTCGTAAAGCTAATCGCGCCCAAAAAGAACATCAGTAAGCTTTGTAAGAGCACATATAGCGAGTCAAACCCTAGCAACGACGGCGTCAAGATGGGATTATGGGTTAAGGTTTGAAACAGTAACGTCGACACCCCAATGGCATAACCAACGACTATCAGGGCGAGCAGCTTTTTGCCGCGCAAAGGTAGAGCAAAGTCCCAATGACCATGAACGTTAAGCGTCAAAAATAAAGCCGCTGATAGCACTAAAATAACAGCCGCTACGACGCGCGGATATTGAGTAATAGCTTGCCAAACTTGCAAGAGTAAGCGCGCTGATAATGAACTATCAGCTTTATTATCAGTGTCTTTGACAGTTGATGAGGAAGGGGAGAGCATACGCTAATCTTATAAATAAAAGGAGAGAGGGCGTTAAGACTGGCTAGGCGCACGTAATAACAGCCATAAAAAGACTGCCGTGCCCACCACACCAAACACCGTTGCTACTGGTACTTCGAAAGGATAGCGAATAGAGCGGCCGATGATATCGCACAAGAGCACCGCTGAGGCGCCAAGTAGCGCAACCGCAGGCAAACTTCGACGCAGCTTATCGCCCATGATACGGCTGACAATGTTAGGTACTACAAGTCCGATAAAGGGAATCATCCCAACCGTGACCACTACGACCGCGCTCATCACCGCCACCATGCCGACGCCAAGCCAAGTGACTTGCCGTTTACTGATACCTAAGTTGAGCGCAATATTGTCCCCTAAGCCCACGATAGTAAGCTTATCGGCGATAATATAAGCGATGATACATAACGCGCCCGTTAGCCATAACAGCTCGTAGCGCCCTGCCAACACCCCAGAAAAATCACCAAATTGCCAAACGCTGAGCATCTGCAGGGTTTCGGTTTGATAAGCGATAAAGGTCGTCACCGCCTCGATAATTCCACCAAACACAATACCAATCAGCGGAATCATCAAAAAATCTGTAGGCGGAATGCGGCGGATGAGTAGCATAAATAACATCATGCCAACCACTGCTGAGACAGTGGCGACGCTCATCTTGACAATAAGGGCACTGGCCGGGAACAGTAAGCTGACCATCAGTAGGCCTAGGGCTGCGCTTTGGGTCGCGCCCACCATAGAAGGCTCGACAAAGCGGTTTTTGAGCACCACTTGGATGATCATGCCTGCCACCGCCATCGAGATACCGGTCAAAATAATAGCGATAGTGCGCGGTAGCCGGCTGACTAGCATCAGCGAGCTATCAGCATTGGCGCTATGATTTATGAGGCTTTGTAAAACCCCAGACCAAGAAAAGTCGGCTACCCCAATCGATAAGCTGATTAAAACCAGCAGCCCCATCAGCACTAAGCTACCAGTATTCATCAGCCACGGCGGTATCGCAGCATGACGCTGTTTAGCGCTAGTGCCATAACTCCTAGAGGTACGCCAGTTTGCAGCTCCTGTAGAAGAGAGGTTAGCGGTTTTTCCATGGGCATGAGCACGAGGTGAAAATAAGGACATAACGGCTACAAGCTTAATAATAAATATTTAAATAGCTATAAAGTGCTAGCCACAGCCTCAACAACTCCAGCCCTAGCACCAACTGAGGACCAATCCAATATAGCGGTTGTTGACGCTTAATTCGCTTTAGTAAAAGCGTCTTTGATCGTCGTCAAATCCTGCATCCATTGGTTATAGCCGCCAAAAGCAAGATAAGAGTCTGGGCTTAGATAAACCACTTGATCTTTGCTCCAAGCATTCGTTTGCGCGACGAGCGGATTATCGAGTACCGCTTTAGCACCGATGCTGTCCTCCCCAATAGCAGCGCTACGATCTAGTACAAACAGCCAATCTGGGTTGACCTTTTGGATATACTCAAAAGATATCGGTTGACCATGACGCGCGTCGGCGATTTGATCATCGGCCATTGGAATATCTAATACCGTATGAATAAAGCCATAGCGTGACTTATCACCGTAGGCGGACAGTTTATTACCGTTGACCATCACCACTAAACCCTTCCCCTTATCCTTGGTCACGACTTGGGTTTGCTCAATGAGATCATCGATATTTCCTTGTAGTCTGGCCGCTTGAGCACTTTTACCAAACAATGCGCCTAAGTCATGTAGACGCTGTTTACTGGACTCATAGATATTAGCCGTATCAATAGTCATATCTAAGGTTGGAGCGATGTTTGCAAGCTCATCGTATTTCTCCGCCATACGCGAACCGACTAAGATCGCTTGCGGCTGCATAGCGTTTAGAGCCTCAAGATCAGGCTCAAATACCGTACCCACCTCTTCAGGATCAGGCTGAGTTTCAGAGTGTAGATTGTCTAGTTTTAGATCTTTTGGCATCCCAGCGACAGCGACATCAAGCGCTGCTAAATCTTGGAGCAATGTCATGTCATAGACTACGAGCGGCGAGGGATTAATCGGCAAGCTGACATCGCCTCGTACGGTATCCACTTCGATAGTGTTGACCGAAACAGCGTCGTTATCTGCTACGTTAGAGGCAGCGTCAGCGGTGTGGTTTTCTACTTTAGTATCGTCAGTTTCACTGGCGTCAGGGGAAGAGCAGCCTGTCAAACTGATACCAACCAGCAGCGCGGCCGTCATAGTCGCTAATAATGGACGTTTAAATAAAGAGGTTTGAGCAGTAATATTATTATTAGACATAAGAAACTCGGAATATCGTGATTTATTAAAGAATACAGCTTGAAGGGATATAAAAGCTATTAGCCAATAGAAAATAAAAAAGAGCCCGCCTAACACCGATGAAAAAGCGTTAGAGCAATGCTCGTTGATCAAGAACTAAAAAAATGCACCCGACTTTGTGGATTGATAAACTGGCGTTTAATATATAAACGCTAAAAAGTATCAATCGCTAAAAAGTATGAATAGAAGCTCATGATAAAGTAACTCAGGAACTTTATCAATGATAATGATTGTCATTTGTATCATAGTTTGTATCTAAGTCAATTTGGATAGAGTCCTGAACGCCTGCAATTGCGGACGGATAAAGGCGGGGAGTCTATATAATGTAGTTGCTCGAATACTGACGGTATAGCGTCAGGCTATATGGACGAAGGGTGTTTTTGCAGTTAATTCGTGGATAAATAGTACAATCAATAGCCGTCAGAAAAACAGACTACCGATATAGACCAATAAGCTCAGTAGTAGAAATATCACGAGTATAAGCATAAAAAATATTAGAATAATAAGGGCAATCTCCAACCGTACTTATTCATTACTGGGGTTTTGTTCTGTGCCTTTTTTACCAACCATAACCAAAGGGTCTATAAAAAGGGCTGTAACCAAAACGGCCTCCATAGCCAAATGGATAAGGCGAGCGCAGATAATCCAGATCACGCTGACGAATATAATAGTAGCGCCCTTGCGAGTAAGCCTCTTCTAGCTTTTCGATGCCTGCAAGCGGGCAGACCGGCTGCCAATCATAACCCTCACGGCCAAGCTTATAGGCATTTAGCTCGGTACAGTAATTTTTTAGACCTTGCTGACGCCCTTGCTCCCATAGCTCTCGGTTGGGCGTAGCGCCAATTACGCTAGCACATTGATTGGCATATTGACCGAAATAAGCGCCTGAGCGTCCACGTAAGCCATCGGCATAACCTACTTCCTGCCAGTTACTAGTCTGACATTGCTGAGGGGTTAGGCTTTGCGTAGTGGCACAGCCTGATAAGGTTAGAATGGTCGCCGTAATGAGCGAAATGGTAGCGCTAGCTTTACCAAGCGTTTTCATTGGCAATAAAAAAGAAGTTGAATCGCGTTTGGATAGATAAGTCATCATAAACTTTCTCGCTTGAACAGGTCATAATATAGGTTATGATAGCACCTTTTATAATGTTAGCCCTCGAGTTTGTGTTAGAGATAAGTGTGTTTTTTATGAACTAAGCTTATGATATTTAAAGCATAATAAGATTAAAATGATTATCAATCAGCGACGCTATATCAATAGTCTATAGAGAGCTGAGCTTGATTTTTTAACTTTCGTACTTATTATGAATAGCACTTATTATCGTCAGGCGTCGCCATTATCAGTAGCGTGTACTATTTTTTACAGCGCTTCTTTGCTACAACGCTCATTTAGCCAAAAGGGCAGAATTTATGGGAATATGGATTGCTATCCTTATTGTACTTTTTGTATTAGGGAGTATGATGGCGCTCAAGCCTAACGGTATCGATCAGCGTTTGGACAAACTACGCATGACCGCACGGCGCTTACAGCTAAACCCAAAGCTTGTGACTTGTCCTGAGTGGATCCCCGGCCGAGATGATGAATATGGCCGCGGTATGATGGGGCAGTATTGTTTGGTACTAGAAAACGTGCAGCTGCCGCATACGCGCTATCGGGTGATAGATGGCCAGTGGCGTCCAGATAGTCGTTTCGTCGATGAGAGTGTTGATGCGGTCACGCTTAATATTCCAAGCGCTATTCGTAACCCTTCTGGCAATCATAAGAGCACTATTAGAAAGGTTAATTTTGGCTTAGATAAGACGCCCCTAGATCTACCTGTGAGCATTGAACCTTTTGTCAAAGGCCTGTGGACTAAGGCCAATAGCGTCATTATATACTGGGAAGATGTCTCCTACGTGCGACCTATTACCAATCCAAGCTACCGCGCCAAAATGATCGAAGAGGACTTGCTTGCCCTAAAATTAAAGCTTGAGGAGTGGGCAGAACAGTTAAAAAAATCACCAGCTCATTCTAATAATACTATCCATGATATAAGTATTACAGCTGATAACTCTACTCATTAGTAGTAATGCTGACAGCTTTTTGATAGAGCGAGTGATGGATAGTTTGCTAGGCGCTTTATTTAATAAGTTGACATTTTGGCGCTTAGCAGTGTAACTTCCTTATAGGCCTGAACCTATTTTATTGATATTTACCAGTTATTTTACATTTTATAACCATTTTTATAGGCAGCGCTTAAGATAAGCCTATTTGTAAGCATAAAAAGCTTGGCTGCCAATTCCTATTTCATTTTTACCCTTTATTATGGTGTCGTCAAATATGGCAAAAACCACAACAAAAAAAACAACTAAGTCTGCTGCTAGCGAAAACAAACCTAGCAAAGCAGCCGCGAAGACTACCGCTACCAAAACGACTAAAGCTAAGGCTAGCAAAGCGGCTAGCGCAAAAGCTACTACTGCCAGTGCTGACTCTAAAGGCAAATCACTAGTGATTGTCGAGTCGCCAGCCAAAGCCAAAACGATTAATAAGTACTTGGGCTCGGACTTCGTGGTACGCTCAAGTATTGGTCATGTCCGTGATCTACCCGTAGGCGCTAGTAAAGGCACCAAAAAAGCCGCTGCTAATAAAGATGAGAGCCTATCTAAAGAAGAAAAAGCGCAGCAAGCACTAGTCAGACGGATGGGTGTCGACCCTGAGCATGACTGGGCAGCAGTCTATGAAGTATTGCCCAATAAAACTAAAGTGATTAAAGAGCTGAAGTCTCTAGCCAAAGATGCGGACAAAATTTATCTCGCAACGGATATGGATAGAGAAGGGGAAGCCATTGCTTGGCACCTCAAAGAAGTCATTGGCGGCGCGGATAGTAAATACGAACGCGTGGTGTTTAACGAGATTACCAAAAACGCCATTCAAAACGCTTTTAAGCAGCCCTCTAAGCTCGATATCGATCGCGTCAATGCTCAGCAAGCAAGACGTTTTTTGGATCGCGTCGTCGGCTTTATGGTCTCGCCAATCCTTTGGCAAAAAGTCGCTCGCGGTCTGTCGGCAGGACGCGTGCAGTCTGTGGCGATGCGCTTGGTTGTTGAGCGTGAGCATGAGATTCGCGCCTTTATACCCGAAGAATACTGGCAGATTCATGCTGATACCCATATTGCTACCAGCAAAAAAAATAGCGATGAAAACGGCATTCGCTTAGAAGCCACTAAGCAAAACGACAAAACGTTAAAGCTCGTCAATAAAGAGCAGACGGATAAAGTATTAGCCGTCCTCAAAGACAACGAATTTATCGTCAAACAGCGTGAAGAAAAACCCACTCAGTCGCGCCCGAGTGCGCCTTTTATTACCTCGACTTTGCAGCAAGCGGCGAGTACGCGTTTAGGATTTTCGGTCAAAAAGACCATGATTTTAGCGCAGCGCTTGTATGAAGCCGGTCACATTACTTATATGCGTACTGACTCGACGTTCTTGTCAGGAGACGCTTTAGCAGCAGCGCGCGGTTTTATCGATGATAGCTTTGGGCAAAAGTACGTACCCGAAAAGCCAAACTTCTACGGCAATAAACAAAACGCGCAAGAGGCGCACGAAGCCATTCGCCCTTCTAATGTCAATATGAAATCAACGCAATTAAAAGGTGTCGAGCGCGATGCTATTCGTCTGTATGAGCTGATTTGGCGGCAGTTTGTAGCCTGTCAGATGACACCTGCTAAGTATCTATCAGTGAATTTATTGGTGCAAGCGGGTAATGTCGAGCTAAAAGCGCGCGGTCGTACTATGACTTTTGATGGCTATACTCGCGTACTAGCGCCAGCCAAAACCGACGATACGCTACTCCCTGATGTCAAAAAAGGCGATCAGCTGACGCTAGATAAGCTCGATCCGAGCCAACACTTTACCAAGCCGCCGCCGCGTTATACCGAGGCAAGCCTCGTCAAAGAGCTTGAGAAAAAAGGTATCGGTCGTCCCTCGACTTATGCTTCTATCATCTCGACCATTCAAGATCGTGGTTATGTCAAGCTTGAAAACAAGCGTCTATTCGCCGAAAAGATGGGCGATATCGTCACCGATAGATTGACCGATAGCTTCCCTGACTTGATGGATTATACCTTTACCGCAGCGCTCGAGGACAAGCTCGATCATGTTGCCGAAGGCGATAGCGACTGGAAAGATGTGCTAGATAATTTTTACGGCGACTTTAAGAAAAAAGTCGAGCACGCCAAAGATAAAGACGGTATGCGTCCTAATGATCCCACCGATGTGCCCGATGTGCACTGCGATATCTGCGATCGTCCTATGCAATTGCGGACCGGCTCAACAGGCGTGTTTTTAGGCTGTACCGGCTATAACCTACCGCCCAAAGAGCGCTGTAAAGGCACTAAGAATCTCATGCCAGTCGAGGCTTTCGCTAATCTCGATGATGCTTTCGCTAATCTCGATGATAGTGACACTGATGACGAAGCCGCTGAAGTCAAAGACTTGATGGAGAAAAAACGCTGCCCGAAATGCGGTACAGCGATGAACGGCTATATCGTTGATGGTGGTCTCAAATTGCACGTCTGCGGTAATAATCCAGACTGCGACGGTTATATTCTTGAAGAAGGTAAGTTTGAAGTACCCGGCTCTGATGCGCCTACTATCGACTGTGATAAATGTGATGGGCAAATGGAGCTAAAGACTGGACGCTTTGGTCCTTACTTTGCTTGTCAGAACTGCGACAACACCCGTAAAGTATTAAAGACAGGCGAGCCGGCACCGCCGCGGATGGAGCCTATTCATCTGCCGGATCTTAAATCGACTAAGCATGATGATTATTTTATCCTGCGCGAAGGGGCAGCAGGCATGTTCTTAGCGGCTTCCAAGTTTCCTAAAGTTCGAGAAACGCGGGCACCCAAACTCGCTGAGCTGCGAGAGGTAAAGGATAAGATGGAAGATGAATTCCAGTATCTGTTCGAAGGCCCGGACGAGGATCCTGATGGTAACCCAACCATTCTGCGCTGGTCGCGTAAGAAAAAAGAGCAATACATCGGCTCCGAGAAAAATGGTAAGGCCACGCGTTGGGGGGTCTACTGGCGTAAAGGCGAGTGGGTAGAAGAGTAACAATATCCTTTGTATCTTTTCTTTATCATTTAACATTTGTTGAAGTCAATAAAAAAACCTCTTAGCTAAGAGGTTTTTTGTGCTATTTAATATAAAAAGTAATATTAGACGGTACCGATGATACCACAAGCTACGCGAGCACCTGCATCACCAGCAGGCTGGCTAGTATAGTCATCAACGCCGCCATGAACGATAAAGGCTAAGCGATTGACACTATATTTACCCGCTTGCGTGGCTGCTATCTTTTTGCTGACATAGTTTATTGTCGCCACACCGTCTTCGTTAGCCGTTAGAGTTGGCAAATCACCGGCATGACCATCCATATCGTCTGGGTTTGAATGCGGGTTATTATCAGGATTGAAATGTCCACCTGCCGCTTTACCCATATTAGCGCAGCTACCGGTCTCATGGATATGTAGTGATACGGTCTTACCTGGCGTTATATTCATAAGCTTACCGTAGACTTGCACGCCATTTTCTACTGGACGTAAATAAACTTGACCTATCTCGCGATTGCTTGCATCTGTAGTCTTAATAACGGATTGCAGCGTAGGCTGATCGATAGGATTACCAGTTTGCATTTGACCTTCGACGGTTTGACAACCTGTCACTGCTAAAGCTGAACCACATAATAGGGCACTTGTAAGCATTAATTTATTCATTATTCTCTCCAGTTGTAATTATTTTCTTTTTTGTATTTAGGGCAACATACGTTGATGTCAAAAATAGTATAGCGAGAGAGCGTCCACAACTATTGGGCAAAAGCGCAACAATCGGTTAATAAATGTAAGTTGTTAAGGACTCATTTTAATTAGACAGCGAGTCTGTATGCTGTCTAATTATTAACGATAGCGCTGTTTTTCCAAATCAGAGTCTCACCAGTAGCCATTTTTTGTGTGAGTAAGTAATAAGGCAAGCTTGGATTGTCGATATTGTTATTTGAAAGCTGTGTCAAGGTGAGCTGACTTTGACTGGACTGCTCAAGCGCTCTTATTTTATCTTCTGCCGCTTCACGTTTAGGCCCGCAGCCCATCAAGGTTTGTGGCCCTGATCCTATGATTAATGAATGATCAGCGTTCAAAGTGTAGGGACCGCCGACACCATTACAGTCGGAGCTAAAGCCGACGTGATGCTCATCGTTAAATACATAGCCAAAATGAGCCACTACTGGAAAACCGGGACGACTGAGCTCTGTAATCGCTTGGTTATCGCGATCGACTGCGCTGACCAGTCGCCAACGATAACGCCCTAATAATTCGTAAGTTATAGGCAGACCTGCAATAGGTTCGGTGGGGTTATGAGCTTTTACTACTGTAGAAGCGGAAGGGGCATTATTGGTCGTTTGACAGCCGACCAAACCTGTTACAGCAAACCCTAAGGTCAACGTCATAACCTGCATTTTATTTATGAAAGGCGTCATAGTCGTTATCCTTAAACTTTATTTATTTAGAGGTCTACTTTATTCGCGAGACTCTTTTTGCTCATTTTGCCAGAGCAGAGCTTCGCCAGATTCCATAGTTTGCAATAAGTTATAGCGCGGGTGGCTGTTTTGAGCATTTAAGGTCTTTAACTTATCTGAGGAATGCAAACTTAAGGTCAGTTTGCTACTACTACCATTCATCAAAGCAAACAAAGCGCTTTCAATGCGATTACCTGTCTGAGAGCAGCCCATATCAGTACTGACGATACTATCAACCTTAAAGGTATTATCTTTTAATAAAGTGTAGGTGGCACCAGAGCCGTTACAGTTTGAGCTAAAGTAAACATATCGGCTGTCAAAATTGCTGCCAAAGCTTACTGAAACAGGGTACTCAGGATGATAAAAGTCACTTATAGGCGCTCTGGTTAATTGCTTATTGTCATCATAGGTATTGCTCATAGCGCTCACAAGCTGCCAATGATATTGCTCTAACAGCTCGTTAGTAATAGATAAGTCAGTATGAGTAGGAAAGGCATTTTTTACTGCCGTCTCGACCATAAGTCTAGAGTGGTTTTGAATAGCATCTGTGCTAGTTGCAATTGTTTGTTGGGGGCTTGAAACAGAAGGGGACTGACAACCTGTTAATGCTGTTACTATAATTGAGGTGATAAAAATCAACGGTAGTTTTATAAAGGATAGCGTCATCAAAGTTACCAAATAAACATTTGTTTGAAATATAGCACAGCTTTGAATTAAATTGATTTATAAAAAAGCTGAGGATACAAAAAAGCCGCTTACTCTAAAGTAAACGGCTCTTAGAATTAAAGTTTAATTAGATCTAAATCAGCTTAGCTATGCAATGACTTTTTTGAAGTAGTATCCACTGTCACTTTAGCAGGCTTTAGCGGTGTTGGCATACTGACCAAGGCCGCTTTAAGTACTTCATCGATAGTCGCTACCGGCTGAATGGTTAGACCTTCCTTAACGTTATCAGGAATATCCGCCAAATCGCGCTCATTAGTCGCTGGAATCAACACGTGCTTGATACCACCGCGATGCGCCGCTAGTAGCTTTTCCTTGAGACCACCGATACGCAGGATCTTACCGCGTAACGTAATTTCACCAGTCATCGCAATATCAGGACGAATAGCGATACCGGTAATAGCTGAGACTAAAGCTGTCGTCAATGCACCACCAGCAGAAGGCCCATCTTTCGGTGTTGCACCCTCTGGCATATGCACGTGAACGTCAGTGGTCTTAAAGGTCTCATAATCGATACCTAAGCTATCACCGCGCGCTCGTACAACGCTCATTGCGGCACGAATCGACTCTTTCATCACGTCACCGAGAGAACCGGTAAAGGCCAGCTCACCTTTACCTTTCATCGCTACCGCTTCGATAGTGAGTAGCTCACCGCCGACTTGTGTCCAAGCCAGACCGGTGACCCGGCCGATCTCTGCATCTTTTTCAGCAAGACCATAGTCATACTGATGTACGCCTAGATAGTCATTGATATTGCTATCATCGACAACTACGAGCTCACGATCATCTTTTTTCGGAGCACGCGCGCCATGACTCTCAACCGAGCCGCGAACCACTTTACGGCAGATCTTATTGACTTCACGCTCCAAATTACGCACCCCTGCTTCTCGCGTATAGCTACGCACGATGCTATGCAGAGCCGCTTCAACAATCTCAATCTCGCCGTCTTTTAGACCATTCTGCTTAATCGCTTTGGGCACGAGGTACTTCTGGGCGATATTGACTTTTTCTTCTTCGGTATAGCCGGGCAGACGAATCACTTCCATACGGTCGAGTAGCGCTGGTGGGATATCCATGCTGTTGGCGGTACAGATAAACATCACTTGTGAGAGGTCCAAATCCATATCGAGATAGTGATCATTGAAGCTATCGTTCTGTGACGGATCGAGCACCTCAAGCAAGGCTGAAGCTGGATCACCGCGGAAGTCTTGCGCCATCTTATCGACTTCATCTAATAAGAATAGCGGGTTTTTAACCTCGACTTTGGCTAGCGACTGCACGATTTTACCCGGCATCGCGCCGATATAAGTCCGGCGATGACCACGAATTTCAGCTTCGTCACGGACGCCGCCCAGTGCCATACGCACAAACTTACGACCGGTTGCCCGTGCGATAGACTCACCAAGCGAGGTTTTACCGACACCTGGAGGACCGACCAAACATAGAATCGGACCACGCAGTTTTTTCACTCGCGACTGTACCGCGAGATACTCTAAGATGCGATCTTTGACATCTTGCAGACCATAGTGATCTTCATCGAGGACATTTTTGGCTTTTTCTAAATTAATAGATACTTTGCTCGTGGCATTCCACGGCGTATCTAATATCCACTCAATATAGTTACGCACGACCGAAGACTCGCTGGATGCAGGTGGCATCATTTTTAATTTCTTCAGCTCTTGCTCTGCTTTTTTGCGGACGTCTTCTGGCAGATCAGCTTCTTCTAAACGCTGCTCAAGCTCGCTGACATCATCTTCACCATCAAACGCGCCATCATTCATATCTGACAGCTCATTCTTGATCGCTTTCATCTTCTCGTTTAAGAAGTACTCGCGCTGATTGTCTTCCATCTGCTGACGCACGGCATCTTGGATGTCTTGTTCGATATTCTGCTCAGCGCTTTGCTTAACGAGATACTCCGTCAAGGTATTGATGTGCGCTTTGAGATCGTCCTTTTCTAAGAACGATTGCTTAACGTCCAAATCCATCGAGACCCGAGTAGAGATAAAGTACATCAGCTCCAACAAGTCATCGATACGTTTCGCCACGCGAGTCAACTCACGTGCATTACGTAGACGCGCATCGGCGTAGCTTTCAAACAGTCCGGTTAGCGCTTTGATGGTGTTTTTTTGTTGGCTATCGTCAAGCTTAACCTCAAGATCAGCGCGCTCAAAGGTCGCCATCAAGACGTCATCATGGCTCTGTGCATGGTTTTCTATAGCATCAACGCGGGCACGATACTGGCCTTCGATTAGCACCTTTATGCAGTTCTCATCGCTATCGTGCGGCATCGTGCTGACAATGCGGCAAACCGTACCGTATTGATAGAGGTTGTCTTGGTCAATATCTTCGGTCAGCGAGTCTTTTTGCGCGACGACGAGTACTTTATCACCATATTTCGCTTGCGCCAGCTCCACCGCTTTTACGGATGGGGTGCGGCCTACAAATAGCGCGATTTGCATGTGCGGATAAACGACCACGTCGCGTAGTGCCAATAGTGGCAAATGATTGTCTGAGCCATTATCGGTAGTGTTTTTATCGACATTTTGTTCATCAGTATCAGGCGTTGCTGCTGACACATCGATGTCGATATTGTCTTTATCAATATTATAGTCAGTCATATATTCGTTCCTTATTCACTAGACTTGTTCAGTCAAGTTAGTGTTTCATGATAGATAAATGGTGTTCTTAGATTAAATTGCAAGGCTTATCCATTAACGCAGTTTAAATAAGTGTAGGACAGATGATGGCGTAGTTTTTGACGGTAGCTATAGGCTTAGCACTGTCTATTAGGTTTTGCGCATAGGCTTTATCGGTATAATCAGGTAAAATAGCGCCCGTCTTATAGACAGGTTAATGTTAAAGTTTTTGATGATGCAAAGAGTAATATTGAGTCTAAAAAGGGGCAAAGAGTATGACCATTAATGCGGTGCTACTAGCAGTAGTGATTATGCTTGGGCTGTCACTGGCGCGAGTTCATGTGGTACTCAGTTTACTCATCGGCGCTTTGGCAGGCGGGTTGCTAGCGGGTTTAGGGGTTACTGAAACTTTAGAAGCCTTTCAAGAAGGTATCCGCAATGGCGCGCAAATTGCTTTGTCTTACGCACTGCTGGGCGCTTTTGCGGTCGCGATTGCGCATTCAGGGTTGCCGCAGTCTTTGGCGAGTTCAGTCATTAAGCGTATCGATGCTGGTGGCCCAGGTATAAAAGCAGGTGGCATGATTAAATACACGCTGTTTGCAGGTCTGGTGATGATGAGCTGTTTTAGCCAAAACCTCATTCCTATTCATATTGCCTTTATTCCGCTGCTCGTACCGCCTTTACTACTTGCCTTTAATCGCATGCAAATTGATAGACGGCTCATTGCTTGCCTGATTACTTTTGGCCTTGTCACTACATATATGTTCATCCCTTACGGCTTTGGTGATATTTATCTCAACCAAATTATGCTCAAAAACGTCGGTGAAGCGGGTATTGATATCACTGATATCTCCGTCACTAAGGCGATGGCGATTCCGGCACTGGGGATGTTTATTGGCCTATTGACCGCTATATTTATCAGCTATCGCAAGCCGCGTCAGTATCAGCAGTTAACGATAGATAAAGATGCCCGCGATGCCGCGATCGATAAAAAATCTACTAGCGACGACTTGAGCAAAACAGCAGTGAGTGCGCCCACGCAAGGTAAACTTAAAACGTTAGTCGCTTTGGCAGCCATTGTCACTGCCTTTGTGGTGCAGCTCTATACCGACTCGCTATTGCTCGGCTCGATGTTTGGCTTTGCCGTCTTTATGGCAACGGGCGTGGTAAAGTGGCGCGAAGCGGATACCGTGTTTAACGACGGTATCAAGCTGATGGCGATGATTGGCTTTATTATGATTACCGCGCAGGGCTTTGCCGAGGTCATGAAAACGACAGGAGAGATTGCGCCGCTGATTGATGGCGCGACTAACTTGTTTGCTGGGAATAAAGCCATTGCGGCACTGGTGATGTTAAGCATAGGTTTAGTGGTGACAATGGGTATCGGCTCGTCATTCTCAACCATTCCAATTATTGCCGCGATTTATGTGCCACTGTGTATCTCGCTAGGGTTTTCGCCATTGGCCACCGTTGCCATTATCGGTACTGCTGGGGCTTTGGGTGATGCAGGTTCTCCGGCGTCAGATTCAACATTGGGGCCGACGTCTGGACTAAACATCGATGGGCAGCATGATCATATCAAGGACAGCGTGGTGCCGACCTTCCTACATTATAATATTCCGCTACTGGCGTTTGGTTGGATTGCAGCGATGGTGTTGTGATTAGTAACGTATATGCGTAGCGAGTAGGTCACTCTCTACGGCTCTAAGATATTTCTCTGTCATAGATACACTGCTTTATTTGTTTAATGCTTTTATGAATAGAATACATAGAGAACAGTTCAAGATAAACAACGACAAGGATGCCATAGTCTATATCACCATTAATATAATGGTATAAAAGAAAACCTACGGAAAATATTAATAGGATTAATATAGCGTAAAATGTGAAAGTTGATAACCTTAAAAAATCTTTATCGGAAATTAAAAGCAGTTGCTCATTCTCTTTATCCGGTTGCGCTGAGAAGGTATTGACGGATAACAAATCATTATCATATAGACGCTTTTTTTCTAGCTGCCTTTCTCTATAGCTAACGATAATAAACAAAGCACAAGTGGAGAGAAAGTAAAGGAAGGAGGTTAAGCTTTCAGGTTCATCATACTCCCAGAAGTAAATACCGAACATTGCTACTCCTATCCAAAAAAATAGGGCAGCTGTCAGCACATAAAATGATCTAGATTTCTTAGTATAGTGGGCTATCACCAGAATAGACATCCTATTTGTTAATAATAATCATTATTATGTATAATAAAATATACTCTGGATTTAAACAATAGTTCTGTCTAATTAAAAATAAATATTAATTACTGTCGTCCTCAAAACCCTCTATCTCATCACTTAAACTATTCAGAAAATCATCACTTTGCGCTAGTAACTCATTCAAACGCGCCTCATTAATAACCCTAGCCAACTCATCACCGCTAAAAGTCTGTTCCTGACTGTAATAAAGCTTCTCTCTAAAATCATCATTGCCAATATTTTGCAAGTAGCTATCAACGGTATCAGCGCTAGAGGTTTCTGGTTCTGTTTCTTTGATATGAGTAGGGTTGAACCAACGCAGTCCGCTTGGCGTAATCAAGCCATCTAAAGGCACATCCCAAGGTTGAGTTTGCAACTCTTCAACCACCTGAAAGTCATAACACCAGCCAATACGTAAAGGTTTTTTTACTCCTGATCGATAGCTTTTACCAAGCGTTGTATCGTAAAAACCGCCACCCATACCCATGCGATTGCCTTGTTTATCAACAGCAACTAAGGGACAAATAATCACGTCCAAATCCGTTGCCCATAGTAGCTTACGATGGTGATTTTGTTTCATACCAAGACTATGAATACGAGTCGGCACATTGATAAGTTTTTTGTGATAAATCGGTACAAAACGCAGACGTTTATCCTCATGACCTAGTGAACCAACTACGGGCAAGTAAGCCTGATATTGCAGACGCTGACACCAGTCTAATAGTGGCTGAGTAGGCAACTCACCAAAGTCATCATAATAAATGCCGATACGCGTATGAGCAGGCAAACGCTGCTGGAGTTTGACTAAGTGTAAGCTGGCCGCTTGAGCTAAATGTCTACGCTCAGTAGTAGAGAGCTGACGGCGCTGGCGAGTGAATTGCTTTCTGGATGGATTAGTAATCATAGTATTAAGGCATTATTCAATAAAAAAACTTTAGGGTAATGATGGTCATTACAGATTATCTCTAGCTATAAATACTCGCATCAGCTTGGAGAAATTTATGATAAGCCATGCTATCATAACCCCACTTTACAGCCTATTTTCCTTATGTGCAGCCTTAGTTGCACTTTTTATAATAAACCAGTTATTTATCACTAATAAAAGAGGATAGTTATGTCACAGAATCAGGCAACGCGTACCGAAAAAGACACCATGGGTAACGTTGAAGTACCCGCAGACGCTTATTGGGGCGCGCAAACGCAGCGTAGCCGCGAGAACTTCAAAATCGGCGGCGAGACTCTACCGCGTCCGATGATTGAAGCAATGGCGCTAGTCAAAAAAGCCGCTGCGATTACCAATGCTAGCCTAGAGCGTATCGAAGACGATAAGCGCGACTTGATCGTGCAGGCGGCTGACGAAGTCATCAATGGCGGTCTGCAAGATCAGTTTCCATTAGTCGTATGGCAGACGGGTTCAGGTACACAGTCGAACATGAACATGAACGAAGTATTGGCGAATCGTGCTAATGAAATTGCAGGAAACGAGCGTGGTAGCTATACGCCTATTCATCCTAATGACCATGTCAACCATGCTCAGTCTACTAACGACAGCTTCCCAACCGCTATCCGTGTCGCAGCTGCTCGTCAAATTAATAGCCTACTTATCCCAGCAGTAAAAGCCCTACGCGATACCCTAGATGCTAAAGCCAAAGAATTCGATAGCATCGTTAAAATCGGTCGTACCCATCTACAAGACGCCACACCTTTAACGCTAGGCCAAGAGTTCAGCGGTTATGTCAGTCAGCTTGACCATTCATTGACTCGCATTGATAACGCGTTACAAGGCCTATATGAGCTGCCACTAGGCGGTACAGCAGTGGGTACAGGTCTCAACGCTCACCCTGATTACGCGGTAAAAGCGGCTGAGCAATTATCAGAGCTAACAGGCTTGCCGTTTGTTACTTCACCAAATAAATTTGAAGCCCTAGCGGCGCGTGATGCCGAAGTCTTTGCTTCTGGTGCCCTCAAAACTTTAGCGGGTAGCTTAAACAAAATCGCTAATGATGTGCGCTGGTTGGCTTCTGGCCCTCGTTGTGGCCTCGGCGAGTTGACTATTCCAGAGAATGAGCCAGGCTCATCCATCATGCCGGGCAAAGTCAATCCAACTCAGTCAGAAGCCATGACTATGGTTGTGGCACAAGTGATGGGTAATGACACGACTATCAGCATGGCAGGCGCATCAGGTAACTTTGAGCTGAACGTCTATAAGCCTGTAATTGCCTTTAACTTACTACAATCTATTAAGTTATTAGGCGATGCTTGCAATAGCTTTAACGATAATTGCGCGGTAGGAATCGAGCCTGTCAAAGAAAAAATCGATGACTTTTTGCATAACTCGCTCATGCTAGTGACCGCCTTGAACCGTCATGTTGGCTATGAGAACGCCGCGAAAATCGCTAAGACTGCTTATAAAGAAAATAAAACCCTTAAGCAAGTTGCGGTTGAGCTTGATCTAATGACCGAAGCGCAGTTTGATGAGTGGGTCACGCCAGAGGATATGGTGCATCCTTCTTAGTTTAGATTTACTGCTTAAGATTAAAAAAAAGACCTTGTCAAATCCTGATATAAAGGACGACAAGGTCTTTTTTTTATCCATTATGTGAAGTCAATCCAACGCGCGAAACAATATCTTACGCTCTGACAACAAGCTCACTCATCGTTATAACAGCTAAGAATACTATTTCAGTTAGACTAGAGGGATAGATGACGATCAAGATAAAAGCGCTATAAAGTCTCAAAATAAAACAAAAATAATCACTAAATAAAATCTTTAGGGCTATTTTCTGACTATCTATAACTATTTTAATAAATTACAGAGGTACTATAATGAAAAATATAACGGTAGCATTATCATCAGCGGCTATTATGATGGCAGCGTTGGGCTCGGGTTCTGCATTGGCTTACTCAGATAACGTCATGGAACCAAGCGAGAGCTACGATACCGCGATTAAGCATAGACAAGTGAATTATACTTGCCAAAATAATAATAAAATCAGCGTGACTTACGGCTTTAATAAGCAGTATTTGCCTACCTTTGCTGAGGCTACTCTAAATGGTAAAACAAGGTTTTTACCGATTAACTTAGCTCGTACGGATAACGTCTCAACCGTGTTTGGCGATGAAGACAACTTTAGTATTATGACCGGACCACTGCGTCTGAATAATTACCACACCTCATCAGCCAACATTCAAAACGCTAAGAGCGAAATCGTCTATAAAGGCTGTGAAGTGGCTTCTATTGTGAAGATTAAAGGCTAGCGAGTAGGGTGTGGTTAGCGAAGCGCCACCGATTTGATTTCAACTAAGAAGACCTTGTCATGTTATATGGCAAGGTTTTTTTGTTTTTAGAGCTGGGAGCTATTCCCGCTTTGTGCTTGTATCTGCTAGTCTAGCTGAGGCGGTGGCTACGGTTTGTAGTGTCTCTTGCTCCGCGAGCCACTCCAAAACCTAGCTTCCGCAACTCACCCAAACCAGCAGGATACCGCTGCAATCAGGGCTAGCGGCGACATCTTGATTTTGCGTAGAGCTTTTGTAGTTCAAGCTTTAATATTTTATAAAGCTTAAAAGTGCTCAATTCGTAGGTTGGTGTGGAGCTTGCGACACCTAATGATTTGACAAATATAAATGAAGTAATAAAAATTAATCTATAAAGTTTTGATGAGAAGTTAAACTAAAGAGGTCTTGGTAGTGTGTCGCCCCGCGCACCATGATTGAGAGCTATCCCTAGAATCGGTGCGCAGGGCGGCACCCTACAAGTTATCTAAACTTTAAAATTTATTGAGCACTAAAGAGAAACACTATGATCAAAAACGGTATGCGTCCCATTCATCCCGTTAAAGTTTTAGAAGAGGATTTTCTTGGTCCACTAGACATGAGTGCCTATGCGCTAGCAAATAAGCTTGGGGTTACTCCTGCACGTATAAACGAAATCGTACGTGAAAAGCGAGGTGTTACCGCTAATACAGCGCTGAGATTGGCAAGGTATTTTGGCGATAGCCCGCAGTTTTGGTTAAATTTACAATCTACTTATGAGCTACGTTTAGTTGAGACCGATGACTTAGCGTTTTTAGACGATATTGAGTATGTTTAATAAATTGTGGATAGTTCTTTAGCTTAATATAGCTACTTTTTTGACTGATAAAATGGCCGAACCATTAAGGATTTTTATGCTTCAAAATTATAAATTTGTTAAAATAGTTACGAAGAGTAGTTTATTAATATTTTTATTGATCGGACTCTCTACATTAGCCTCAGCGCAAATTGCAATGACTACTGAAGCACTTGAAACGCAACAAGCTTTTGATTTAGATTATTCTATTAAGCAAGAGTACCAGTCAAGTGATGAGGTTGAACAAAACTTCCCAGAAGGAGTTCACAAGTATCTTAAATCAGCAAATGACGGTGATGCAGTTTCACAATACATTGTTGGTGCAATGTACTTAAATGGCGAAGGAGTTGCTGAGAACTATGATCAAGCTATTGCTTGGTTTACGAAAGCCGCCAATCAAAATGATATTGATGCTCAGTACATTTTAGGAGCACTTTATTTTGAAGGTGTAAATGTTGATAGAGATTATACTAAAGCTAGAAAATGGTTCCTGAAAGCTGCTAATCAAGGAGAGCCAAATGCTCAGTATGCCTTGGCCTCAATCTATAGCTCAGGGTTAGGAATAGATTCAGACTATCTAGAAGCATCGAAGTGGTTTAGAAAATCTGCTGAACAAGGCAACATTAATGCTCAATTCTTCATAGGTTTGTTATATCTTGAAGGTAAAGGAGTCAAAAAAAATTATTCTGAAGCCATAAAATGGTTCACTACTGCTGCTGAACAAGGTGATTCAAAATCACAAGTAAATTTAGGTTGGATGTATTTAAATGGCTTAGGCGTTAATTTCGATCATATAAAATCATTAATTTGGTATCGCAAAGCTAAAGAGCAAGGAGATAACTCAGTTCTACATCCTCTTGGCAATAGAAGAGAAGAGCTTATAAAGAATGAGTGACATAAGATATAAATTCAAAATCAGTTTCATTTTTCTACAACTGATGTGCAACATACGACCCTAACATTCATCCCATTCAAAACAGAAAAAGCCAAGCAAAACGCTCAGCCTCTTCAAAATTATATCTTCAAACCCCTAAAACTTATAAAGCAACCCAAGCGTGGTCGTGGCATCAGTACGCGAGTCAACCATCGGGCTATCGTATTGCTCATTCGGCAAGTAGCTTAAGCTTTGATTAAAGAATCCTGCAAAGCGCTCATTGATGTCGTAGTTGGCACTAATATTAATGTAAGGATTCAAGCTTGAATTGGATTTATAAGCGGCGACGCCTGTTTTAGCTGACTCTTTATCACTGACGCCATAATAGTATTCGTTGTAGTCGTCATCATAATATTCAAAACCTATACTTGGATAGACGGTGAGCTTATTTTTAGTAATACGCGCTAGATAGGTTAAGCGAGCAGTATTACCGCCACTACGATCTAAGATATCAGTAGCGGCTTGAATACGGAAACCGCCAACAGGGGTGCGACGTAGATAAGTGATACCGGCTGCGGCAGATATCTTACGCTCATCGAGACCTTGCAGCGCGCCATTGGCATCATCAGGATCGAATGAATTGCCTGCTAATTGAGCGTAGGCGGATAGCTGGTTGGTGCCATCGTTAATCAGATAAGCGCCAGCACTAGCTCCGCGCGCGTAGATTTTATTATTGTCATAAAATACGCCCGGTAATACCCGCACTTCGTTGTCGTCCAAATCATAAGCACTATTGGAATAGAGCACGTTGACGCCTACGCTGAGCTGAGCGTCTTGATCGGCAGCCAGGTTTTTGAAAGGAGCAGCGCTTGCTGTGCCAGCAGCGCTCAAGAGCATCGTGGCTGCGAAGGTGGTGAGTACAGCGCGATAGGTAATGCTTGGAGCGGATAGTTTAAACATAGTCGTGTCTCATGAGCAGGGAAGGTAAGGTCGAGAATTGGTTTAGCGTTATCGATTACGTTAATATTAACTTAATTTGTTATTCAGTAGCTGCCAATATTTGCAGTATTTGGTTATGGATATCTTGCCACCACCAGATGAAACTAACTGTGATAATAAGCATGACTATCCAAGGCAGTAATTGCCAAATGAGGCTAATTTTAATCGGCTCTGGCACAAACCTTTTTGGATCAATATAAGTGGGATACTGATTAATATAGTCACCACTTCGCTCTAAATTAGCGCTATCTGCGTTATTATTTAAGTTTACAGGGATTTGGCTATCATTATCAGCAAATATATTGGTAAGGGGCGGATTATCGCGATGAGTGTTTTGCAGGCTAGTTTGATAGCTATGCTGATGGTTACTTGAATAGCTGTCTTGAACCGCGTTTTGATAAGCTTGTTGCGCACCAGCCATAGCCGCTTGCTGTGCTAGCTCCCGCTGACGATAAGCGAAGGCAATAGGCAGCGCGATGAGCAAGCCGGTAATCGCGCCGCCGATATGACCGGCATTATCGATGCCAGGAACCGCAAATCCGTACACTAAGTTGATACCCATAATGATGACTAGGCTTTTTAGATTGAGCATCATGCCATTGACTGACATCTTAAAAAACGCTGCTACTAGTAACGCTGCACCGATGCCCATGATACCGCCTGATGCGCCAGCGGATAGACCAGGCTGACCACTGCCATCTATAATTGCTTGCCAAGTCACATGGTTATTGAGGACGTTACCGCCGATTACCGCTAGTAAAAATAGCGCCAAGAACTTACTGGAGCCAAACATCGGCTCAGCGATTTGACCAAAAAAATACATCGCAAAGCTGTTAAACAGCAAGTGCATCAGGCCAATATGCAAAAATCCGCTACTGATTAAGCGCCAAGGATCTTCGCCCATCGTATAAGGCAAAGCATTCGCGCCCCAATTGAGTAGCGCCTCTGTAGAGGGATTGTTAGCATCCACTCCAGTCAGTAGTTGTATAACAAACAGACCGATAAAACTGATAAGCAATATAGTGGTGACAGGCGCGGTGCTAAAGAGCTGCTTAATAGTCATAAATGAAGTTATATTGATGATAAGTAAGGATGAGCAGTATAAAGGTTTGCGCTGCTATAAAAAAGAATACCTATGTATCTAAGTATCTAAGCGCTGTCTTTAGCTTTGGCAACTAGGAATACTATTTATACTATCAACTGCTCCTATATTTGATGCTATCAACGCATCCTTACTACCAACGCATCGGTGCAAGATAAGGCAGAGCTGATTTGAGCTGCTCATAAGTGCCGTTCACTAAGATATCCTCGGTGACTTTATTGATATCGGTATGACCACAGAATGCCATGCTGATATCGCATTCGTTATAGATCAGCTCCAGTGCGCGGCGTACACCGTCTTCACCATAAGCGCCCAGTCCATAGAGAAACGCTCTTCCGATCATCGTGCCGTTAGCGCCTAACGCCATCGCTTTGAGCACATCTTGTCCTGAGCGAATACCACTATCGAGCCAAATCTCAATCTGGCTATTTTCCGCTCGTACCGCTTGTACTATATCGCTAAGTGCGGCAATAGAGGAGGGCGCACCATCGAGCTGACGACCGCCATGGTTAGAAACTACTAGAGCATCAGCGCCACTACGCGCGGCTAAGATAGCATCCTCAGGCTCCATGATACCTTTGATAATCAGCTTGCCGGCCCATTGATCTTTGATGCGCGCCACATCATCCCAGCTTAGGCCAGGATCGAATTGCTCCGCTGTCCATGCCGATAAGGAGGAGATATCCTCGACATTTTTAGCATGACCGACGATATTGCCAAAGGTACGTCTTTTGGTACCCAGCATATTTAGGCACCACTCAGGCTTAGTCATTAGATTTAGGATATTAGCGAGGGTTGGCTTTGGCGGCGCAGAGAGTCCATTTTTGATGTCTTTATGACGCTGACCGAGCACTTGTAGATCGGCAGTCAATATCAGCGCTGAGCAATTAGCATCTTTTGCGCGGCGAATCAAATTGGCCATAAACTCTTGGTCACGCATCACATAGAGCTGAAACCAAAACGGCGTATTAGTATTTTGAGCCACATCTTCAATCGAACAAATACTCATGGTCGATAGCGAAAATGGTACGCCGAATTTCTCCGCAGCGCGGGCGGCTTGTATCTCACCATCCGCCCACATCATACCGGTGAAGCCAGTAGGCGCAATGGCGACCGGCATTTTGACTTTTTCACCAATCATCGTAGTCGCAAGCGAGCGGTTTTCCATATCGACGAGCACGCGCTGACGCAGCTTAATACGATCAAAATCGGTTTCGTTATTACGATAGGTGGTTTGCGTCCATGAGCCTGAATCGACATAATCGTAAAACATTCGCGGCACTTTACGCTCGGCAACGCGGCGCAGATCTTCGATTTCGGTTATCTTAGATAAGTCTTTCATCGTAGTCTCGATAGTAAGGTACTGTTTATTATGGTGCTTATTATTCGTTAGTTTTAAGCGATTCTTCACTCAACAACTGCTGCAAATCCAATACTGAAAAAGGATAATCTAAGCGCTGGAGAGGCGTGAGTACCACGGGGATAGTGGTGGCAAAGTCCATCATCAGCGTCTCATTTAAGTCGCTGATATCTATATAATGATAAGTGACAGGCTGCACCGCTGCTAACTGATTCATTAGGCTCTCAGCGACCTCACACAAGTGACAGCCTGTCGTGCCGAGTAACCATGCTTGATGACGGATGTCGTTACTGGAAAGTCTGGGTAACGCTTCTATCAAACGTTCTCTGAGCGCATTGATGGTTTTATGGTGAGTGGCATTATTATTGTAACTATTATCGTCATTGTCTGTTTGATAGTGTTGTAGGTCGTCATTGGGCATAGCTATACTCATCTTTGTATTTAACTTTACAAACATCATAAATTTTTGGGCTTTAGGTTTGCTTATGCCCTTAGCGGTATAAGATAGAGAATAGTCATATGATAGAGAAATCTTGCCTATAATAACAGTAGCCGTGACAGCGATTGTGAGATTGGGTAAGATAGCTTGCTCGCTGACGATTTAGATTGCAGATGCAAATGAATGCTTTGAGTGACAATTTTAAGCTTTTTTAGTTTTGGTAAATTTTTATAACGCTTCATCCTTACTTATTCGGATATCTTGCGCATGACAAGTTTTGCTAGTTTTTTTAAACGATTGTTAGGAGCGATTATACTAATAATCGTCGCTTTTCATATACTAGTTGCCGCTTTGCTACTGGTATGGAAGAGCCAGCCCATTAACAATAGTATGTTTATGCTGACTCATCGTCTGACCGGCGGGGAGGTCACCCAAGAGTGGGTAGAATATGATCAAATCGCTAAGTCCGCTAAGCAAGCGGCTATTGTCAGTGAAGACTCGACTTTTAGTCAACACAATGGCTTCGATATGAAAGGTATCAAAGAGGCGCAAAAAAAGAATGAAGCTTCAGGTAAGGCGACTGCTGGTGGTTCGACGATTACTCAGCAATTGGCCAAAAACTTATTTTTGACCTCGCATCGCTCTTATGTGCGTAAAGCCGATGAGGCGGTCATCACCGTGATGATTGAGACGATTTGGGACAAACCGCGCATTTTGACCGCTTATTTAAATGTCGCCGAGTTTGGTAACGGTATCTACGGTATCGAAGCCGCAGCTAGACATTATTATGGTAAATCTGCCGCTGATCTTAATCGTGATGAGTCAGCACTTCTCATTAGTATGCTGACCAATCCAAAATATTATGAGGACAATCAGGGCAATAAACGTCTGCGTAATAAGCAGCGCATTATCAAAAACCGAATGAAAAATGCCGTATTACCACAAGTTGCATAACCGCTATTAATGATTTACAAGCTTTTAGTACAAGGCTAATAAAGCTATTTATTGACGCTAATATAAAGGCGTTCTAGTATTTTTAATCACAACAAGGAGTAGTGAGATGGCTGATAATCCCAACGAAGCAAAAAATACTCGTAATGCCATTGATAAAAAGCAAACCACGACACTAAGCCACGAGCGCTCAGCCAATGATCACCTCACTGAACTAAACTGGCAACGCTTTGATGATGGCAGTTATTCATCGAGCGCTTACATTCATCGGGATCTGTCTTTATTGCAGTTTAATCTACGCGTTTTAGCGCAAGCGGCAAGCCCTCGTCATCCTCTCCTTGAGCGGCTATTCTTTTTGATCATATTTTCCTCAAACATGGATGAGTTTTTTGAGATTCGCGTGGCGGGCATCATGCAAAAGCTCAATATAGGCGATGTCCCTAGCAGCCCGCATGGTATGCGCCCAAGTGAGATACTAAGTGAGATATCAGCGGTGGCTCATGAGGCTATCGATGAGCAGTATCGTATCTTGAACCAAGATATCCTGCCAGCGCTAGCAAAAGAGGATATTCGCTATCTGCGCCGTGATGAGCTGAATGCCGAGCAATCGGCGTGGATGAAGCGCTACTTTATTGAGCAAGTCTCGCCGGTGCTGACTCCGATTAGTATTGATCCGGCGCACCCATTCCCGCGACTAGTTAATAAAAGCCTTAACTTTATTGCTACTTTAGAGGGCAAAGATGCCTTTGGCCGCGATATCAATTTAGCGATTGTACCTGCGCCGCGTAGTCTGCCGCGTGTCATTCGCCTGCCTGATGAGCTGACGGACGGCAAAGAGCACCATGTCATGCTCTCAGCCATCATCCATGAGCATGTGGGCGAGCTCTTCCCCGGTATGAATGTCACCGGCTGCCATCAGTTTCGTTTGACTCGAAATGCCGATCTCGATCTTGCGGACGATGTCGATGATATTGCCAAAGCACTGGAGGGCGAGCTTGAAAACCGCCGCTTTGGCGATAAAGTTCGGCTTGAGGTCACTACCGATTGCCCAACGCCTATCAGCGATTATCTGCTGAACGAATTTGAATTGCATGATAATCAGCTGTACCGGGTAAATGGCCCAGTGAACTTAACGCGGTTATTATTTGACTTTAATATTCCCAAGTTGCGTTATCAGTCCTTTACCCATATCGTCCCCAAGCCGTTTCGCCGTGAGTTCGATAAGCTCGATAGATCGACTAGTATGTTTGGCGCGATGCGTAAAGGGGATGTGCTCGTTCATCATCCTTTTCATGCCTTCTCGCCGATTGTGAATCTGCTATGGCAAGCGGCAAGTGATCCTAAAGTATTAGCGATTAAGCAAACCTTGTACCGCTCAGGCACCAATTCTGAGATTGTCCAAGCCTTAGCCGCTGCTGCTCGTAATGGCAAGGAAGTGACGGCGGTGATTGAGCTGCGCGCACGTTTTGATGAAGCCTCCAATATCGCGGTTGCAAACTTCTTACAAGAAGCGGGCGCGGTCGTTGTATACGGTATCGTCGGCTACAAGACCCACGCCAAACTGATGCTTATCGTCCGCCGCGAAGACGATCGCATTCGTCGTTATGTGCATCTTGGTACGGGTAACTATCACGCTGCTAATGCCAAAGTCTATACGGATTATGGGCTATTCACTGCTGACCCTGATATCTCAGAGGATGTGCATAAAATCTTCCAAGAGCTGACGGGAATGGGTAAGCCTGCCACTCTCAAAAAACTGCTACACGCACCTTTTACCTTGCATGATAAATTGATGAGCTTTATTGATGATGAAATCGCTCATGCCAAAGCAGGCAAACGCGCACATATGATTATCAAAGTCAACGCCTTAACCGAGCGCCGACTGATTAGCAAGCTCTACGATGCCTCACAAGCTGGGGTCAAAATCGAGCTTATTTTACGCTCAATTTGCTGTCTGCGTCCGCAAGTCAAAGGGCTATCTGAAAATATCACCGTGCGCTCAATCGTGGGACGTTTTTTGGAGCATACGCGCATCTATTACTTCCATAATGGCGGTGATGAGCGTTTGTATTTGGGCAGTGCCGACTGGATGGATCGCAACTTATTTCACCGCGTCGAAGTTGCCTATCCTATTGAGGATAAGAAACTCTTCGCGCAAATTTATCAAGACGGTCTGCAAAACTACCTTAAGGATAATGTACAAGCTTGGACGCTAGCAGGAGACGGTCGTTGGCAGCAGTTGAGTCCGGCGCAGAACGCTCTGCCGCATATTGCGCAAAACCATTTACTCAATGTCATCAATCACGTTGATGAATAAACACTAATCACGCTCTTCTATCCTGTAAAGGTTACAAACTGTCTTGTAACCTCACATTTATTCACATATTGATACGGCAGTACACTGGTGCATGGTTTGTGCTTTTTTCTATAATCAAAGGTAGTTCTTACCTACCATTCAATTATAAGAATAGGAATCACACTATGAGTAACACTAACGATAATAAATCTGATGTTCAGCAAGCCGCAAATAAAGCTGACGCTGACAAAATTGAAAAAAATTTAGAGCAAGATAACACTTCAGGGACACCCGAAGAGTTATCAGAAAATGAAAAAACTTCCTTTATAGATGACCAAACTCGCACTGATAAGTAATGAGCTGCTAAAGGAGTAGAGAGTCGTCAAAATAATCGATAGAGGGAAATATCATGGTTAACAAATCAACGATTACGGATAATAAAACACAAACGGCAGTGGATAATATTGGGCCTAACGACGAAGAGATCGTTCCTATCGATGACCCAGTAGACGCTAAGCGGGAGAATCCAACTGATAGCTATGAAGGCCGGAAGCACGAGCCAAATATAGATGGTCCTGAACAAGCCTCACAGGAAACTGATGAAGTCTATGCCGACCCTCGCAGAGAAGAGAACCTTCCGGCAGGTGGCAAAAATGTAGCTGACTTAAATGCGCACGACTTAAGTAAAGACAATAACCAAATTTAATTTGTACTTGCTTGTCTTGTATAGATAGCTGTATAGAAGGCTTTTACCTTACTTATTTAAACGACGTCCACATCTATAATTACAACAAAGGATGAAACCATGCAAACTAAAGATCCAGCTCTAACTAAGACACCTATTAGTAGCCATGACGCTATAAGTGAAATGGTCGAAAATACAAATGACAACAAAGATCCTAAACATTCTGAGCGCGAGCAGCGCCACATTGATGAGACAGTGAGTGCTAGTGACAGAGTAGATGGCGCTGCTACTGTTAGAGATGATGCGAATACGCCTCGTGAAGGTTCCGTAGAAAACCATGAAGATATTGAGCGCAATACCACTGTTAATAAAGGTACCGATACTTTTGAAGATGAGATTGTAGACTCAAAACACGTCAATGATGGCGACAATCCAGCGCGTCAACCGGATCGCCGTGATCAAAATGGCAGTAGCGCTTTTGATGAAGGCGTCAACGATCAAACGGTGGGTAGTGAAGCGCCTCAGAGCGAAGCGCTTAACGATATGAACCGTTACGCAAGCATCGACAACGCGCAAACTCGCATTTTGAATCCTGATGAAAAAGATTAAATGTCTTACCAATAAGGTTTGAGCGTATTCTTAAGTTGAGTAGTTGAATTGCTCATTTATCTGTATCGAAGATATGCTCTAGCATTAGGGTTTAAAATAAATTATTGAAAAGGATTATTCATGAAAAATGATAACAAAGACTATAAGTTAAAAGACGCGGATGATAATGAAGGTATCGTGCCAGATGATGCGCTACAAAAGGTAAATCCAGCTGCTGCTGAGAAAGCCTCAGGCGATCATGATCCGCATAATATTGCCAAAGAGCATAAACAGCACGATACCAATGTCACTGAAAATAAAGACTAATCAGGCACGCCGCTATGAAAGCGTAGCTCGTTATCAGGACTGGTAATAAGCTCAGCCTCTACCGCTCTAAAAAAAGCCACGCGTTCATCGATATTCTCGGTCGCTAGTGACTGTGCTAACTGTAAATAATCTTCAAAATGACGACTCTCAGACTTGAGCAAATAACGATAATATTTGGCCAAGCGCTCATCTTCTATTACCTCTGCAAGCGCAGCGAAACGCTCACACGATCGCGCTTCTATAAAAGCCCCAATAATGAGTACATCGACCATTGCCGCAGGCTCATAGGTGCGTTTGTGTTTTAGCATGCCTTTTGCATAACGGCCTGCGCCTAGATGTTGCCACTCTTGACCACGCTCCTTCATAATCCCTAATACTTGCTCATAATGCAGCATCTCCTCCCGGACTAACTGGGCCAGTTTGCATTGCAAGTCATGCGAGAACTCATAGCGAAACATTAGATTCATTGCGGTACCTGCCGCTTTTTTTTCGCAGTTAGCATGATCTTGAATAATAATAGGCAAGTTGTTGATTGCCGTATCTATCCACGCGCGTGTTGTTCGACCTGATAAAAACGCATAAATCGCTGATAGATCGATATTTAAAGTTGAGGTCTGAGCAGACGAGGTGTATTGGGGATTTAAGCTAGCGCTATTATTCATCTTGGCTACAGAAGCTGTTTTATTTAGTTTTGCATCTTCGTTTATTGATTTGATTTCGGTATCAGTCATAGTCTAATCATGTAAAGTGGATAGTTCAGTAGATTTTATCATTGCCAGCTTCGTTCAGCAGAAATGATTACTTACAGTTTAATCATACTCATAAGTCATGAGCGTCCTAGCGCTTCTTTATACGAGTTAAACAAGCCCTAGTAAAGGCTATCATATCTGTACAAGGCGACTATTTAGCTACTAAATAGTGCATTCTTGTTAATTTCCTGATTTGATAGTAGGATAATCTTTGATTTTAGAATAATTATGTCATAGATTATTTTAGCATGAGCCTATAATTCATTATAAGAACATTGATTATAAGACTTCTAAATGCTTGTTAGCTATAAAGGTCTAACGATAATATCAGTTAACCTTCCTTTATTGCTCGAGCGCCTCACTAAACCTATTACAAGGATATCATTATGAGTCAGGATTCAAACGCCAATCGCATTCAAAAAGGCAGCCTTGCTATCGATAAGCAGATGTATGATTTTATCGAAAACGAAGTATTACCAAAAGTAGGCGTTGATTCAGAAAGCTACTGGTCAGGATTTGAAAAGGTAGTCAAAGAATTCACTCCGCGTAATAAAGCCCTACTTGCTACTCGTGATGAGATGCAAGAAAAAATAGATCAATGGCATCTAGACAACCCCACTAGCAACGGCGAAGTGGATTTTGCAAAATATAAGCAGTTCTTACAAGAGATCGGCTATCTGTTACCAGAAGGCGAGGACTTTCAAGTCTCAACTGAGAATGTCGATGACGAGATCGCTCATATCGCAGGGCCACAGTTAGTTGTCCCAGTTCGTAATGCTCGCTACGCCTTGAACGCAACTAATGCGCGTTGGGGTAGCTTATACGATGCGCTATATGGTACGGACGTCATCAGTGATGAAAACGGTCAAGAGGCCAAAGGCGGTTACAATCCTACTCGCGGCGCTGCCGTTGTCGCTTACGCCAAGCAATTCTTAGATGAGAACTTTGCACTAGCATCTGGCTCTTACACTGAGGTGACTGGTTTTGAAGTGGTTGATGGCAAGCTACAAATCAATCAAGGCGACAGTAGCACTGAGCTCAAAGATGCAGAGCAATTCGCAGGTTACATGGGCGATGCAAGCAGTCCAACGGCGGTGCTTCTCAAGAACAATAATCTGCACGCCGAGATTCAAATCGATAAAGATAGCCCAATCGGTAAAGACGATGCGGCCGGTATCAAAGATGTGCTACTCGAATCGGCTATCACCGCCATTCAAGATGGTGAAGACTCTATCGCCGCGGTCGATGCTGAAGAAAAAGTCGAAGTGTATCGCAACTGGTTTGGCCTAATGAACGGCGATCTGAAAGAGACCTTTGAGAAAGGCGGCAAGACTCGTACCCGTCAGCAAAACCCAGACCGCGTTTATACTGCGCCTGATGGCAGCGAGTTGGTCCTTCCTGGTCGTGCACTGCTACTACTGCGTAACGTCGGACACTTAATGCAAAACCCAGCCATCTTAGTTGACTTAGGAAACGGTCAAGAAGAGATATTTGAAGGTATCATGGACGCTTTAGTGACCCCGTTACTAAGCCTAAATGACCTAAAAGGCAAGACTGAGCTGTCAAACTCACGTAAAGGCTCTATGTATATCGTTAAGCCAAAAATGCACGGCCCTGATGAAGTGAAGATGGCCAATGACTTATTTAACGCCTCTGAGGACTTGTTAGGTCTTGAGCGTAATACCTTAAAGATAGGTATCATGGACGAAGAGCGCCGCATGACAGTCAATCTAAAGAACGCTATTGGTCAAGCCAAAGAGCGCGTCATCTTCATTAATACCGGCTTCTTGGATCGTACCGGCGATGAGATGCATACCAGTATGAATGCAGGGCCATTCGTACGTAAAGGCGAGATGAAGTCGCAAGCATGGCAGCCTGCTTACGAGCAGTGGAACGTCGATGTCGGTCTTGAGGTAGGTCTGCAAGGCCGCGCTCAGATCGGTAAAGGCATGTGGGCTAAGCCTGATGAGATGAAAGAGATGATGGAGACTAAGGCCGCGCATCCGCAGTCAGGCGCTAGCACCGCTTGGGTACCCTCACCAACAGGTGCAACCTTACATGCCATGCACTATCATCAAGTCAACGTCAAAAATGTACAAGACCAGCTAAAATCGCGTAGCCGCGCCAATGTCGATGATATCTTGACTATTCCTTTGACCAGTGAAGCTAATTGGAGTGAGGAAGAGAAGCGTCAAGAGCTCGAGAACAACGCTCAGGGTATCTTAGGCTATGTCGTACGCTGGGTAAACCAAGGCGTGGGTTGCTCAAAAGTACCTGATATCAATGACGTCGGCCTAATGGAAGATCGTGCGACTCTACGTATCTCAAGCCAGCATATCACTAACTGGCTGCATCACGATGTGGTGAGCGAAGAGCAAGTCATGGAAACGATGAAGCGTATGGCTAAAGTGGTCGATGAGCAAAACGCGGGCGATCCTAGCTACCAAAATATGGCACCTGATTTCGATAACTCTTATGCGTTCCAAGCAGCTTGTGATTTAGTATTCAAAGGTCGCGAGCAGCCTAGTGGCTATACTGAGCCGCTATTGCATCAAGCGCGCCGTGATCTAAAAGCTAGCAGCACTTGTTAATCAAAGCTGTCAAAAGCTGCTTTATAAGCTCTTAGGTTAATCACTCTATGTGACGCTTTAATAACCCTCCTAGTCGCTCAATGAGATGAGTAGGGGAGTTAATGCTTATAATGTTAAATCGCTATTAAAAGCACTCCTATCAACACTATAGGAGTGCTTTTTTATGGCTATTTTATCTCTCAACCAACGGCTTTAAATGACTGCCTAATCCTCGCTAACTCTGAACTAGAATCCTCGAATTTATCTTCATAAGCATTGGAATAAAAATTGAAAGAATTAAGACTAAATGTCAAAAAAATGTTGCAAATTATGTCAAAGTTGTTATGCTTGTACTCGAAGTATGAGTTTGGTAACGGATGTTACGCAGTAGAACGCATAAGACTTAAGTTTACATGGTAGTTACATTACAAGTTACGTTAATGCTTTCTATATGTAAGTTAGGGTTTTTTCATATTACGGTAATAAAACTTCGCCATACTTGTTTCTGACTAAACTTGGTAGCCAGTTACACATTATATCTTTGAGGATTTGTGACGATACCCTTATGAGTAAACGCTAATCAAAGCACGCTCATTACTAAAATTGTAAAGTGGAGATATCCCATGAAAAAGTTACTTTTAGCTACAGCCATTGCCGCTCTATCTGTATCTGCAGCTAATGCCGCGCCACAAGTCTATGGTAAAGCATTTATCACTACCGATTACGTTAACGCAGAGTTGGACGGTCGAGAAACAGTAGCAGATGAAAATGGCAACTTTCGAAGCATCGACGAAGATAAAAACTCATTACAAATTAACTCAAATATCTCACGTCTAGGTTTCAAAGGTTCTGAAGCTATCACTGCTAATACTGACGTGGTTTATCAGTTAGAGTATGGCATTAACATCGATGATAGCGGCGATGACAACGTAGGTTTTAGAAGTCGTGATACTTATCTTGGTTTAGCCAATGAGCAGTATGGTCAAGTTCGTTTTGGTCGCAACTACTCAGTAACCGATTATATTCTTAATAGCGTACCTGTCACTAAAGGCTATTGGGATAATATTGGTGCAAGCAGCCTGAATACTGGTTCAGCAGCTGAAGCTTTAACGCTAACTGATGGCGGCCGTATCAATAACTCTATCATTTGGTTTGCCCCTAAATACAACGATCTACCATTAGAACTAACGTTGCAGTATGGTGCTGATGAGACTTTCGTTGACGATAATGATGATCGTGATACAGGCTACGGCGCAGCTTTGAACTTCAATCCAGGTACAGGCTTCGCGGCTGGTATTGCTTTGGATAAAGACATGAGTATCAACGGCGATATCCTTCGCGGTACTGCTAGTGTTGATCTAAGCAACTACGTTGCTTATCCAATAACATTGGGCGTGTTGTATCAGCAAGCGGATTATGACAATGCTGGTGAAGAAGACGGTCTAATGGTTAGCGCCAAAATGGGCTTAAGCAACTTTGCTCGTCCGGCCACTGTTTACGCTCAGTACAACAGAACAGAAAACTTAAGCGGCTTTGACGGCAATGACTCGGATCAGTTTGTAGTGGGCGGTGAGTACTTCTTTAAAGACAATATGATTGCGCATCTTTACGCAGGCTATAACTCTGCTGACTTAGACAACGATACATTCTTTGTGAGAGAGTCTGAGGTTGGTAAAGGCGACTCTGAGTTTGTACGTGTTGCTGGTAATGGCGATTCTAATGTATTAGCTATTGGTGCAGGTCTAGAATACTTATTCTAATATCGACATCTGACACAGCTTATAAAAAGACTCATCCTTCGGGGTGAGTTTTTTTGTATGGTAGATATAGCAATTAATCCTTAAAACCCTTTCAATATTATTCTTAGCTGATCTTGAAGTGAAGGTCTATTATGAAAAAAGTACTATTTATTCTAGTGAGTTCCGTTGTATATATTCCTATGGCACAAGCGGCTCCGGAGATCTACGGCAAGGCTTTTATGATGGTTGACTATGTGGATCAACAAGCGGACTATGAGGACCAAAACAATACTCCAAAGGATGCAGATGAGAATGCGCTGCAGATTAACTCGCATTTCTCACGTATAGGTTTGAGAGGAACCGAAGCCATTACGGACAGCACAGACGTTATCTATCGTTTAGAGTATGGGGCAGATATCGATGGCGACGACAGTCAAATCTTGCAAAGCCGTGATACCTATTTAGGTCTAAAGAACGAAGCTTACGGCGAGCTACGGCTTGGTCATAACTCATCTGTTTTTAGTTATCTGTATGGTCCTATTGTCAATAGAGGATACTGGGATAACCTAGGAACCAGAACGCTTGGTGATAATGAGAACGTCGCCGCGTTAAACATGCTCGACTATACGCGCTCAAAAGATTCGGCACTATGGATTGCACCTAAGTATCAAGGTCTGCAGCTAATCATGCAGTATGCTGCTGATGAGAGCTTTGAGAGTAGCGATAATGGCTATGGAGCAGCGCTAAAGTTTGATAAAGGCACGGGTTATACGGCAGGTATTGCCTATAGCAAAGATATTGAAGCTAGCGGTAGTATTGATACCTTAGACCTTGTGAATGAGGGTGATAATATTGAAAGTATTAGTTATGGCGGTGACGCCCTTCGTGGGACGCTAACGCTTGATGTAGATAGCTATCTAGACATAACGACTCCGTTGACTTTAGGAGCGGTGTATCAGCAAGCGGATTATGATTTTAGAGGTTCTGATAAAGAAAAGGGCCTGATACTCAGTGGCAAAATCGGTCTAAACCACCTATCTCATCCAGCTTCGATATACATTCAGTATAATAAAACCGATAACCTCAATGGCATTAGTAATAATGATTCTGATCAGATCGTAATCGGTAGTGAATATAATTTCAAAGACAATATGATTGCTCATGCTTATATCGGTCAGAACAGGGCAGATTATACCAGTCCCACTGATCCAACTAATTCTGTAGCAGATATTGAAGTGTTTGCCGTTGGTGCGGGTTTAGAGTATTTATTTTAAGCTGGCGATAGCGCATTAAAGCTGATCTTATGGATGAGCTTTTTTTATTTGTTTAGACAATAGTCCATAAGCGGCTCGCAAAACTTGAGAATTTAGCTGAGTTTAGCTTTTGCCCTATATTTTATGGCGTATTTTTAGTAAAATCCTTCTTTACCAATTGTTGATGAGTACTATGACCAAGTTTATATTTGTGACCGGTGGGGTAGTGTCCTCACTAGGAAAAGGTATCACGGCGGCTTCCTTGGCTGCTATCTTAGAAGCGCGCGGCGTCAATGTCACTATGACTAAGATGGATCCGTATATCAACGTCGATCCAGGCACGATGAGCCCATTCCAACACGGCGAAGTGTTTGTCACCGAAGACGGCGCTGAGACTGATTTGGACTTGGGCTATTACGAGCGTTTTTTACGTCGCTCAAAGATGAGTAAGAGTAACAACTTCACTAGTGGCCGTATTTATCAGAACGTCTTGAATAAAGAGCGCCGCGGCGAATATTTAGGCGGTACCGTACAAGTGATTCCGCACATCACTGATGAGATCAAAAGCAAGATTATTGCCAGTGGTCAAGGCTATGATGTTGCCATCATTGAGATTGGCGGTACCGTCGGTGATATCGAGTCATTACCCTTTATGGAAGCGGTGCGTCAGATGCAGGTGGAGTTAGGCCGTAATAAGGCTATGCTTATGCACCTCACTTTAGTGCCTTATATTGCAAGTGCTGGCGAGACTAAGACGAAACCTACTCAGCATTCGGTTAAAGAGCTACGCTCTATCGGTCTGCAGCCTGATATCTTAATCTGCCGCTCAGATCATCATATCTCACCTGACAATCGCCGTAAGATTGCGCTATTTACTAACGTGGAAGAGCGCGCGGTCATTATGTGTGAAGATGCCCAAAGCATCTATCAAATCCCGCGTACTCTGCACGAGCAAGATCTCGATGATCTTATCTGTGAGCGCTTTGGTCTGGATTTGCCAGAAGCAGATCTTAGTGATTGGGACAAAGTCGTTGAAGCACAGCTTAATCCAGAATCTACGGTCACTGTGGCTATGGTCGGCAAATATGTTGAGCTACCTGACGCTTATAAATCTATCAACGAAGCCTTGCTCCATGCCGGCATTACCCATCAAACTAAGGTTAATATCGACTATATCGATGCGGAGCGCTTAGAAGATGATGACACCGCTCTTGAGCAATTAAAAAAAGCGGATGCCATCTTAGTACCGGGCGGCTTCGGTGAGCGCGGCACTCTGGGTAAAATGAAAGCGATCACTTATGCGCGCGAAAATCATGTACCATATCTTGGCATCTGCTTAGGTATGCAGTTGGCAGTGATCGAGTTTGCGCGTAATGTCATGAGCATCGATGCCAACTCCTCTGAGTTTGATCGTAAAAGCAGCGAACCGATTATCGGCCTAATTACCGAATGGATGGATGAGCGCGGCGAGCTACAAATTCGTACTGACGACTCCGACCTCGGTGGTACTATGCGTCTAGGCGCGCAGCAAGCGGAATTGGTTGCCGGTAGCAAGCTGAGCCAGATTTATGGTGCCAATATGATCACCGAGCGTCATCGCCATCGTTATGAGATGAACAATCGCTATATCGAGCCTCTAGAGCAAGCAGGCATGACGATCTCAGGCTATTCAGCCAAACAGCATTTGGTAGAGTCGGTTGAGATTAGCGAGCATCCCTGGTTTATTGCTGTACAGTTCCATCCAGAATTTACTAGCTCGCCACGCGGTGGTCATCCGCTATTTAATAGCTTTGTGAATGCCTCGAAGAAATACAGCGCTAGCAAATAATGGTTTAAATATAGGCTTGACCAAAAGATCAATCTTCGGATTGGTCTTTTTTTATGACCTATATTAGAGCATATGTATTATAGTCAGTTCGAAATAAAATCGACACCCTAATGTCATCGTGTAGTTGGTAACAATTTTCCTTGCGTGCTGTTATCTTTCGATGCTGCGCAAAATCCATCCCAACCGCACTGTATCGTTTTTAAAGTGAATGAACTATATTTAGCTACGTGGCTTTTATTTTGTGGTTAAAGTTTATCTGTTGCAATCAAGCACTTTTCTTTAATGTGCTATCGGTTACAATATGAGCTAGAGATAACAATAACGAGGGTAACGACTTTATGGATAATTTATTAACTGCGCAGTCGCATATCGAGCTTAAGAAAAGTGATAACGATATCATTAATATCGGCAACGATCAGCCGTTTGTATTATTTGGTGGCATGAATGTTTTGGAATCCAAGGAGCTAGCGTTTGAGATCGCTGAGCAGTATATCGATATTTGCGAGCGTCTAGGGATTGGCTATGTGTTTAAAGCCAGCTTCGATAAGGCCAACCGCTCAAGCCTACATTCGTTTCGTGGCCCAGGTCTCGAGCAAGGCGTAGATTGGCTCGGACAAATCAAAGAAAAGTACCAAGTGCCAATCATCACTGACGTGCATGAGCCGTATCAAGCGCAGCCTGTCGCTGAGGTGGCCGATATCATTCAGCTGCCTGCTTTTTTGTCGCGTCAGACGGATTTAGTCGAAGCGATGGCCAAGACGGACGCTATTATTAATATCAAAAAAGCGCAGTTCCTCGCGCCGCATGAGATGCGCCATATTATGAATAAATGCTTGGAAGCTGGCAACGACAAGCTCATCCTATGTGAGCGCGGTAGCGCGTTTGGTTATAACAATCTAGTCGTCGATATGCTGGGCTTCGATACCATGAAGCAGATGGATGTGCCAGTATTTTTTGATGTCACCCATAGTTTGCAGCAGCCGGGCGCGCGTAGTGATAGCGCAGGCGGTCGCCGTGAGCAAATAACCACGTTAGCTCGGGCCGGTATGGCGACAGGGCTTGCTGGACTGTTCTTAGAAGCCCATCCCAATCCTGAGGCGGCTAAATGCGATGGCCCTTGCGCGCTGCGTACCAGTCAGCTTGAGCCGTTCTTGCGTCAGTTAAAGCAGATTGATGAATTGGTCAAAGGCTTTGCGGTATTAGATACTCAATAAGGCACACGCCAATTATTCAACCGTTTAGAAGGATAAGGTTATGGCTATTCAGGTCGCAAAAGTCAGTATCGAAAATATTGATGATCAAGAGGGTATCGATGGGGTGATGACCGCGCTCAAAAACATCCACGGGGTTACCGCAATCGAGCTTGATGCGGCGGCCAAAACCGCTTTGGTAAGTTATGAAGATACTGATACTAGCATTCATGCGTTGACAGCAGCGATTACGATGGTGGACTACGTTACTCAGCCCTTTCCTATCGATGCGCCGCAAAATCCGCGCAACTTGGATTAGTGGCTGACTGGTTGCAAGCAGATTGAGCAATTGGTTATTTTTAAATGCTGCCAGGATTTGTTTAGTTTAGCTGTTTTGAGCTGACAAGTTATTAAGCGCTTAATAAATTGATAACCAACTGTTCTTGTAGTTAACAAAGATAACCCTTAACGTAGATAGCGAAAGCTCATTTCAATAATGAGCCGGAAAAATAGCAAACGATAATGAATCAAAAATAATCAACCAAATATAACTAATCAAATATAACAAGGAGCCTAACATGGCAAATCAAACGAGAATCATTAAAGTCGATGGCATGACTTGCGAGAAGTGTGTCGAGAGCGTACACGGTGCGACTGTCGGTATGGACGGGGTAGTAAGTATCGCGGTTGACTTAGCAGATAACTTAGCAACGGTTACTTTTGATGATGCAAAAACTAGCGCTGATAAGATTGCAAGCGCTATCGATGATGCTGGATTTGACGCTACCGTCGCTAATTCATAAGTATAGTTTTGATTGATAGGAATACCAGTTATTTTAGATAGCTGGTTTTTTTATAGCTCACTGTTTTATACCTTGTATTAAACCGTCTCGTCTCTAAGCGCTTAGTGCTAAGCGACTGAGGGTATTCAACCGCCTAATGTCACTTGAAAATAGTCTAAAAAGCCTAATCTCATAACCACTACAATATACTTATTCTTTAATTATCGCTAAATGAGTGATCCCATGATTGATTCTTCCCGCACCGCTACTGATGAGCCTTATGAAGTAGATACTGATATTCAGGCCAATACCGCCTTGCAGCCAGAGCGCGCGCATTTGCAACTGGCGATTGATGGTATGTCTTGTCAGGCTTGTGCCTCACGTATTGAAAAGGTGTTGAATAACAGGGATGAGGTTTACGAGGTCAATGTAAACTTTGCTGGCGAGACGGCGAACGTTGATTATAACCCGGAGCAGACCACGCCTGAGCAAATCACTGAATGGGTCAATAAGACTGGGTTTGTTGCCAATTTGCAGGCAGGCGATAGCTTATTTGCCAAAACCGATGAAGACACCGCGACTAAATGGCCTTGGCGCTTAATCGCACTTTGGGTCTGTCTAGCGCCTTTTTTAGTCGGCATGGCGGGTATGCTGACAGGCTTTGGTATGGCGTGGATGCCGCCGGTTTGGATACAGTTTATACTTGCAACTATCGTCCAGTTTGGTCTAGCACTGCCTTTTTATAGTAGCGCTTGGGCGTCGATCAAAGGCGGCTTAGCTAATATGGATGTGCTAGTCGTCATCGGCACTCTAGCCATTTGGGGATATTCTACTTATCTGTGGCTGACACATGGCGATGGAACATTAAATAGTTTATTGCAAAGTGGACATGCTAGCGGTCATGGTGCAGACAGCTTGGGCGTTTATTTTGAAGCTGGGGTGATGGTCATTGCCTTTGTGCGTACCGGTAAATACCTAGAGGAGCGTACCAAAAAGCATAGCTTGAATAGCATTGATTTACTGCTATCTTTAACCCCAGATGAGGTCGAGCTACAGCAGGCGGATGGCAGTTTTCAAGCGCTGCCGCTAGCTGAGGTGAAGATGGGCGATATCTTACGCGCCAAACAAGGCAGCCGAGTCGCGACCGATGGCACAGTGATTGAGGGCAGCGGCTGGTGTGAGGAGAGTCATCTCACGGGCGAGTCGGTACCGCTAAAAAAAGAAGTGGGTGATGAGCTGTTAGCAGGGGCGTTGGTCGAGAACGGCAGTTTATTATACCGTGTGCGCGCTAAGGGTAGCGATACCAAGCTTGGCGACATGGTACAAGCGCTTAGTGACGCCCAAGGCTCCAAGGCAGATCTAGCTCGCCTTGCTGATAGAGTGACCGCTATCTTTGTGCCAGTGGTGATAGCTATTGCTATTATTACCTTTGCGGTCACTTGGTGGCTGACAGGAATGGTCGATACGGCGCTTATGCATGCGGTGTCGGTATTAGTGATTGCTTGCCCTTGTGCACTAGGACTGGCAACTCCTGCCGCGATTATGGCGGGTATGGGAGTTGCAGCAAGGCATGGCGTATGGTTCAAAGATGCCCAAAGCCTTGAAGCGGCGGGTCATATCGATACCGTCGTACTCGACAAGACAGGGACGTTAACCCTTGGTAAGCCGGCTATCGTTGATCAAATGATGGTCGATAAATCAATAGCTGCTGATGATGTGCTTCAGATAGCTGCTAGCGTTGAGGCGCACGCCAGTCACCCACTAGCAACTGCGCTCATCAATGCAGCGAGCGCACGCCAGTTAGCACTGATGCCAGTAACACGGATAAATGTAGTCAAAGGTGCAGGTATTCAAGCGACTATTGAAGGCTTAGGAGTGATCAAGGTTGGCACCGCTGAATTTGCTAGTTTGAAGCTACCCAGACTGATGCCAAAAGTCTGGCAAATCGCCAGTACGGTCGCCGTAAGTATCAATGATGAGCCGCTCGGCGCTTTTGCTTTGGCCGACGATCTAAAAGCAGATACACCGCAAGCGATTAGCGCCCTACAAGAGGCCGGTCTCAAGGTCATTTTGATGAGTGGCGACAAGCAGTCGGTGGTCGATCATGTCGCTTGGCAGTTAGGTATCGATGAGGCTTATGGCCGCATGAGCCCGCGTGATAAAGCCAGTCAAATTGCCAAATTACAAACCGCAGGTCATAAAGTGGCGATGGCGGGTGATGGCGTTAACGATGCCCCGGCTATGGCCACCGCGGATGCCAGCTTTGCCATGTTTGAGGGCACAGATGTCGCACAGCATAGTGCTTCTGCACGTTTGATGGGTGAGTCTTTGATGCACATTGACGCGGCGCAAAAGATCGCCAGTGCCACCCTGCGTAACATCAAACAAAACCTATTTTTTGCTTTTATTTATAACTGCCTAGGTATTCCCTTGGCGGCTTTTGGTTTCTTAAATCCTATGATCGCCGCCGCGGCGATGGCGCTAAGCTCTATTTCTGTCTTAATGAACGCGCTGCGTTTAACGCGGTTTAAAACTAAGGTCGAGCTAGATGATACAACACTGGTTTCAAGTCCTAAAAAACTAGCTGCAGCTAAATAAAGTGCCAGAAAATTTAATCCAATTTATGCTATGATGCCAACTATTAAAGCTCATTTTACTTTCCCTTTTTTATCCCACACACTTGGCATGACCAAAGGAATTCACAGACATTATGTACGCTGAAGAAATCACTAACGTTACGGCAATTAAAGACATCCGCGCTCGTGAGATTTTAGACTCACGGGGTAATCCAACGATTGAGGCGGATGTTATCTTAGCTGATGGCACTATTGGACGTGCAGCCGCGCCAAGTGGTGCCTCAACGGGCTCACGGGAAGCGCTTGAGCTACGAGATGGCGATAAAGATCGTTACTTAGGTAAAGGTGTCAAAAAAGCCGTCGCTAATGTCAATAGCCAAATCCGTAGCGCACTGATGGACAAAAACGTCACTGACCAGCAAAAAATTGATGATGCGATGATTGCGCTTGACGGTACTGAAAATAAAGAAAGCCTAGGCGCTAATGCTATGCTAGCGGTGTCTTTAGCAACAGCCAAAGCTGCGGCAAAATCACAGAGCCTGCCGTTACATCAGTATATTGCCAATCTGCGTAATCAGACTTCTTTGACGATGCCAGTGCCGATGATGAATATCCTAAATGGTGGTGAGCATGCTGATAATACCGTCGACATTCAAGAGTTTATGATTGAGCCGGTAGGTTTTACGAGCTTCTCAGAAGCGCTACGTGCGGGCACAGAGATTTTCCATAGCTTAAAATCAGTATTAAAATCACAAGGCTTAAATACTGCCGTCGGTGACGAGGGTGGCTTTGCTCCTAATTTGCGTAGCAACGAAGAAGCCATCACTGTCATTATGCAAGCCATTGAGCAAGTCGGCTATAAGGCGGGCGATGATATTCATTTAGCGCTTGATTGCGCTGCTAGTGAGTTCTATAAAGACGGCAAATATATTTTGGCAGGCGAGGGTAATAAGACTTTTGATAGCCAAGGCTTCTCTGATTATCTTGTCAATTTAACACGTCAATATCCGATTATCTCTATCGAAGATGGTTTAGATGAATCAGATTGGGACGGCTGGAAATACCTAACCGAACAAATCGGTGATAAAGTCCAATTAGTCGGCGATGATTTATTTGTCACTAATCCTGCTATCTTGCAAGAAGGTATCGATAAACATATCGCTAATGCTATCTTAATTAAGTTCAATCAAATCGGGACGTTATCTGAGACCTTAGATGCTATTTATATGGCTAAAAAGAACGGCTATGCGACCATTATCTCGCATCGTTCAGGTGAGACTGAAGACAGCACTATCGCTGACCTAGCGGTCGGTACTGCTGCCGGTCAAATCAAAACTGGCTCACTATGCCGCTCAGATCGCGTTGCGAAATATAATCAGCTCCTGCGTATTGAGCAGCAAGTTCGTGCCAGCTATCGCGGCGCCGATGAGTTCATAGGCTTGCGCGGTTAACGCACTTGTTCGCTAAACGGTCTTTTTCTACTGGGTTAGGAAAAGACCTTTTATTATCATTAATGTGAAGCTCCTTTATGAAGTATTTCAGTCAATTCATGCTCCTTGCTTTAGCCGTTGCGGTACTATTAGGGCTACAGTATCAGTATTGGCTAGGCGAAAACGGCCGCTTTGCAAGTAAACAGCTCTTGACCCAAATCGAAGAGCAGCAGCAATCTAATGACAATCAAATAGCGGCGAATGAGCTGCTACGTACTGACGTCCATGATTTAAAGACCGGTCTTGAAGCCGTAGAAGAGCATGCACGCTTAGATTTAGGCCTGATCAAGCCTAATGAAACCTTTGTACAGATATCTACTGCCCCAACTACCCATAGCAGCTATAATCCATAATTATTATAAGATAAAACCGCTTTTAAGCTGATTTCTGCGTCTTTGCCTTCCGCCTTTTCAAATATCGATAATAGCCCTGTCATGAATACTACTCCGAACATACACGCCATGATTGTCGCTGCTGGTCGCGGTAGCCGTTTTGGCGCTGCCGTTGCTAAGCAGTACACTAGGATAAACGAGCAAACTTTATTGCAGCATAGCGTGACTCGGCTAGCCTCTAGCAGCTATATAAATCGCTGTTATTTAGTCATTGCGGCCGATGATGAAGTAGCCTCAACCTTAACGTTTGCACTACCGACTGATTATGTCATCGGCGGAGCAGAGCGTTGGCAATCTGTCCGTGCTGGCGTTAGCGCTATTCTTGAGAGTGGCGCTGATAAAAGCGATCTTATCTTGATCCATGATGCTGCCCGTCCAGCTGTGCCCACTGAGGATATCGATAGCGTTATCACAGCCGCCATGTCTGAGCCATACGGCGCTATCTTAGCGGCTCCGGTAGCAGATACCTTGAAGCTGTCTGCAGCGCCGCCTGCACAGCACTTCGATGATGGCAGTGATTCTTCGGTTAGCGATAACGATTATATAAAAACGACCATTAACCGCCAGCACATGTGGCAGGCACAGACGCCGCAGATCTTTCGAGTCGGAGAGCTGAGCCGTCTGTTAGACTATGTCAATGAATATCAATTATATATCACTGATGAGGCCAGTGCCTTTGAATACTTAGATCTACCTATTCGCTTAGTAAGTGGTAGCCGCCAAAATATAAAATTAACCTTTCCTGATGATGCTATATTATTGGCTGCTATTTTGGCAGCTCAAGCCTCCTTAAAATAAACAAAAGTTCTTAATCCTATCTGAAAAAAGTCATTCGCTCAATATGAATAAGATGTGCTGATACTTTCAAAAAAATGTATTTGAAAAGCTAAGTGTTGCATAAAAATCGTTTTATTTGAACAAAATCACTAGTCCTGCTTTAGCTTTGTCCATAATAATTACCAAAACCCTCCTAATTACAATTAATTAGCACTCAGAGCAGAGTTTGTTTGCTTTGTTGACTATAAAGGCCTATGATGTAACCAAGTCTATACAATTAGGCTAAGAATCCTATAATATATATAGTTGAACATGACGTTCCCATCGAGTCCTGTCAGGCCTTTATATTATAAATTATAAATAATTGTTTGCTTTTTAACTGGTTTGCTTAATTATTTGTCTATATCATAATAAGGAGAATCTGATTGTCAAAGCTCAATGAAATGACAAGTTCAGACACCACTAACCTCTATCAATTTATCTATATTAGTCGTATTACTTCTATAGGGCTTTCTGGCGCTAGTACACTTAATGATATCGCTGAAGTCTCAATTGCACACAATAAAGCTGAAAACATCTCAGGTATTCTTTGCTACGGTAATGGTTATTTTTTTCAATATATTGAAGGCTCAGAACAGGCACTAACAAATCTAAAAAACCGCATATTAAAAGACAGTCGTCATAAGGAAGTGCAGACTTTAGAGTTTTCGGCTATTACTGAGCGCCGCTTTACTGGGTGGTCATTACGTTCAATTATTCTTGAGCGCTGGATGCTTAAAGACCCTAAGATGAAAGCGCTGCTACCATTCAATCCTTATAATTGGGCTCCTGATGAATGGATGGGATTTGTAAATATTCTGCAAGGCTACTATGAAAACCAAGAAATAGAAGGTGAAATCGACACTCAGCCTATTAAGTATAGCGCGTTGGGTCTGACCTTTAGTAGAGTTGTCGGCCAGCATCAAGCCTTCTTCCTTATTCAAACTGTATTAGGGATATTGATTGTTTTGGCTTTATTGTGGTTTATGTTGTCAGATAAAATATAAGAATTTAAAAAAGTTAATTTTTCATTAGACTATCATAAGTATTAAAAAAGCCAGCATTATGCTGGCTTTTTGTGTTTTAAGAGTGAAAGTTATGAATAGCCTAAGAGGTATTCCTCTATCGATCAGTCCTTTATCGAATACTGAGCACGCCCAAACTGGAACAAAAATATAGCCACAAAATTTGGCTCACAGAGTCTAATTTTTAGACATAAAAAAACCTTCAAAATCCAATAGACTTTGAAGGTTTTAAAAACGCTTACTATTAAAAGTAAGCGTTTTAATATGTGGCGTCCCCAGGGGGATTCGAACCCCCGTTACCGCCGTGAAAGGGCGGTGTCCTAGGCCTCTAGACGATGGGGACTAGGTCATACGCTTCAGCTGCTTTCACCGTTTATGCTGAAGTGGTGCACATTTTAATAGCGTCTGTGCTTACTGTCAAGCTTTTTTCTACGTTTTTTTAACGTTAAATATCTTTTTTTCAGTGCACGGCGAGGATGTAGATTATTCTTTTTTAAATGATGGCGAATCCATAAAGAAGTGCAAGCACTAATTGTTATCGCTAAAAGCATATAACCTAGAATGGTCGCCCATAGTTTCGTTTGCGGGTCCATAGCAAAATCCTCTTTAATGACCTCTATTACTCATCATACGCATGATTGCACCTGACGAGCAAGCGAAGGTAGATAAAGATTACAAATGCTATCCGGCCGCCTGTTAGTGCTATTTTATCCTTCCTGTTCACTAGTAGTTTCCTGCTTGTCATCTGGCTCTGATTCAAGCGCATCGGCATGCAGGGCGTTGGCGAGCATCGGGTAGCTATTGAGAATATGACAAAAAAGCTCGGCTGTTTTTTGTGTATCGTAGAGCGCTGAGTGGGCATCGTTGCCATCGAACTCTAGCCCTGCGGCTTTACAAGCGCGTGCCAGTACTGTCTGTCCAAAAGCTAAAGCCGATAAAGTCACCGTATCAAAGACTGAGAACTGGTGAAAAGAGCTATGGTTTTTGCTATTGGTACGTAGCACCGCAGCGTTTAAAAACCCTAAGTCAAAATGGGCGTTATGACCGACCAAGACGCATTGACGACACTCTTGCTCACGGCGTACTTCTTTAAGTGCCTTAAAGATACGGCGTAGCGCTGTCTTCTCATCTTCAGCGATGGCTTTACGCATAGGGTTATTGGGGTCGATACCAGTGAACGCTAACGCTTTGGGCTCTAGGTTTGCGCCTTCAAACGGCTCAATATGTGCGTTTAACGCCTCTCCTAAATAGAACACGCCTTCATCGTTGAGTAGGATCGGAATACACGCAATCTCCAGCAAAGCATCGGTCTGAGCATTGAAACCTGCGGTTTCTACATCGACGACGACAGGCATAAACTTACGAAAGCGCTCTTTTAGGGTCATCGGCGCCTGTACCTCTACTGCCTCCAGATTTGCTGAAGGGGTGCTGTTTTTATCCTTACCTGTCTTACTCGTTAAATTTTCGGTGGACGAAGTCATCTCGCTTTGCATAGTCATAACCATCTAAATCGTGTTTATCATCAGTGAAAAAGCCGTTTTGCAACGGCTTAGTAAACTGCGCTCATTAGCGAAGTTTTAGGTTGGCGGGTCTATCGATTAGTCTTTGATAGACCAAGGTAGCGTCTCACCGGCCATCAGCGGGGTGAGGGTAGAGCCATCAAAGTAAGGGTAAGCGCTCGGGACTTGCATCGGGGTCTTAGTCAAAGTGACTGTCTCAGTGTTTAGCTCTAACCCATAGAACTGCGCCCCAAAACGACTGGCAAAGCCTTCTAGCTTTTCGATTTTACCGACGCTATCAAAAGCCGTGGCATACAAAGCAAGCGCCACCTCTGAGCTATAGCAACCGGCACAGCCGCACGCTGCTTCTTTTTTGTCCGTCGCATGCGGGGCGGAGTCGGTACCCAAAAAGAATTTTGGATTACCACTAGTCGCGACATCTAGTAATACTTTCTGATGGCTTTCGCGCTTTAGAATAGGCAGACAGTATAGATGTGGTCTGATGCCGCCTACTAACAAATGGTTGCGATTGAGCATCAAATGATGCGGGGTAATCGTTGCGGCGACATGATTACCTTGTGACAACACAAAATCCGCTGCATCACTGGTTGTGATATGTTCCATGACGATCTTTAGCGTAGGAAACTTGCCGATGATTTGTCCCATGACCTCTTCTAAAAAGCGTTTTTCTCGATCAAAGATGTCCACATGACTATGAGTAACTTCACCATGAATGAGTAGCGGTAAGTTGTGCTTCTCCATGGCCTCAAAGATATCAGCGCGAGCGTTAATATCAGTAACCCCATCAGCGGAGTTGGTTGTGGCACCGGCTGGATAGAGTTTGACCGCTTGCACGATGCCGGATTGAGCGGCAGCTTCGATATCTTGTACGCTCGTTTGATCGGTCATATACAGAGTCATACGTGGATCAAAGGCAGCTTTACGCTCCTTTGGAATATCGCTTATTTGCAGTCGCTGCAAGATACGCTCACGATAGGCGCGAGCATCGTCGGTGTTTTTGACGGGCGGAACGAGGTTTGGCATGCAGATGACGCGGTTGAAGCTGGACGCTGCGTGCGGCACTGTAGTAGCAAGCGCCTGATCATCACGCAAATGAAGATGCCAGTCATCTGGCTGAAGGATAGTTAACTCTGCAATCGAATCAGTAATAGGAATCATAGCGCTCAATAGGTTGATTGATGAGATAAAAGGCGTAAAAATGCTCTAATAAAACCACATTTATTGTTTGACTATCATAACAGGTTTACTGACATGACTGAATATGTGGCTGCACATCTCTACATAATTATTGGCAAAAGCAGACGAGCTGGGCACTGCTTAGCATGATGATCTAAGCTGCGCGCGCTGTTAGACTTTTGCCTATAGCAAATATGATGTACACTGGAGATGGAATCTATTTTTGACTCAGTTTTCATCTTTTTTCGTGCTTTTTTAATCTTTTTTATATTATTTATCACTAATTATATTTACTTACCACTCATTATACTGACAGCAGGAGTTATTTATGGCGCAACTTGATCCAAAAAATATCAATAAAATTGTCTTAGCCTATTCAGGTGGTCTTGATACTTCCATCATTGCCAAATGGCTACAAGAAACTTATGATGCAGAAGTCATCACCTTTACCGCTGATATCGGTCAGGGCGAAGAGGTTGAGCCCGCTCGCGCCAAAGCGGAAGCGATGGGTATTAAAGATATCTATATCGAAGACTTACGTGAAGAGTTTGCTCGTGATTATGTCTTCCCAATGTTCCGTGCTAATGCCATCTACGAAGGCGAGTACTTACTAGGCACCTCTATTGCGCGTCCACTCATCGCCAAGCGCTTGGTTGAGATTGCCAAAGAGCATAATGCCGATGCTATTAGTCACGGTGCAACTGGTAAAGGTAACGATCAAGTACGTTTTGAGCTAGGCGCTGTCGCTTTATCCCCTGATATTGTCACTATCGCGCCTTGGCGTGAGTGGGATCTATCGAGCCGTGAAAGCTTAATGAAATACGCCGAAGAGCACAATATCGCAATCGATTACGCTGGTAATAAGAAAAAATCTCCATACTCTATGGATGCCAACTTGCTGCATATCTCCTATGAAGGCGGTATCTTAGAAGATCCGTATGCAGAAGCTGAGGAAGATATGTGGCGCTGGTCAGTGAGCCCAGAAGAGGCACCTGATGAGCCGCAATATCTAGAATTAGAGTACAAAAAAGGCGATCTCGTTGCTATCGATGGCGAAGCACTCAAGCCTTATGAGGTGATGATTAAGCTCAATGAGCTTGGCGGCAAGCATGGTATTGGCCGTTTAGATATCGTTGAAAACCGTTACGTTGGTATGAAGTCGCGTGGCTGTTATGAGACACCAGCCGGTACTATCATGCTAAAAGCGCATCGCGGCATTGAGTCTTTGACACTAGATCGGGAAGCGGCGCATCTAAAAGATGAGATCATGCCACGCTATGCTAAGATTATCTATAACGGTTATTGGTTCAGCCCTGAGCGTCTTATGCTACAAGAGCTTATCGACAAGTCGCAAGAGTATGTCAACGGTACGGTACGTGTGAAGCTGTACAAAGGCTGCGTAAGCGTCGTTGGTCGTAAGTCAGATGATTCATTATTCGACGAAAAAATCGCCACTTTTGAAGATGATGCGGGTGCTTATGACCAAAAAGACGCTGAAGGTTTCATCCGTCTAAATGGTCTACGTCTAGCGATCGAAGCCAGTCGTGGTCGCGATCTATCTAAGTAAAGCTACCAAAACTTATGATAAAAAACAGAGGCTTTAGGTCTCTGTTTTTTTATGCAAAAAGGCTTTTACCGCTAGAGTTACTTCGCATCCTCTTCGTCATCGACTTTTACAATAGCGACGTCCTGTTGCTTGCGCTCTTCGGCTTGATCGTGTTCTATGACCGCCTCAGTTGCGGTTATCGCTCCGCTTGATTTTTGTGATTGATATTTCAGGGCAGCCAAAGCACTGAGCGCACCAATGACTAGGATAATTATAAGAATGACAGGGTTTTTCCAAAGCGGTGCTGCAGGCTCGTACTCAATCGGCGTCTCACTCGTAGTGGCAGGCGTGTTATCGCTATTGCCACCGATTAACGCTAAGCTGACTAATGGCGCGCTCGGCGGATTGATAGGTTCAGAGGCAATACGCAGACGCTGACGATTGAGATAGATGTCAGAGATTTTGGCTAGCTGTAACAGCCAACGCTGATGCGGCACACTGATATTAGGCATCTGGGTAAAGATGAGTAAGTCGTTATGTCGGCCTTGTTGGATATTTTCAGGCGAGCGGCCTATTACCTTTAGATAATTAGACGTCGCCTGTTGCATATCTTGCCCAGAAGCAGCAAGATTAGGCTTGAATTTCATCAGCTCATACCAGTAAGCATCAAACGCTGGTGGTCTAATATCAAGCACTTGTGAATCTGCTTGTTCGATATCAGCTATTTTAGCGTCTGTAGCTTCAGTGCTCAGCGCTTGTGGGTCTGCAGTCGTGTCTAACTCATTATTCGTAGGTTTAGTTGGAGCCATCTCTTTGCTAGAGGCTTGGAGGTTAGCATTGGCCTCGCTACTAGCCGCTGAATCTGCTGCAAAACGCTGCTTGGTTAAGAACTGCGGTTGCAAGTCAAACCATTTGTCCAACTCCTCATTATCCAATTGACTATACTCTGTCAAAATAGCCAGCTCGCGTAGCACAATAATAGTCAGAGTACCGAGGAGGGTTTTGACTTGGGCAGGGCTGCCATCAATTTGACCGGCAATATAGTCACAAGCATCATTGACACGAGTACTATCAATGAATAAAGTCTCAGTGACATCATGACGGTGATAAAGCGTGGCACTTAACGTCGCAAAATTCATCGCATTGTACTGGCGTAGCTCTTTGACCGCTGCTCGTGAGAACAGTTTTTTATTCACCGCTTGCGCTTGGTGGCGCTGCTGGTAAGCCAGCAAAGCAGCAAGGATGGCCTGCACGCTGCTGTTTACGGCTATACGGGTTTGCGGCAGCGAGAGAGTGGCAGCATCGGCTAATAAAGAAGTCAGAGGCTGAATATCCTGATACAAAAAATCATACATCGACACGCGTGTCGGTGAAATAGTGGTCATAATCTGCTAGCATCAAAAAGTGTTTATCTATCTTACGGTGCAAGCTATGCAGATACAATCCCCTAATATTAGAAAATTTTAGAGGGCTTTTATGTTATTGATAGGGCTAATAATTTTATCTGGATTTATATATGAAAAATACCGATATACCAAAGACAGAATTGGTAATTAACATCGCAGCGCAGACATTGACTACTTATAACAATGGGGTAGCTAGCCCTCCTTATCCTATCTCAACTGCCAAAAATGGTATCGGTAGTCAACAAGACAGTGGCTGCACCCCGCTTGGTCGTCACGTTATTGCCCAAAAAATTGGTGGCGATGCGCCTATGAATACGGTATTTGTCGGACGTGTTGCTACTGGTGAAGTATATGACATAGATTTAGGGAGTCAGTATCCACAGCGAGATTGGATACTCAGCCGTATTTTATGGCTTAAAGGCTTAGAGGAAGGCGTCAATAAAGGCAGTAATGAGCAAGGCGGTTGTGATACCTATCAGCGCTACATTTATATCCACGGCACTCCTGATAGTGAGCTGATGGGTATACCACTCTCACATGGCTGTGTGCGTATGCGCAATGCCGATATCATGGAGCTATTTATCCAAGTAGAAGAGGGCACGCCCGTAACACTTATAGAGGGTTAGCATGAGAGCGTGCCTTTTTAGAATTAAATGGTTTTAAGGTAAAAGATTATTCCTTTAAGCTATTTTGGGGCCATTTGTTTAGCTCAAAGTAGCCCTTACCAAAAGCTAGCAGTATCTTGCAGCTTAGCCAAATGTTTTTTACAGCGTTTAGTATCAGATTCTAGCTGCGCGGCAAACCATCCGGCCCCATATAAAGCTTGCGTGTCAGTGTGAGATTTTTGCTGATAATAGTGCTTATATTGTCGGTGATCTAAATACTCTCCAAGCGCTCGCTGCGCTTTTTTCAGACGTTTTAGCCAACGTTTGCTTTTTTTCTTTGCATAAAGAGGAGCGGCAAACTCGCTGAGATAGCGCATTTTTTTGAGCTGCTTACGCAGTTGGTGCGCTTTATCATAGATAGCAGCGCTCCGATCAGTATCATCAGTAGACGCCTCCAAAATGATATCTTCAAAATCATACTCAGCCTTAAGCAGCTTAATATGCTGCTTAGAGAGTCTTTTTGCCACTTTATCTTGCGCGCATTTATGGGCTTTTGGCTCGTGAGTAGCGTCACTCATCGTAAAAGCGATAAGCTCAAGCAAAGTCAGCTGAAAGTCATTGGCACGAACGGCGTCTATCGGCGTTATTTTCAGTTTGTCGATATCAGCGCTCCAATCAACGCTAGGCGCGCCAGCGTATTGTAGCGTTGGCTCGACATTAGTGACTAAGTAAGCCAACTGGCGATAATCGCCTAATAGTGTCGCCGTTTGTTTTAAGATAGGCAGCCATTCAGGATTGAGCTGCTCGGAGAATTTTTTAAAGCTCTTAAGCGCGCTGCGTAATCGTTGTATGCCTATACGTAGCTGCAGGACATGCTCGTTATCTTGGCTACCCGCTGCGATGGCGCTACTATTAGGTAGTATCTGTAATAAGCAGTTATGAACGACTGTACGCACGAACGCCGGCAAGCTACTGTCTTCATCGATTCTTAGCGCGTCTAGGTTGGCGCGAACCGCAGGGCTAAAGTCTTGCTCATGGAGTAGTAAGCTACCACGCTCAGCTTTAGTGACAGTTGATAAACACAGCTTATAGCGTTTGCACCATACTTTTGCAGTAGCGAATAAAAACTCTAACTCGCCTGAGACCAGCTCAAACTCTATCTCTTGCATATCCTGCACTTTTGCTTCATCTGTCCCATGAATAATCTTGCCATGATCATAGGCCACCTCAATGGTACTCACTGTACCTTGCTCATTCGCGCTTTGGGTTTCATCTTCTACTAATAAGCGAGTGGTGCGCTCGATATCGGTGATATATTGACGCGTTAATTTTTTATTGATTTTTTTGAGTTTAAAGTCTGCTAAAGCTGGGGCAATAGTGGTCTCTTTATATATTGATAAATCAGGCAGCAAGCTATCCGTCGCTAACATCGTCTGCACCAGTTCACTATCTAGAGTGATATTGTGCTCTAGACGCGCAGCAATGCCATCGCCGCCGGCTTTGATAGTTTGTACCCATTCATCGCCCTCTAAGCGAATTCGCAGCCCTATACCGCTTTCGGCAAGCTCTTGTTTGGGCGTATCAAAATAATGGGCGGACATCATTGTCGTCTGTGAGGATTTTACTTTTGCCTGACGCATAAGACCTTTTAATCGAGCTTTTGGCACCAAGAACTTCAATTCAATCTCTTGCATGATGTCTCCTAGGAGTTTTTATAATAGTGGGTTTGTTTCTATCCTATGAAAGCTGTCAATGAATGACAAGTAAAGTTTTGCCTAAGACTGAAGTAATGGTTGTAATAGATCCAATGCTCTTTATATCCAATGCTCTTTTAAAAAGTGAGTTGGCGCAGGTACAGTACCTGCATTAACCACAGGTAAAATATAGTCATAAAAAAAGCCACCCTACTGTTGTAGAGTGACTTTTATTTAAGCTTACAAAGCTATGAGTTATTCATAGTTTATAGCTTGAGATTAACCAAACTGGTTCATAGTGTTCTTGCCACCACCAGCTTTTAGAGCGTTGTCACCTGAGAAGATCTCTTTGTGATCATCGCCAAGATCAGAACCGGCCATTGCTTGATGCTTAACGCATGAAATGCCTTCACGGATTTCTTTACGTTGTACGCCAGCGGCATATGCAAGCATACCTTCTTCACCGAAGTAGCCTTTAGCTAGCTCATGCACACTTAGAGCAGTCGTGTGATAAGTTGGTAGGGTGATTAAGTGATGGAAGACACCTGCTTCACGTGAGGCATCACGTTGGAAGTTCTTAGCAGCTTCGTCAGCAGCTTCATCAAGTTCAGTACCATCATAGTCGCTGCTCATTAAGTCATCTTTGTTGTACTTAGAGATGTCTTTGCCTTCTTCTTCCCACTTAGCAATGATTTGCTTACGGAAGTTTAGCGTCCAGTTGAACGATGGGCTGTTGTTATAAACGAGCTTCGCTTTTGGCTGCTGCTCTTTGATACGATCTACCATCATTTTGATGTGTGCTACGTCTGGAGTCGGCGTCTCGATCCATAGTAGATCTGCACCGTTTTCTAGAGCAGTTACACAGTCAAGCACGACGCGGTCGATGTTGGTGTCTTCACGGAAGCTGTACAAGCCGTTTGGCATACGAACTGGACGTACCAATTTGCCGTCATGCTTAAGTAAACTATCGTTTTCGTTAGCGTCTTCAATGCTCACTTCTTCCATTTCTAGGAAGTCGATATATTTAGAAGCAAGGTCGCCTGGCTCATTTGATACTGGGATTTTTTGTGTTAACGATGCGCCTTCAGAATCAGTACGGGCAACGATAACGCCGTCTTCAACACCTAGCTCTAAGAAAGCATAGCGAATAGCGTTAAGCTTAGCGATATAGTCTTCATGCGGTACCGTTACTTTACCAGCCTGGTGACCACACTGCTTAGCGTCAGAAACTTGGTTTTCGACCTGAATGGCACAAGCACCAGCTTCGATCATCTGCTTAGTGAGCAAGTAAGTGGCTTCTTCGTTACCGAAACCGGCATCGATATCAGCAATGATTGGCACGACATGAGAGTCGAAGTTTTCGATTTTCTCTAAGATAGCTTTAGTGTCTTGACCCGCTTCTTCGGCAGCGTTTAGCTCACGGAAGTAATCGTTCAATACTTTAGCGTCAGCTTGGCGTAAGAAAGTGTAGATCTCTTCAATAAGCTTAGGTACTGACGTTTTTTCGTGCATAGATTGGTCAGGTAGAGGACCAAACTCAGAACGTAGCGCAGCTACCATCCAGCCTGATAGGTAGATATAAGTCTTTGAGGTAGTACCGAAGTATTTTTTCTTTGCATACATGGTTTGTTGAGCAACAAAACCGTGCCAAGCACCTAAAGACTGAGTATACTGAGAAGTATCATTGTCGTAGTCTTCCATGTCTTGGCGCATGATTTTAGCAGTGTACTTTGCAATGTCTAAACCGGTTTTGAAGCGGTTTTGTATCATCATACGGGCAGCATCAGTTTCGCTGATATTTTGCCAGTTACCATGCTTTTGCTTTAATTCACGTACTAAATCGATAGCTGACTTATAGGTTGTTGACATTTACTGTCTCCTTGGTGGGGTGAAAAAAACGAGGTAAAACAAGAGTTTATCGAAAGTTATATTGTATGGAACTATAGTTGCGATTGGGTTACGACTACTTAGATACTGATTGATTACTTAATACTAAATGCCTGCCTTGTTGGCCTAGTAATCGTTTAATAGTAGAGACGGCATTTGTCTTCTTGAAATATTAGGACTATTACCCTAAACAAACCTGCTTCTAAATACAAGGTGTTTCATTTAAATTATTTACGAAAAAAGAGTAAATGAACCATCAAGAAGTAACGATAGGGTGATGACGTTGAAGCTACTTGTTATCCATCAGAAATGTTACAATATTCGCCAGTAACACGGCTTAGAGCGGGCATGCGAGTTAAGCGTTGAGTCTTACTATAGACAATTTAGTGTGATTTACCTAATTTATGATAGTTATCTTTGGTATTTATTATAAATATAGTTTAATAAAATCAGTGAGTTATATATAAAGATAATAGGCTGGATGGGTTACTCAATGGTCTTTTGCCTAAGTTAACGGGTGCGTTCGGTTTTTTGGATCGATTCTAGACACTTAGTTCTACCGCAATTGGACTCTACAAAACTTAGCTTTACGCATTTAGCTCTATAGATAAGCATAGTGGTCGTTTTCAGATCAGTAGAGCAATTTAATCATTTATCATCAGTATTTAAAAATAGCGCTCATGTAGCTATTAACGCTAAGTGGCATTTATTATAAAGCGAAGAGAAACACATATGAATTTGCAGCGGGTTGATTTAAATTTATTAGTACATTTAGATGTATTGCTTCGAGAAAAGAATGTCACACGCGCCGCTGAGCAGTTAGGTATCACCCAGCCTGCTATGAGTAACATCTTGCGCCGTCTGCGTAAGCTATTTAATGATCCGCTATTAGTGCGCTCTTCTGAGGGAATGACACCGACGGAGCGTGCGCTTGAACTACAACCTCGGATTCGGGAAATACTCGCTGATTTGACGCAAGTGCTTGAGCCGCGTACGGAGTTTCGTCCTTATAGTACGTCACGTGTCTTCCGGATTATGACGTCGGATTATGCAGAAGCTACTTTGGTTCCTAAACTGGTCAAGGCTCTGCGTTCTGAGGCGCCTAACGTTATTTTAGACTTTTTGACTCCATCAGATGTGTCTTATCGTGATATGGAGCAGGGCCGAGTCGATTTGGCGATTAATCGCTTTAATGAAATACCGCAAAGCTTTCACCAAGTGCTGGTCTGGCGTGATACTTTTAGTTGCCTGCTATCTGCTGATAGTCCTTACGTGAATCGGTTCAATCTCAAAAACTACCTCAAAGGCCAGCATGTTTGGGTCTCTAAGACGGGCATGGGCGTAGGGTTTGGGGTTAATCCAGAAAAGTCTGGTGGCCTCGGATCTATTGATCAAGCTCTACAGCGCTTAGGGCAAAAGCGTCAGATAAGTGTGTTTACTCGTCATTATCAGATGCCAGCGATGCTAGCTGCTAATAAGGACTTGATCGCGACTTTGCCAACGCGAGTTGCTCGTATGCAAGCGACCAATGATAGCATCGTTATGAAAGAGCCGCCTTTCTTCATTCCTGAGTTTGAACTGACGATGGCGTGGTCACCACTACTGCAGCATCACCCAGCGCATCGTTGGTTACGACAACTGATTATGCATGTTGCTCGGCAAGTGGTAGCCGAGGAAGAGGGGCAACAGCAAGACATTCCCGTTATTACGCAGTTATTCTAACAAGATAAACTACTTTATCGAACGATAGCTATATGCTGTTACAATGTTATGAGAGTGCTATTCCAGTGCTCTCAAGGCCAACTCATAGGTGGGTCTTTTTTATGTTTATCATTCCATCCAATAGGAATTATTGTACTGATAATTCTATTAATACTTTAGGCCTACTTAATAGACTTTATTAAGTAGGCCTTTATATTTCAGTCACATTATTAACATCAAAATCACACTTCATTATATCTTGTAAAATTATACGGCTAATTATTTGTTATTATAAAATCATCAATTAAATAGTGCTTAAAGATTTAATATTTTGCTTCTATGAGCTTCAGATTGAAAAAGACTCGGAGAAGAAAAGCTCTTTAAACCATTTTATAATCGATTAATGTTGTTTGGCTGATCCATTGAACAATCAAAGGTTTCCAGCTAATAATACTCTTAGAAATTAATAACAAAATAAGGATAATGAATCATGGCAGATATTACTACGGTAAACCCAGTAACGGGCGAAGATATTAAAGAATATAACTATATGACTAACGATGAGGTCAACAAAATTGTTGATGCCTCACATGAAGCATTTCTTGAATGGCGCAAAACGAGTCATGAAGAGCGTGCCAAAGTGATTAAATCTATTGGTGAAACTCTAGCCAAATATAAAGAAGAGTTATCAAAACTGATGACTGAAGAGCGTGGTAAGCTTTATAATCAAAGTTTAAGCGAAGTAGATTTGTGCATAGGAATTTGTGACTTCACGGCAGAGAAAGGCGTTACCGCTCTTGCAGATGATGTACGCGATATCGAAAATATGAAAAAAGGTATCGTCACTTATCAGCCGATCGGTGTCATTTATGGTATGCAACCCTGGAACTTTCCAGCTTATCAAGTATTCCGTTATGCCATTGCTAACTTGATGGCTGGTAACAGTATTTTATTAAAGCATGCCGCTAATGTGACAGGCTCTGGCTTATTAATCGAAAAAATCTTTCATGAGTCTGATCTGCCAAATGATCTATTCCGTACGATCTTGATTGATCATGATCAATCAGAGGTTTTGATCGGCAACGATAAAGTGCGCGGTGTTACACTCACTGGTAGTGATGATGCAGGTAAAGTTGTTGGTCAACAAGCGGCAAAAGTCCTCAAAAAGGTTGTGTTAGAGCTTGGCTCAAATGATGCCTTTATTGTACTTGAAGACGCTGATTTAGATCTTGCTGTAGAGACTTGTACGCAAGCGCGTCTTATTAATAATGGTGAGACTTGTGTTGCAGCGAAACGTTTCATCGTTGTCGATAGCTTGTATGATGAGTTCCGCGATCGTATTGTTGAGAAGTTTTCGAACACCAAAACTGGTGATCCTATGGACGACAGCTCTGATATCGGCCCATTAGCACGTAAAGACTTGCAAGAGAAATTACACGAGCAAGTTGAAGAGAGTGTCAAGAAAGGGGCTACGATTTCAGTTGGTGGTAAATTACCAGAAGGTAAAGGTAACTTTTATCCAGCCACGATTTTAGAGAACGTAAAGGAAGGTCAACCGGCCTATGATGACGAGCTATTTGGCCCAGTCGCTTCATTGATCCGCGCAAAAGATCAAGACGATGCTATGCGTATCGCCAATGACAGTCGTTATGGTCTAGGCGGCGCTATCTTCTCTAAAGACGAAGATAAAGCCATTCGCCTAGCTAGTGAGCAGTTTGATACCGGTATGGTCTATATCAATGGTTATGGTCTAGCAAATCCGGCGCTACCGTTTGGTGGCGTGAAAAACTCAGGTCATGGCCGCGAGCATGGTGGCTTCGGTATCAAAGAGTTTGTCAATATCAAAGGCTTGCATGTACATAAAAGCTAATAGCATATAAAGGGTTTAAAACTAGAACAACCCAGTGCTAAACAATACAAAGCCCAGTCATTCATATATTGAGTGACTGGGCTTTTATTATGTATGTCATTATTTTAAGTTAGATGCTGTTTTTATTGATCGATAAACAGCGTTAATGGTAGCGCTGGCAAATAGCTGTCATCATTTTTTGAAGAATCGGTATTGAGGGTTAATACTCCTTTAGCGATAAGCAAAATCGTCCAAGGCAGCAATTGATGTTCAAGTTTCTGTACCTGTGCTTTTAAGCCATCTGCTGTCTCTTTAGGATCAACTTCTAACAGCGCTTGAGTCAAAACAGTACCCGCATCAAGCTCAGCAGTAACCACATGGACACTACAGCCATGATGACGTTCGCCCGCCTGAATTACCCTTTGATGAGTATCAAGCCCTTTGTAAACAGGGAGCAAGGAGGGGTGCAAGTTTATCATTGGGGCGATAGAATACTGAATAAAATCGCTACTCAATACGCGCATAAACCCAGCCAAGACAATCAAGTCAGGTTGCCAGTCTTGCAGCTGCGCATTTGCATGCGTCTCAAAAGTTTTGATGCCCATGCGTTTGCCATTAGCAACATGGGATAATAAAGCTACTGGAATAGAGGCCTCTTTGGCGCGAGTTAGCGCATAAGCATCCTCGCGATTACTAATGACGCCGACTATCTCTATAGGTAGCTCGCCTGACTGCATAGTGTCTATCAATACTTGCAGATTGCTACCACTACCTGAGACTAAAACGGCTACTCGTAATGGTTTATTATTTTGGCCCAAAGATGAATCTGACATTATCGATAAACGACCGCGTCAGTAGCGCGGCTCACCATTTCACCGAGTTGCCAAGCTTGTTCACCATTATCGTTTAAGATCTCAATAGCTTTATCAGCCTGTTGTTTTGGTACGACAATCACAAAGCCGACGCCGCAGTTAAAGGTACGATACATCTCGCTTTGGGCAATATTACCTTGGGTTTGTAGCCAGGTAAATAGCTCTGAGAACTGCCAGCTATTCGTATCAATACTAGCGGCCAAATTATCCGGTAGCACTCGTGGTAAGTTGTCTGTTAAGCCGCCACCAGTAATGTGCGACATTGCATGTAAGGCCGAGCTACCAAGCGTGTCTTGCAACGCTTTAATAGCTTTGACATAGATACGAGTCGGTGCCATTAGGGCATCTTGAATAGGCTGGCCGTCTAGCTGCTCATCGCTAGTGCTAACATCGATACCACTGACTTCTATGACTTTACGGACTAGTGAATAGCCATTGGAGTGCGCGCCACTAGAAGCCAGTGCAATCAGCACATCGCCCTCGCTGACATGCTCACCGGTGATGACTTCCGCCTCTTCAACGACGCCGACACAGAAGCCTGCGAGATCATAGTCTTCGTCTTGATACATCCCTGGCATCTCAGCGGTCTCACCACCGATAAGGGCGCAGTTAGCAAGCTTACAGCCCTCACCAATGCCGCTGACGACCGTAGCTGCGGTATCCACATCGAGCTTGCCCGTCGCATAATAATCTAGGAAGAATAAGGGCTCAGCTCCGCATACGAGTAGATCGTTTACGCACATAGCGACCAGATCAATACCAATCGTATCGTGACGATCAAGCTGCAGTGCCAGCTTGAGCTTAGTGCCGACGCCGTCAGTACCAGAGACAAGTAGTGGTGAGGTATAGCCGGTAGGGATACGACATAGGGCACCAAAACCACCAAGACCGCCAACTACTTCAGGACGGGTAGTGGCTTTAGCCACGGACTTGATACGTTGGACTAACGCATCACCAGCATCGATATCAACGCCAGCATCTTTGTAGCTTAAAGAAGGCTTGTCACTCATGGTCATCTCACAATTGGGGTATATTGAACTAAATAAGATAAAACAATTTTTGTGTGCGCATTATACCCAAAAATAGGCCACTCTCGCAAAGCAACTTGCTAATATTCTCCATAAAAGCCTTATATTTCTTATAAAATAGCGATAAGTGCCGAAGGAGTAGTCGATACAAAAAGTTCACCGCTTTTTATGGTTACTTTGCGATAATATCAGTCTTAGCTTTCAGAAGTCCTTATGAAAGTTCTTATCATTAGGCATTTTAACTTTTATCGCACATAAGCTCATTAACCCTCTCTTACTTGTAGGATCACTAATAATGACATCTCAGCATATAGATCCTTTTTTTCGACGTCTATTTATCGTCGTCATTATTATTATAGCTTTGTTTTTATTGAAACTGATGTTGCCCGTCATCATCCCTTTTTTCGTTGCCTTTGTACTGGCTTATTTATTTAATCCTTTAGTTAAGAGGTTAAGCAAGTACGTTAGACGCTGGATTGCTATTATCGTAGTTTATGCCACTATTACTCTGGGAATGGCACTATTACTGTGGTGGTTAATACCGACGTTGTGGTACCAGTTGCAGGCGGCTTGGGAGTATTTACCAAGGATTTTGAGTTGGTATAATGATGTGGTTCGCGACTGGGTGGTTAACAATACCAATATACTACTGCCAGCTTTGCAGATCGAAGGTTTTTCTGAAACCTTGGTCAGTTATATGCAGACTCATTACAATATCTCTGATGCTAGCACATGGATGAGCCAAATTCTTTCCTCAGGGATGAGGTTTGTCAATAATGCAGGCTTGATTGTATTGGTACCTATCTTGACGTTCTACTTTTTGTTCAATTGGGATCAACGTATTCATACTTGGAAGATGGCCATTCCGAAAGGATATAGCAAAAAAGTGATTGCTATTGCTCAAGAGTGCGATCGCGCTTTAATGGAGTTCATTAAAGGACAGCTTTTGGTTATGGTGTTATTGGGCGCTATTTATGCTGTACAGCTGCAACTAATCGGTTTAGAGTTGGGACTAACTATTGGTATGGTGGCTGGTATAGCAAGCTTCGTACCATATTTGGGCTTTGGTTTGGGCTTTATTGCTGCCATCATAGCTGGACTATTTCAATTTGGCTTTGATTGGTTTTATCTGTCGTTGATTGTAGGGGCTTTTTTGGTAGGCCAAGCAGCTGAAGGTTATGTACTGCAGCCCTTATTGTTAGGTGATAAAATTGGTCTATCGCCACTATGGGTTATCTTTGCGGTATTGGCAGGGGCAAGTATATTGGGTTTCGTTGGTATGCTTATTGCGCTGCCAGTATCAGCGGTAATCAACGTACTATTTAGACATTTATATGCTTATTATCGAACCACTAACTTTTATAAAGGCCGCGTCCAGCTGGATCTATTCAAAAGAGAATGATCTTATTTTAAAAACAAATCATTCTTTGCCACGGCTAAAACGGGTAAAGCACTTGTCAGTCATTTTAGAAATATGGTATATATAGGCGCAGTGTTTATAACACAATTTTAAATATATGGTTTCTCAATACCGTTTTACTGTGTTACCCAAACTAAGTTGACGATCTATGGCCCAAGCACAGCTAAGTCTCAATCTGGACATTAAGCATGATGCGAGTCTCAGCGACTTTTCAGGTCCCGGTTGGATGTCTATCATTGATGCAGTGCGGCAGCTCCATGTCGGCCTGATAGGTCAGCTGTACCTATTTGGTAGTCCTGCTACCGGCAAATCGCATCTATTATCTGCCATCTGTGAGTCGTTTATTGATATTGATAAGTCAGCCATTTGCCTCTCGCTTAACGAATTAGTCAATACCGATGTCAATGTCCTCTCCTCGCTAGAGAATTTTGATGTTATCGCTATCGATGATCTAGACGTTCTAGAGCATAGCACTCAGTGGCAAGAGGCTTTGTTTCATCTGATCAACCGTAGCCGAGAAGGCCAACGTCAGTTATTATTTGCCGCCAACCAATCTGCTAGTAAGCTACCGTTTCAGCTGACTGATCTACTTACTAGGTTGTCGCAAGCGCCAAGTTTTAAGGTCCCTGATGGTCATGAGTTGGTCGATCGTCAAGCGCTGCTGGAATCTATTTTGCGCCGGCGGGGCTGGCAATTTGATGAGCGAATTCTCAATCATTTGCTCACAGAAGGCCCTCATCGTATTGGCGCGATGATGGAAGTGCTCAATTACATACAGCCTATGTTTTCAAACTTAGGCCGCAGCAATATCTCAAAAGCGGTCATCAGCGATGCCCTGCGTACGATTGATGAGCAAACCTTAGCCGCTGAGCTGGCCGATATCAGTCAAGAAACTCAAGTCGATAGTCAAGCGGCGATTGATGACAATCAGACGATGCCACTCGACTTTTAAACTTACAACCGGACTTTTATTTCACAAAACATTTCATCTTACAAAATACTTTTTATTATCGATAGGATACCTTATGACACTCTCAGCCTCTTTACGCAAAAAACTATCCGTCGGTACTGTACTGATGGCTGCAAGCTCAGTATCTATGCTCACTTATGCCGACGTGACGCTGTTAGTGGACGACAATATTAAGGTCACGGCAATTAATGGGCAAGAGATTTCTCAAGGTGCTTTTCAGCCTTTGACTAAGAGCTTCACGCTGCAGCCAGGCAAGCATGCGATAACGGCTAAGTATGATCGCCTCTACAGGTTGCCTCGCGATGAGCATGATTATCTGCGTTCGGGTAATGTCAGTGTCGTGGCTGAAATGGCGGACAATCAGACCTATCGTTTGACTATGCCAAACCAGCCAGAAGAGTATGCCGCTGCCAAAGATTATGCAAAGCAGCCAACGCTTGCCGTCCAACAAAACAATACTATTATCGCCAGTCAACAAAGCGTGGCTGGGAACAACGGTGGTATATTTGCTGGATTAAGTAAAGCGATCGGTGGAGTATTTGGCGGTGGCGAAGATGCACAGATGCAAAACCAACGCGCTATCGCCGCTATCGATCAGACTGCACCTGCCGCCAAGCCGCAACCGGCAAGAGTGAATACAGGCACGGTAGCCACCAACACTTATAGCGTAGCACCAGCTGAGGTAAGCCAATCGGCACGAACGACTAGTACGCTAGATACTTTCATGCAGTTATGGCTTCAAGCAACACCTGCCGAGCGTGCAAAAATACGCCAATGGGTACAAGAGTAAGCTGTTTTAGTCAGTAAACTATTGTAATCAGCGATCATTCAGCCAAATTTAGACATAAAAAAGCACCTATATATAGGTGCTTTTTTTGCTTAGCTGATCAGTTAACGCTATCTATCCTAAGACTATTTACCTAAGAACGCGTTATACATCCAAACTAGCTTTTCTTGTTGTTGCACATACTCATCAAGCAAATCAGCGGTACCTTGGTCATCGTTTTCTTCTGCTAGTGCTGATACTGTACGCTGTTCTTCGATGAGCGTTTGCAAGCCAGTGACCACACCTTTAACACAGCTATTGCCATCATGGACGTTTTTGTCCTCTTCGATGCTAGTATGCTGCGCAAAATCACTATAAGCATGTAATGGTGTCTTACCTAAAGTTAAGATACGCTCAGCAATCTCATCGATTTCTACTTGTAGGTTAGTGTACAGATCTTCAAACTGCTCGTGCAATGAGAAAAAGTGCTCACCCTTGACGTTCCAGTGATAACCGCGCACGTTGATATAAAACATATGATAGCTCGATAGCAAGCTGTTTAGTTTTTCAACGACAGCGCTCATGTCAGCTCTTTCTAAGCCAATCTGATTAGTAGTATTGTCTTTATTACTCATAATATTATCCTTTTAATGTGAGTGTTAGTTTTAGAGAACTGTAATTAAAATATGATTAAAAGTCATCAGTGATGATTCACCTTTACTTTTTTGATCAAAATTATTTGATCTTATTAAGTAAACAGTAGCAAAACTCGTCTGCTAACCTCTATCTCTTCAATGACTCCTATCATAGCAAAGGGGTGTTAATAAGTTAAGTGAATTAAACAAACCAGTATGATTTATTTTATAAAACACGAATAAGCTATACTTTTTCATAACTATAATACTTATTCTTAACTATAACTCATCTATAACTATAATATAACTCATCTATAATTATAAATAGTATAGCTAATAGGCTAAGCAGGAGGCTGTAAGCTTTCAGGGTTTAGACCGCGAGTAGGAACGACTTCTTGCAGATGTTGACGTACCGTATCAATGGGAAACTTCTGCGTGGTTAGACGCTTAGGAATAATCTGACTGCCTTGCTGACCTTTCATCTCAAACATTACAAAGATATAGTCATCAGTCTCATCCCAGCTTTTGACTGCGCTCCAAGGGATGACCGCTTGCTGAGTAGAGCCTGCGCGCATTTGCATACCACGCATTTGTGGATTTTGCATGAGATCAGGTTGGTTGGCTGGCATCGCCATCACTAAACCGTGTTTTTGTACGCCAAGTTTCATTTGGCGCATCTCATCAGGCATCTCTTGCGCCGCCACTTGTTTTTCAAATTCTTTTTTGACGTACCATTTAAACCCGAGGGTGCGGACAAGTAAATAGATAACAACAGACACCAGCATCAACCAAAATATGATCGTCGAGTAGCCTGTCAAGAACACTAGCCCAGCGATTGCTAAGATGACGACTATCCCTATAATGATCCACTCTTTCATTTTTAAACTTTTTAGACCAAAAGAAGGGCTAGCATTGGTAAATAGCTCATATTGGGCTTGCTGAAATTCAGCTTCAGTCAAATTGAGGGCGACAGGTTGCAGCGTATAGGGATACAGGGCCATAAAAGGTTCTCAGAGACTCATGTTAAGCGTTAGATTAGAGAGGGTTAAGTAAACGGGTTGGCATTAACTTTTGTTGATAGCAGTAGTTGCTACTATCAAAAAATATGAGCAATAATGTCTATGCCAAGTTGACTTAGATGAATAAAACTATGCGCTTATCTTACCGAAAAGCCACTCTAAAAGAAACACTATAACTAGAGAAGTCATATAGTGAAGCCTAAATAAAAAGTGTACAGCTATGACAACGTACTACTGGGATAAGTTTTACTTGCATGCTGCGTTTCTTCGATGCTGCGTAAAATTTATCCCAGTAGCGCTGTATTTATTTTAAAGTGGATTGGCTATAGGATAATAATAGAGGGCGAAATAGCGCTTACAAAAGCTATCTGCGGGCATGGTCAAATCAGCTCGGTCTTGGTATTATAGCCACTCTTTATTGTTATCTCATTTTTACCTTTTTTCACCCCTTAGCGCTACAGGCCACTACTATGATAGACCCAAAACTCCTACGCGGCGACTTGACCGATTTACAGCAGCAGCTGACCACGCGCGGGTTTGCGCTAGACATAGAATTTTGGCAAACGATTGAGTCCGAGCGTAAGTCTTTGCAAGTCAGAACAGAAGAGCTACAATCGCGTCGCAATGCTGGCGCTAAGCAGATTGGCGCGCTAAAAAAGTCAGGCGAAGATGCCAGTGAGTTACTCGCTGAGATGCAAAGCGTCAGCGCTGAGATCAAGGAGGCGGAAGACCAGCTGCGTACTTTGCAAGAGCGCATTAATCAAGCGGCGCTACAGATTCCGAACTTGCCAGCTAGCGATGTGCCGGTAGGCGAATCAGAGGATGACAACGTAGAAGTACGCCGCTGGGGTAGCCCGCGTGAGTTTGATTTTGATATCCAAGATCATACTCACATCGGGGAATCTCTAGGTATGCTTGATTTTGAAGCGGCAGCTAAGCTTACGGGCAGTCGTTTTAATGTGTTAAAAGGACAATTAGCGCAGCTGCATCGCGCGCTGATTCAGTTTATGCTCAATACGCATACGGTCAAGTATGGTTATACTGAGACTTATGTGCCTTATATCGTCAATTCTGAGAGCCTAAAAGGCACAGGTCAGCTGCCTAAGTTTGAAGATGATTTGTTCAAATTGACCAATCATACCAATAACGAAGGCACGGACTTCTATTTGATACCGACTGCCGAAGTACCGATGACTAACTTGGTACGCGGTGAGCGTTTAGAGGCTAAAGAGCTACCGCTGAAGTTTACTGCGCATACGCCTTGCTTTCGTAGTGAAGCCGGCTCGCATGGTCGCGATACTCGCGGTCTGATACGCCAGCATCAGTTTGAAAAAGTTGAGATGGTCAATATTGCCACAAGCGAGCAATCAGACGAGCTTTTAGAGGCGATGACCGAACAGGCGGAATATATCTTACAGCAGCTTAATTTGCCGTATCGTACGGTTATGCTGTGTACGGGCGATATGGGCTTTGCCGCGCAAAAAACCTATGACATCGAAGTGTGGCTACCCAGCCAAGACACCTACCGTGAAATCTCAAGCTGCTCAAACTGTGGCGACTTCCAAGCGCGCCGTATGGGTACGCGGGTTAAAGACGGCAAACAAACTAGCCTTGCCCATACTCTAAACGGCTCAGGACTTGCCGTTGGCCGTACCTTGCTTGCGGTAATGGAAAACCATCAAAACGCCGATGGCAGTATCACTATTCCAGAAGTATTGCGTCCGTTTATGGGCGGGACTGAGACAATTGCAGTTTAAGTATCAATTGCTACTATAAGCTGCGAGCTGCAAATAGTTAAATGAACTTGCAGCTTATGAGTAGCAATTTATCCTATGTGTCTATTGTGCCTATCTGATCTATCTACATGTCTATCGTTTAATAAAACTAATAGGAGTGATTGCGAAATGCAAACGCTGCTGTCAGCGCATTTTTAGATAGGGCTATCGCAAATATGTTAATATTGCCGATGACTCAAATATCTTTTTGTTTCTCTAATTATTGAGAGTATTTATTACGCTCTAATCTTATTACCCAAACGCTTTTCCTTTTGTCTTCTCGACTTCTCATCCGAATATTAGGACCTGCTATGCCTACCCCAATTAATGAACGTAAACTTGCCAATGCCATCCGCGTACTATCTTTTGATGCGGTGCAAAAAGCCAATTCTGGACATCCTGGTGCACCGATGGGAATGGCTGATATCGCCGAAGTATTATGGCGCAAGTTTTTGAAGCACAACCCTGCGGATCCTAACTGGCATAACCGTGATCGCTTTGTGTTATCAAATGGCCATGGTTCGATGCTGATCTACTCTTTGCTGCATTTATCAGGTTATGACGTCAGCGTTGACGATCTAAAAGGCTTTCGTCAGCTGCATTCTAAAACGCCTGGCCATCCAGAGCTAGGTTATACGCCAGGGATTGAGACCACGACGGGTCCGCTAGGTCAAGGTATTGCAAACGCAGTAGGCTTTGCTATCGCTGAGAAAACCTTAGCCGCTCAGTTCAACCGTGACGGTCATGAAGTCATCGACCATCATACCTATGCATTCTTGGGCGATGGTTGCTTGATGGAAGGCATCAGCCATGAAGTCTGCTCGCTCGCAGGTACCTTAGGACTTGGTAAACTTGTCTTCTTCTACGATGATAATGGCATCTCTATAGACGGTGATGTTGAAGGCTGGTTCACCGATGATACACAAATGCGCTTTGAAGCTTATGGCTGGCAAGTGATCAAAGTCGATGGTCATGATACCGATGCTATTACTAGAGCTACCGAGCAAGCGATCAATGAAACGACTAAGCCAAGCTTAATCATTTGTAAGACTACAATTGGTGCTGGTAGTCCAAATAAACAAGGCAAAGCTTCTAGCCACGGTGCACCGCTTGGTGATGACGAAATCGCCTTAACTCGTGATGAGCTTGCTTGGAAACACGCGCCGTTTGAATTAGATGATGAGATTTATGAAGCATGGGATGGCAAAGCCAAAGGCGATGTCATGCAAAAGAACTGGGACGCCACCTTTGCCGCCTATAAAAAAGCTTATCCAGAGTTAGCAAGCGAGCTAAAACGGCGCCTCAACGGCGAGCTACCCGATGACTTTGACAGCCAAGCAAAAGACTATATCCAACAAACCCAAGAGCAGGGCGGTGATGTCGCTAGTCGTAAAGCCAGTCAGAATGCGATCAACACTTTGCAGCCACTATTACCAGAGCTTATGGGTGGCTCAGCAGATCTAGCAGGTTCAAACTTAACTCTTTTTAAAGATGCCAAGGGGATTGAGACCGACGCTGATGGCAACTATATTTACTACGGTGTGCGCGAGTTCGGTATGACTGCGATTGCTAATGGTATCGCGCTCCATGGTGGCTTTATTCCTTACGTCGCTACTTTCCTGATGTTTATGGAATATGCGCGTAATGCGGTACGTATGGGTGCGCTCATGAAGCAGCGTATTATTCATGTCTATACTCATGACTCAATCGGTCTAGGGGAAGATGGCCCAACGCATCAACCTGTTGAGCAGTTGACTAGCCTACGTACTACGCCAAACCTACGTACTTGGCGTCCGTGTGATGCGACTGAATCTGCTAGCGCTTGGGTAGAAGCGATTAAGTCTGAGAACAATCCATCCGCACTGATCTTTAGTCGTCAAGGTTTGCCGCATCAATCTCGTGATAGCGAACAAGTCGCTAATATCGCTAAAGGCGGTTATGTCCTAGCTAAAGAGCAAGGGGCTAGTGATAAAGGATTACAAGCAATCATCATCGCCACAGGGTCAGAAGTTGGCCTTGCTATGGACGCACATAAAACGCTTAGCGAAAATGGCTTTGAAGTCCGTGTGGTCTCTATGCCTTGTGCTGAGATCTTTATGGAGCAAGACGCTGATTACCGCGAGTCAGTATTGCCGGCTAATATCCGCGCTCGTGTCGCTGTCGAAGCCGCGCATGTGGACTACTGGTATAAGTTTGTCGGCCTTGACGGTAAAGTCATCGGCATGACCACTTATGGTGAGTCTGCGCCTGCCAGTGACTTGTATAAAGAGTTTGGTATTACCGCGGATGCGGTGGTTGAAGCGGTAAATAGTTTGGTGTAAAGAGTTTTGTAGGCTGGTTTAGCCCAGCATTTCACAATAGTATTATACTGAGAAGAGCCACTAGATAATTCTGGTGGCTCTTTTTTTATATTTAGAATACTATTCTCTAGATTACGGTTTGGATATGTGAAAACATCCAAATAGCTTTTTAAAACCTTGTTAACAAGCTCTGTAGCGTGGAAGGAATATCTAGTGAAGAATAATTTTACAGTTGATAACGATACTGTCGCTTTAAACCCGGGTAATGCAGAACTCAAAAAACGGGTATGGTTTCGTCATAATAAGATAGCTGTAGGTTCACTACTCTTGCTTTTAGTTTGCTCGCTACTAGCTACTGTGATTATCGATATCGTATATTTATTCGTTGTTGTTATAGTAGTTATTATAAATGTTTACTATTGGATAAACAAAAAAGAGCACTTCTTAAGCGGTCATTCGAACGGCGGTATCGTTGTTGGGACTAAGCCTACTCTCGTTGCTGTAAATGGAGACTTGAGTAAAGGCTATGGTTACTTCCCAGTTATAAAGATAACAAAACGCAATTCATTAAAAAATGTGAACATCGGTGACAGGATTCCAACTGTTGCCCTTTATACTGCTTCATCAGATGAATTTTTATCACATTGGATAAACTTTAACCCAATTCCCTTATCTTATGCTACAGCTGACCCAAAAGTTATTGAATTAGCTATACAGAGCTACCCAGATGAACAGTGGGAGCAGCTAGAAAAGTACTTGTTAGAGTTAGAAAAGCCTTACAAGGTAGGTTTGTACCAAGTTGGAAAAGAGGATAGTAGTTGGAATGAGGTATCGAATGACTCCCTAAATGTTCTAAATCGTCTTGAGCTTGAAGAAGGGCGTGAAGGTATAAACCTGACAAAAATTATTATCAGCGTGGTTGTGTTTATAGCTATTTTAAAAGCATTAGAGTTTTTTATTTAAAAACGCTTAATTCTACAAATGGTTTGTACATTTCGGCTACTACTAAATATTCAAAAAGATAGGGAGGGGTGGTGTTGAAGGAGACCTGAGAGCCGAAAAAATAAAAGCACTGCTAACTGCAAGCACAGTTCTTGTCTTGCGTCGGGCAAAGCAGTGCTTTGCTTATTCCTTCTCAAGGCACGCAAGGGAAATTTTTTAAATAGGATTTTATAGTATTGAATTAGAATGTTGGGTGTCGCAAGTTCCATTCAATCTACATGCTGTCGCTCTGCTCTTAAAAGCATTGCGAAATAATTAATATGGACTAGTTTTCAGTTCTAACCAAGCTTAATTCTAGATTCTATAGTGATCAAGAATCAATATTATCTCTAGTTTGCCGATCTACAGGGAGCTTAAGGACGTGTACCGGTTTTGTATTGACACGTTGATTAGGCAAGCGTACTGGCTTACTATCAAGTGTATAGATATCCTATATAACCTGATTAAGGAGAGTTATCATGTCGAATAAGTCTGCTAACAACCAAGCGCAAGATGAAATTACCTTAAGTAAAAAGGCCAAAAAACAGCTCAGTAAGCTCAATAAACTGCGCCAAAAAGAGCAAGATAAAGTAGATAAGGCGCGTCAAAAAGAGTTAGCTCAGGTTGATAAAGTGCGTCAAAAAGAGCAAGACAAAGTGGATAAGAAGATCCAAGGCTTGATAGACGATATCAACCAAAAAGCGCTAAAGAAGCAAGAAAAAATAGATACCAAGATTCAGAAAAAAAGAAATAAGATAGACAAAGCCGGCATAGAGCAAGACCAACCGTGGCAATACTAAAGGTTTTAGAAGAATGGAATTGTAAGCTTTTAGGCCACAAATTATTTTAAATAACCAAGAGCATCTGTAGAGATAGTTTTGACATTCTATTCTATTACCAATCCAGTTCTAAACGTTGAAACTAAGCGTTTAGGGTTGGATTTTTTATTGCGAGCGTAAACCTTTGTCTTGTTTAGCAATATTGTTTATGACGGACTGATTAAGTCGTATTTTGAGGAGATTATGAAAACCATTTATCACCCAGCGAATGAACGCGGCGGGGCGCATCATGGCCGGCTCAAAACTAAACACACCTTTAGCTTTGCTGATTATTATGATGCCGAGCGAGTAGGCTTTGGCGCACTCAAAGTTATTAATGATGATCATATTGACGGCGGTCATGGTATCAGCTCGCACTCGCATCGCAACATGGAGATAGTAACCGTTCCGCTAACAGGCGCGCTTATTCATGAAGATGATATGGGTAATAAAAGCTTGATAAACGCAGGTGACATACAGGTGATGTCAGCAGGGTCAGGAGTAGTACACTCTGAGAGTAATGCTAATCAAGATATTCCAGTTAAGCTGCTACAAATCTGGCTTGAGCCGAATAAAAAAAACGTCACACCGCGCTATCAACAGCTTAGCTTAATTGAACTACTGAATCGCAATCAGTTTAATCAAGTACTCTCACCACATAGTAATGACGCTGGGGTTTGGATACATCAAAATGCTTGGTTTAGCGTGGGTGAATTTGATCAAGGCGCGACACAAACTTATACTTTTAATGACTCTAGCAATGGCGCTTACGTGTTTGTAATCTCAGGTCAGGTGTTTATTAATAATCAAGTTTTACAGCCACGTGATGGTTTTGGTATTACTGAGGCAAGTCAGTTTGCGATGGATGTCGTTGCTAATGCTCAAATACTGGTTATGGAAGTTCCTGTTTTCTAATGTGGTATTAGTTTTTTATTTTTCGGATAAATCCTTATGTCTCTGATGTCCAGCTTTAAAGGTATCCTAGGTGAGACCGTTATCAACGTCGCTATATGGCTTAAGCTTGAAGAGAGTGTCAACACCTTACTCCACCGCGCACACCTCTGAGCGTACAATAAAGCGTTTGCCTTCAGGTATCTCCAGCGAGAAGCTAGCGCCGCGACCATCGACTACATCGATAGTTAAGTCAGTATGTTGCCACAGCTTATGCTGCGCCTTACCCATATAGAACGGGCAGCCCGCTAGCTCACCGACGAGCACATCTTGAGCGCCAGTTTTGAACTCACCTAGCGGATAGCACATTGGCGAGCTACCATCACAGCAGCCACCTGACTGATGGAACATCAGCTCACCGTGTTTGGACTTTAATAACTCGATTAATTCGATGCATGACTCTGTCGCTTCAAGTTTCATAATGTTCTCCTTATTACTACTATTTTGAGTTTGTTGACAAATACATCTTTTAGAAGTAAAAATGCAATCTACCTGACGATAGATTGCATCTTGATAATGACTAGTAGATGATGAACTCTATCTAAAACTATGTGACACGATTAAAAGAAGCCCATCGCTTTAGGACTATAAGACACCAGCATGTTTTTGGTTTGCTGATAATGATCGAGCATCATTAGATGGTTCTCGCGTCCGATACCTGATTGCTTATAACCGCCAAATGCGGAATGCGCAGGATAAACGTGATAGCAGTTGGTCCACACGCGTCCGGCCTGAATACCGCGCCCGAAACGATAGGCTTTATGCACGCTACGGGTCCATACGCCAGCGCCAAGACCGTATAACGTATCGTTGGCGATACTCATCGCTTCTTCATCGTCTTTAAAGGTAGTAACCGCGAGTACCGGACCAAAGATTTCTTCTTGGAACACGCGCATGTCGTTAGTGCCTTCAAAGATAGTCGGCTGTACATAGTAGCCATCACCAAGATCGCCGTCATGTTTGGCGCGTTCACCGCCAACTAAGACTTTTGCGCCTTCTTTTTTACCGATATCGAGGTAGGATAGGATTTTCTCTAATTGATCTGAGCTGGCTTGCGCGCCAATCATGGTGTCGGTATCGAGTGGATTACCCATTTTGATGGCTTTGACCCGCTCAATACAGCGCTTGATAAACTCATCATAGATACTTTCATGCACCAGCGCGCGTGAAGGACAAGTACAGACCTCACCTTGATTGAGCGCAAACATCACCAGACCTTCAACGGCTTTGTCCAAGAAGTCATCATCCTCATCCATGACATCAGCGAAGAAAATATTAGGGCTTTTACCGCCCAGCTCTAAGGTAACTGGAATGATATTTTCACTGGCGTACTGCATGATAAGGCGACCAGTGGTGGTTTCACCGGTGAAGGCGACTTTATTAATACGCGGATTGGAGGCTAGCGGTTTACCAGCTTCAACACCGAAACCATTGACCACGTTGAGGACGCCTTTTGGCAAGATATCGGCAATCCCGATGGTCTCTAACATAAATAAAATAGAGGCGGGGGTTTGCTCAGCGGGTTTTAAGACAATACAGTTACCAGCAGCTAGAGCAGGGGCCAGCTTCCATACCGCCATCAGAATTGGAAAGTTCCAGGGGATAATTTGCCCGACGACGCCTAGCGGTTCATGAAAGTGATAAGCGACGGTGTCTTCATCGATTTGACTGATGCCGCCCTCTTGCGCGCGGATAGCACTGGCAAAATAGCGGAAATGATCAATTGCTAGAGGGATATCGGCGGCTAAGGTTTCGCGTACTGCTTTACCGTTTTCATAACATTCAGCGATAGCGATCGCTTCCAGGTTCGCTTCCATTAGATCGGCGATTTTTAGTAGCAGATTAGCGCGTTCAGTGACGCTGGTTTTACCCCAAGCATCTTTGGCGGCGTGTGCGGCATCGAGCGCCTTTTCGATATCCGCTTCTTTTGAGCGTGCTACTTGGCAGATGATTTTGCCATCGATAGGGCTTGGGTTATCGAAGTATTCGCCATCGGTAGGCGCGGTCCACTCGCCATTGATAAAGTTATCGTATTTGTCGCGAAATTGAACAGGGCTATTTTCGGTATTAGGGGTATCATATAACATGAAGCTTTCCTTTTTATAGTGAGTTAATCTTCCTGATTCTAGCTAAAGCTATTCTCATATCGTACTGAGCTTTTGCGAAGAGCGATAGCAACTTTTAATAATAATAGTTTTATGCTTGCATAACTTTTGGTTTGTTAAGGTTGCTTGGTTAAAATAGTTTGCAAAGCTTGCGTAGCTGTTATAATTGCTGCCAAACATTTGGCTCCTTATCGTCTCAAAGCCGGTTATCGAGCCTCTTTCATCCTTTGTTAATTGGTCTAGGTTTATGCGTCAATCTTCTGCTCTTAATATTCTAAAAACCGGCCAAAACGTCTTTTTGACCGGTTCAGCAGGCTCAGGTAAAACCTATACGCTCAATCAATATATCCATTACTTACGTGCGCGGCGAGTACCAGTGGCGGTGACGGCGAGTACTGGGATTGCGGCTACCCATATGAATGGCACTACCATTCATAGCTGGTCGGGCATCGGTATCAAAGATGAGCTGTCCGAGCGTGACTTAAGTAACTTGGCACGCAAGCAGTTTTTGGCTGATAGACTCAAAGAAACCGCGGTACTTATTATTGATGAGATCTCAATGCTGCATGCCAAGCAGTTAAATCTAGTCAATGAAGTACTCAAACACGTCCGCAAAAACGACAGTGCCTTTGGCGGTATTCAAGTGATTGTCGCCGGCGATTTTTTTCAGCTGCCCCCTATAGGCAGCAAAGGCGAGAGTAATCGGGATAAGTTCGCCTTTATGTCGCAGGCGTGGCTTGATGCAGGCTTTCATATCTGTTATCTATCTGAGCAGCATCGGCAAGTGAGCGCGGCCGCGGATGGCGGTTTAGATTTAGATGATATCCTTAATCAGATCCGCCGCCAAGACGTCAGCTTTGAAGCGATTGCGGCTCTTGAGAACACCTTTGATCAAAACGTCGACATTAAGCGTACCCGGCTTTATACCCATAATCTCAACGTTAATAAAATCAACGACAAAGAGCTTGCAGCACTAGAGGGTGAGATGAGACGATTTGAAGCCTCATCTGCCGGTGAGAGTAAACTAGTAGATACCTTAAAGAAGACCGTACGCACGCAAGATGAGCTAATCTTAAAAGTTGGCGCTAAGGTGATGTTTATCAAGAATAATAATGAGCTTGGGGTATCAAACGGCACCATGGGTGAGCTGATTGGCTTTGCGGCGGTAAAAGTAGACGATAGCAAGGCTAAAGATAAAGCCAAAAACGATGCTAAAGCAGATATAGCCGAAGATGATACGATTATTGACGATGATAATGACAATGAGAGTGATAATAAAAAAGCAGATAAGGATAAAAAAGCCAAAACAAAAGATAAGTCTTCATCCGCGCAAAAAATGCCAGTGGTTAGGCTGAATTCAGGGCGAGAAGTCATCGCTGAACCGGAAGAGTGGATCATCGAAGATGAGACCGGCGACGTGCTAGCCAGTTATGAGCAAGTGCCATTATGTCTGGCATGGGCGATTACTATTCATAAATCGCAAGGCATGACTTTAGATGCCGCTGAGATTGATCTGTCGCGCACTTTTGAGTTAGGTCAAGGCTATGTCGCTTTATCGCGCCTCAAGTCACTAGATGGGCTTAAGCTATTGGGTATGAATACCATGAGCTTGCAGCTAGATCCGCTCGCTCGCGGCGCAGATAAGCGCTTTTTAGAGCTCTCTGCTGAAGCAGACGCTAACTATGCCATGCTCGATGAAAAAAGCCTACAACAAAGTCATGATAAGTTTGTGCTCAAATCAGGCGGTACTACTAGTCAGGCAGTAATTGAGGCCTATGCTAAGCTACAAAAAAGACGCCGCGAGCAAGATAAGGCGCAGCAGGACAAAAAGCAAAAGCTTGGTAATCAAGTTGCTGATAAGTCTGAGGCAACTCTGCTAGCCACCAAGGTATTGTTAGAGGAGAGCCTATCTATTGTTGAGATTGCGCAAGCCCGAGAGCTAGCACAGTCGACGATCATGCGTCATATCAGCGAGCTAAAAGCGCAAGATCCGAGTCTGGCTTGTGATCATCTACGGCCTGATGATGAGATTATGACCGCCGTTGGTAATGCTTATGTTGCCATAAAAGTCGCTAATAATCCCAATGACTTCAATGATGATGGTAGCATCAAGCTCAAGCCTATCTATGAGCAGCTCAAGCAAACGATAGATTATAATACGATACGTTTAGCGCTGATATTTATTACGCCTTAGTTTATATGCAATGCTACTTTAGCATCCTCTTAAGTTCAGTCGTCAGCCTAACTCCCTAAAATCACTCTATCTTCTATATTTATAGCGATATTATTTATGTCTGATGTAAAGCCTACGAGTCAAAACAAAACTCCCCAGACCAATGCTAGCTCAATAGAAGGTACGAGCGTGCGTAAACGGCCGCTCAGAGTCGCCATCAACGGTTTTGGGCGTATAGGGCGCAACGTACTACGCGCGCTGATAGAGCGCTTTGAGGTGCTTGGTAATACCATTCATTTGGTGGCTATCAATGATTTAGCGCCAGCCGATACGCTGTTGCACTTACTTAGGTTCGATAGCACTCATGGACGGCTGAGTCATCTTGGCGTTAGTGCTGAGATTGTCACTAATATCGACACTGGCGCTCAACTTTGTATCACGAAACAGGCTCGTACCTACTGTATTCGTATGCTCGCAGAGGCCAATCCTGAGCAGTTGTTATGGCAGACTTTGGCTATCGATGTCGTGCTAGAGTGTACCGGCCACTTTCGCTCTTATGAGCAGGCTTATCGGCACATTGAGGCCGGAGCGAAGCAAGTCATTATTGGCGCCGCTCCTTTTGATGATGTCGAGGCATGCATTGTGATGGGCGTCAATGCTGAGCAGTTGACCAATGATCTCCCTATTGTTTCAAGCGTTTCTTGTACCACTCAGGCGCTAGTGCCTTTGATTGCCACTTTAGATAAAGCCTTTGGCGTGCGCTCAGCGATGATGACGGAGATACATGCGGTTACCGCAGATCAGACGGTGCTTGATCAAGCACATCGCGATCTTAGACGTGCGCGCGCTTCTGGGCACAACATTATCCCAACCACTTCTAGTAGTATCGCAGCTACTGAGCGCGTATTGCCTGCTATGGTTGGTAAGATTAATGGTCATTCTATTCGGGTGCCTACCATTGATGTCGCCGCTATTGACGTCACTTTTGTCTTTGAAAGTGCAGCGGTCAGTGTTGAAGCGATAAGAAAAACCCTCCAAACAGCTAGTGGAGGGTCGTTAATGGGAGTTATGGCCTATACCGATGAGCCCTTAGTCTCTAGCGATTTTATCCATCAGCCTGAGTCGCTGATTATCGATGGTCAGCAATTGATGCAAGTGGGTGACCAATACAAAGTATTTGCTTGGTACGATAATGAGTGGGGTTATGCTAATAGACTGCTAGATATGTGCCTGCATTTGGCTCACACAAACGTCTGCGCGCGCAAGAAACGCCTATGACGAAAATAATATAGTTTTTTTTGATTCAGCTATTGCATTTTTATTTGAGGTCGCTATAATGTTGCACCTAAGGAGACGTGGCAGAGCGGTTGAATGCACCGGTCTTGAAAACCGACAAGGGTTCATAGCCCTTCGAGAGTTCGAATCTCTCCGTCTCCGCCAAATTTGTTCTATATGAACGACAAAGCCCTTATCTTAATGGATAAGGGCTTTTTTTATGGCTACGTTTTAAGAATATATGTTTTATAAATGTATTTAACCTTTCGGTAATATCATTGTATTTGGTAGCGATTATTTTTCTAATGCTTTATCGAATTCGAATATTTGTCCATCAGTAAGAGTCAAAGTCCCTTCATTAATTTCTATCGTCACATCTTGTGCGTTTCTAATAGCGCGCATGACATTGATATTCTCGATACTCGTTTCGATAATTATCTTACCTGACTGTTCAGGCTCGATAGGAGTGGCAAATTGAGTCAAAGGAACATTGAACGCTTTGCCTTCCTTTAAATTAGCATCTTTCATCAATAACGAACCCTTAAAGCTCTCAATAGGAGTGTCGCCATGGTTGGAGAGTATAAATTGTAACTTGACCTGATTTAGGCTATCGCTATCGCTGGTTTTAACGGGTAATAGTGCTATAGGATAAGTCTGGGCGTTGATACCGGTGGTCTGATTCGTTGCCACTACAGGACTTTTCTCGCCAGTCGGGTTGTTAGGATGCAAGCGTTCGTATTCGCGCTGTTGTAACAAAGCCTGCCTAATTGTCGTGCGCGGCATAGCTCCTGAATCATAAGCATCACTAAGTTTCATGCGCAGCATATAGCGGCTCAGTAGCTGTCTATCGCTTTCAGATAATTGTTCAAAAGTTTTACCTAGCTTTTTTTGCCATTGGTCAGAGTCGGTAGGGATGGTTTGTTTGGTTGGATCATTTTGCGGCATCGAGCAGCCATTGATGACGGGCATGCCTAGTGATACCGTTAATAGTACAACTGCTAACTTCCTTATTTTTCTCTTGTTCATCATCTCTCTCCTTATAGCGTCTAGACAGATAGTTATTATTTTCAAATTAATGAAGTCTGATTAGCTTTAATATACCTTGTTTATGTCCGCTGTGGGCTTAATTATCTTTGCTTATCAAAAGCCCTTTGTGATAAAGAATCTGAGAAATCAGAAAAAAGGGTGGCGTTTAGAGGGTGTCGTTCTAAAGATATATTAGCAAAAATATTATATAAAAAAAGCTAAGCGCGATTAAGCAAACTTAGCTTTTGAGTATCTGAACAGGCGTTAGTGATATCGACTCACGATAAGAGTAGCTATCGTTATTTATCCTTATCTTGTAGCTCAGATAAGGGATGAGTGATGTTGTTATTATGAGTCACTACAATAGCCTCATCGATAATACGCTGACTAACGCCGCGTTTACGTAAGGTCTCAATGAACACCTCGTCATGCGCCAAAGTATAGTCCTGATGGTCGCGATCTAATCCTTGCCGTATGTATAGGCGAATTAGCCCTTGAATACGTTTGAAGCCGAGCTCTGAAGAGGTAGACTGTAATAGCTCAATCATTTCCTCAGAGAGGCGAATGCTAATCGGACGCATGACTTTTTGTGGGTGGTCAGAGAACTTATTTTTTATGCGTACAGGTATCATAATAAACCATTACTTTTAGTGAGTAGGGATAAAAATATTAAGAAAAACGATAGCTAACTTTATAGTGTGCAGCACTAATAATAGCAGTGAGTCTATAGTAGTCATAAGCACTAGCAAAAAAGCTTTCTAAAACACGCCATCTGTATAAACAAGCTATCTGTCTTACCATACAATAAAATGGCTCAAAAAAATAGCTAAGCCATAAAAATAGCGCACATAAAAAAGCCCCCATCACATCATGATGAAGGCCTCTTTATAGAATATGGCTCCTCAACCTGGGCTCGAACCAGGGACACACGGATTAACAGTCCGACGCTCTACCAACTGAGCTATTGAGGAATAAAAGGTCATAACAATTAATCTGGCTTTGTAATAATTACCAAAGCAGTTCGCGTTATGTGTGGCATATTTTAGCCAAGTCGCTAGGGGCTGTCAACCTTTAAGCGAAATATTTTTAAATTCTTTAAACCTTGTGTGAAGGCTCTAAAAATATAGGGTATCAGCCATAAAAAAACCCTCATCAAAAAGATGAGGGTCTTGGCAAATGCCATAATTGAATCAAAGGTGATTCAAAAAAAATCCATTAGTTATTGAAGTATTTGCTAATAACTAACGTTTGACTAAAAGTCAAAAAATTTGGCTCCTCAACCTGGGCTCGAACCAGGGACACACGGATTAACAGTCCGACGCTCTACCAACTGAGCTATTGAGGAATAAGCTATGAGTGTTTATTCTCATAACGAGCTTAACAACGACTTATTTAGACAATGAGTTGCTGCTAAGTGGAGCGTATTCTAGCAAAGATAAAAAATAGGTCAAGCCTTTTTTATTTTTTAATGCAAATTTTAGGTAAATCAGCAAAATTAGTGCTGAGTATCTTCTAGAGGCTAGTGCTCAGCAACGAAAAAGACGCCCTGAGGACGGTACAAGCAAAGCACTGCTTTACCCGTCCGCAAAATAAGAGCTATGCTTGCAGTTGGACGTCTTTTGCTAATTATTAAAATCTCTAAATGCTGTTAGTTTTTAGATTCGCTAATTACTCTGCGACATCCAAATCAGCAACCGCTTTTTCGATACGCGATAACGCATCTTTTAAGGTCGCTTCATCAGTGGCATAAGAGATACGCATAAAGCCGCCTAGACCGAAAGCATCGCCAGGTACTACCGCTACGCCGACTTTATCTAGTAGCCATTCTGAGAACTCGGTGCACGAAGACAGACCAGCCGCTTTAATCAAAGGCTTGATATTAGGATAGACATAGAAAGCACCGTCTGGGCGCAGGCAAGTGATACCTTTGATAGCATTTAGACCATCGACAACTAAGTCGCAGCGCTTCTCAAAGGCTTCTACCATCGGCGTTAATACGCTCTGATCGCCACTGATAGCGGCAGTCGCTGCCACTTGGCTGATAGAGGTTGGGCAAGAGGTCGACTGCGATTGCACTTTTTTCATCGCGCCAATCAGTTTGGCAGGACCGCCTGCATAACCGATGCGCCAACCGGTCATCGCATAAGCTTTTGATACGCCATTTAGAATAATAGCGCGATCTTTTAATTCAGGAGCGGCGTTTAAGATATTGTAGAACTTATCACCCGTCCAGCGGATGTGCTCATACATATCATCTGAAGCTACATAAACCTGCGGATGCTTCTTCAGTACTTCAGCCAACGCTTTTAGCTCGTCTAAAGTATAGATCATGCCAGTAGGGTTAGAGGGGCTGTTTAGCACGAGCATTTTGGTTTTATCCGTGATGGCGGCTTCTAATTGCTCGGCGGTGATTTTGAAGTCTTGCTCCGCAGGGCATTCCACGATGACCGGCTTACCTTCAGCGATAAGTACCATGTCAGGATAGCTGACCCAGTACGGCGCTGGAATGATGACCTCATCGCCTGGATTAATAAAGGCTTGCGCTAAATTAAAGAACGACTGCTTGCCGCCTACCGATACCAAGATCTCATTAGGCTCATAGCTGATGTCATTATCACGCTTGAACTTCTCAATAATGGCCTTTTTTAGCTCAGGCGTACCGTCAACAGCAGTGTACTTAGTGAAGCCATCATTGATCGCTTCAATAGCCGCTTGCTTGACGTGCTCTGGGGTATCAAAATCTGGCTCGCCTGCACCCAAACCGATAATGTCTTTACCAGCCGCTTTTAGCTCTTTGGCTTTATTGGTAATAGCAAGAGTTGGTGAAGGTTTGATGCCATTAACGCGGTCAGATAGTTGCAGCTCGCTCATAAAAAATCCTTATTAAGTCTTATTAAAAAATAAAGGTTAGATAGAAAGGTAATTATTAAATATTAAATGGTCTGATTTGAAAGTATGATGATAAAAGTAGAGTTAATGCTGTGCCAATACGCTCTAATAAGCGCGAATAGCGGCTTTATTGTAGCATGTCAATAGTAAGCTGTCCTACCACACTAGTAACAGAAAATTTAATGTTTTTAGGGTCTATTAAGTATGCATAAATGAGCACTGTTGATAGCTCAAACTTATCTAACGTTTGCGAAGTTACAACAATAGCGTCACTTTTTATGTTTATTATTTAGCTATTATAAACTCGAGTGGTACCAAAACAACTTCGAGTTAATAATCCATCCACAAACATATCAGCTAAGGAGCATAACCATGACTACTTCGTCAAAAAAACGTCATATTGTCATCACTGGTGCCACCTCTGGCATTGGCATGCAATTAGCAAAAGATTACTTAGCAAACAATGAGCAGGTCTACGCGGTGGGCCGTGATGATGACGCTTTAGCAGAACTAAAGAAATTAGGTGCGATGCCCATAGATCTTGACTTGATGGATAGAGAAGCGGTTATCGAGGCTTTTGAGAATATTGAACAAGTCGATCTAGCGATTTGCTGCGCAGGAGCCTGCGAGTATTTAGATATGCCGAACTTTGACAGCGAAACCTTTATGAAGGTCATGTCAGTGAATATGGGCACGCTATCACACGCTATCGAAGGCGTGTTACCAAAACTAATCGCTTCAAAAGGTCGACTAGTCGGGCTAGGCTCAGCCTCGGCTTATGTACCTTTTGCTCGCGCCGAGGCTTATGGAAGCTCAAAGGCGGCGATTCATTACTTAATGAAAACTTTACAAATCAGCTTAGCGCCGTATGAAGTGTCGGTGAGTTTAGTAGTACCAGGCTTTGTCGATACACCGATGACTAAACAAAACGATTTCCCTATGCCGTTTTTGCAGACTACTGAGCAAGCCAGTCAAGCCATTCGTGATGGCATCGCAGCGGAGCATGAAGTCATTGAGTTTCCTAAGAAACTAACCCTGCCGCTAAAAACTTTAGGCACACTGCCGGATATGGCATGGCAGCAAGTGAGTAAACAGCTTAATAAAAAGTCGTAAGTTGGCTCTCTATATAAATACAATAAAATTTTTCAGGATACTATGCATGCCGTTTTTTCGCCGTAAGTCTGTAACAGCAAAAGCTAATACTCATGCAAAAAAAGAAAATATTAGCACTCAAAAGCAAATTAAAAAGCGCATCGCGATTATTGGTTCAGGCGTCTCAGGGCTGACTTGCGCGCATTATTTGGTAAAAGAGCACGATGTTACCGTTTTTGAAGCCAACGACTATATTGGTGGTCATGTAAATACCATTGAGGTGACGCTACAAGAGGGCAGAAAGTCTAAGTCTAGGTTTAGTAAAAACAGTCAGGTCGAAAAAAGTGCGATTGATACTGGCTTTATTGTCTTTAATGAGCGCACTTATCCGAATTTTTTTCGCTTATTGCATGAGCTGCAAGTGCCATTTCAATCGACAGATATGAGCTTTTCGGTCAAAAACGTCGCGCGCAATTTTGAATATAACGGTCATACCCTTAATACCTTGTTATCGCAGCGTAAAAATATCGTTAATCCGAAGTTTTGGCGCTTTGTACAAGATATATTGCAATTCAATAAGCAGCTGAAGCAGCTACGTCAGGATTTTGAAGCGGCTCGCAGCAAGGGCGAAGAGGTCAGGGTTTTTACTCAGCAGACGCTGAGCGATTATTTAGCCAATAAACGTTACGGTAAGCTGTTTACTGATAACTATCTGCTGCCTATGGTATCGGCTATTTGGTCAACGAGCTTAGAGGAAGTGCAGGATTTTCCTTTGGTATTCTTCGCGCAGTTCTTTGATAATCATGGTTTGCTCGATGTAGTCAATCGCCCGCAATGGTTCACTATTAAAGGCGGCTCGAAACAGTACGTCAATAAGCTAGTGACACGCTTTGTAAAAAAAGGCGGGCTAGTCCGAGTCAATTCGCCCGTGCAGTCTGTCACTCGTAATCAGACGGATGGTAAAGTTCACTTGGTCGTTAATAGTATTGATGATCATAATAACGTTAGCGAAAGCTTATGCTTTGATGAAGTGATTTTTGCTTGTCACGCTGATACTGCTTTGAAGATTTTGCAGGATGCGAGTGATGATGAGTCAGCAGTGTTAGGTCATTTTCGCTTTACCTCAAATACGGCGGTGTTGCACACCGATACTAGCGTACTGCCTAACAAGCCTTTAGCTTGGGCAAGTTGGAATTATTTGCTCGATGCCGATGGCAAGACAGATAATACAGGTAAGCAGTCTCAAGCGAAACCGGTGCTGACGTATCACATGAATATCTTACAAAGGCTGACTAAGCAGCATAATTATCTAGTGACTCTTAATCATAAGATTAACCCTGCACAAATTATCAAGTCGATTGATTATAGCCATCCAGTGTTTGATAAGCCGATGATAGAGGCGCAAAAACAGTGGTCAACCATCTCTAGCAGTGGTCTGCATACGCACTTTTGCGGCGCTTATTGGTTTAATGGTTTTCATGAAGATGGGGTGCGTAGCGGTCTGCGCGTTTGTCAGTCTTTGGGTAGCCATATTGATATTAAAGATGAGGTTGACGCCAGTCATTTGCCAGACAGTGAGGCTGCGCATACGCCCTTTGTTTATAAAGACATCCCAGTCAAAGCCGATCAAGCTGCTCGTAAGTTAAAAAACCGCCAACTACTAAGCGCGGATACCAATCAAGAGTTAGTAGAGTATCTTTCGTCGCTAGCAGCCAAGCCCGCGAGATCGACAAATGGTAAAACTAAAAAGCGCGGGCTGTTGACTAGAGTGCTCAGCAGCAATGACCATAAATAAAAGAGAGCTTAATGCTTAAAAATGACCGTTCGTCTAATAGTAGATTTCCCCATCAACTGTTTCATGGTACAACGTGGCACAGTCGCCTATTACCGAACGTGCATAAATTTACTTATCCGTACCGTTATTGGGGCGTCAATATTACTGCTTTAGCAACAAATAGCGGTTTACCTGAAGTCGTTAGCTCGTGGTTTCAAGGTAACAATTCTAGTAACAGCCATAATAACGCAAAATTTCTAGATAGATTACCTTTTAGTCAAGCAATCATAAAAGGGATACCGATATTTTCAGCGAAACACAAAGCGCTACAGCAGTTTTATGCTGATGATTACTTGCAAGGGTTAGAATTAACAACACCAAATAAAAATACCTCCGACGATGTAACTACCGATAAAAGTACTGGTAAAAGTGTAAATGAGTTATTGCAACGTCTGACTTTTGTTTTCACTGAAAAAGCAGGAAGTAGTCCTACAGGCGATATTATTGGGCTAGTAGTTTGCCGTAATGTTGGTGTTTATTTTAGCCCGGTGAATTTTTATATTGGCTTTGATACCGAGCAAACGCCAACCCATCTGCTTGCGGAAGTCTCTAATACGCCGTGGGATAAGCGTCATTATTATGGTTTTTTACTGGACGGCGAGGAGACTGAGTTTTGCCATGATAAAGATTTTCATGTCTCGCCCTTTAACCCTATCGATCAGCGCTATCACTGGCAGGTCAGCGTAAAACCACACCGTTATAAATCCAGTAAAGCAGCTAATCATAAAGCTAAAAAAAACGATATTTTTGATATTCGTATAGCGATTAATATCAGTGATAAACGCGGTGAGGTGCTCAAAACCGGTATAAAGATGAATGGTGAGCCGATGACCCAAGAGAGCATCCGCCAAAGCTTAAAACAAAATCCGCTGATGAATTTCACTTCGCTGAGCCGTATTTATTGGCACGCTTTTAAACTTTACGCGATAAAGAAAGTCCCTTATATCAACTACGATGAAAAGCTAGCAGATAGCGGGCAAGCCACTAACGAATAAGCAATTACGACGTAACAGAAAAGTAAGCCAAAGCCAAGCCGTTTTCGAAGTTTAAATAGATGAGTTTTAAACATAGCAGTAAAAAGTAAAAGCAGTCATCAGCGATTGTTGATAGCGACTATCTCGAATGGACAAAAGGATACCACAGCAATGTCAGCCCGACCAACCGACCGTCAGCCAAGCCGTAGATTAGAGAAAATCAATGCCCGTTTGAGTCAAACTTTAAACGATAGTTCGCTGTTGAAACCTATCAATAATGGGGTTAGTGCTTTAGCGAGAAAGGCGATATTTCAAGCACTAAAACGAGTGCAGTTCGGCGGTATTACCGTCATCGAAGACTATACGCAGCATGCGCAGACTCATAGCTTTGGTAGTCAAGCGCTCAATGTGAAAAGTAGCTCTGCTATCGGTCGCCACTTTTTGCACGTGACGCTGAGCATCCACGATATCAGCGTCTATCGTCAGTTATTATTCGGCGGCTCTATTGCACTGGCCGATAGCTACATCGATGGCGAGTGGGATACCGATGATTTAACAGGTTTGATACGCTTAGCGGCGCGTAATCTAGCGGTACTTAATAAATTAGAAAATCGTTTTGCTGGTATCAGTAAAGCTTTTGAGAAGGCCAACCATCAGCTGCGTAACAACGATAAGTCAGGATCTAAATCCAATATCTTAGCCCATTATGATTTGGGCAACGATATGTATCAGCGTTTCTTAGATGAAACTATGATGTACTCCTCCGCGGTCTATAAGAATCCTAAAGCCACGCTCAGGCAAGCACAGCAGCACAAGCTTGAGCTTATCTGTCAGCGTTTGCAGTTGACTAGCGATGATCAAGTGATAGAGATCGGTACAGGGTGGGGCGGTTTTGCGATTTATGCCGCTACTCATTATGGTTGTCATGTTACCACCACGACGATATCCGATGCGCAGTTCGATGAAGCAAAGGCGCGGGTACAAGCAGCAGGGCTAGAAGATAAGATAACTTTACTTAAGCAGGACTATCGTGAGCTGACCGGTCAATTTGATAAGCTTGTCAGTATTGAGATGATCGAAGCCGTCGGTTATGAGTATCTGCCCACCTTTTTTGCCAAGTGTAATGAGCTGCTTAAGCCTACAGGTCTAATGGTGCTACAAGCTATTACTTTTAATGATCAAAACTACCAAGAGTATGTCGACTCAGTTGATTTTATCCAGACCCATATCTTCCCAGGCGGTTGTCTGCTCTCCAATCAAGAGCTGAACAATCAGTTCACTCAGCAGACCGATATGGTCATCAAGCAATTACATGATTACGGTTTTGACTACGCGCATACGTTGCGAGATTGGCGCATAGCCTTTATGTCGCAGCGCGAGGAAATAAAAGCGCTCGGCTACGATGAAGCTTTTATCCGTCTTTGGAATTTTTATTTCTGTTACTGTGAAGGCGGATTTTTAGAGCGTACCATTGGCGTCGTACAGCTAACTGCAGTCAAACCTGACAATATTGATATTTTACATTTCTCGGATTCGCCTACGTCGCATTCTCTTGACTATAATAGTACTGATTCTAATCGTGATGAAAAAAGCGATAAGTTTATTACAGATATTAAGATGCAAACGGCTTCTTCGAGTACGGATACCGCCACAGTTTAACAAATGAGCTATAGAGTAGCAGCCAAACTCTCTGCATCATGAGAATAAAGCGTTACTAAACTACAGTGCTACTAAAACCATTGAAATAAAAGGATGTCGTTATGGGTTATACGTTTGTTTATCTTGTTGCCGTTGCTATGTTTTTAGGCGTGGACTTCGTCTGGCTGTCAACGATGAAAGGACTATTTTATGAGGAGCGTATAGGTCATCTTTTAGCGGACGAACCCAATATGATGGCGGCTGCTGTGTTCTATATGTTTTATATCTTAGCGCTGTGTATTATTGTTCTTTATCCGCAGATAAAAGCACAAGCTTCTATTGGGCATATTTTTCTATTGGGTGGATTACTTGGCTTAATGGCTTATGGGACTTATGACTTTACTAATTTAGCATTATTTAAAGGCTATACGCTCGATACCGCTTTGGTAGATTTTACTTGGGGTGGTTTTTTAACCGGTACAGTGAGTGCTGGCACAGCTTGGTTGGCCTACCGTTTTGGCTGGCTGAATAAGGCGACTCCAGCTTAAGAGTTTGAGCCGTTTAACTATTTAAGCCATAAATAACAGCGGTTTAACTTAGGTTAAGCCGTTTTTTTTGTGTTTAGTGGATTTGCACTAGCTATCCACCTGCTGTATAAATGATAAACCAATTTTATAATGATTCTGTTTAATGACTAAGGACAACTATGGCTCAGTACAACACTAGCTCCACTGCAAAAAGAGCACCGCTCAATCACGAACTTTATATGTCGATATTGATGACCCCAGATATGGCAAACTTCATTGGCAATGTCCACGGTGGCGACTTACTAAAAATGCTCGATCAAGTGGCATATTCTTGTGCCAGTCGCTATAGCGGCAGCTATGTTGTCACGTTATCGGTCGATCAAGTGATGTTCCGCGAGCCTATCTATGTCGGCGAGCTCGTTACTTTTGCCGCTAGTGTCAACTACGTCGGCACCACCTCGATGGAGGTCGGTATCCGAGTCGAGTCAGAAGATGTGCGCGCGCGAACGATTCGCCATACTAACAGCTGCTACTTCACGATGGTCGCTATTGATGATAACGGCAAACCTACGCCCGTACCGCCGCTTGAGATTAAGAACGAAAGCCAACAATGCCGAGCCGATGCAGCATTAGAGCGTAAAGAGATGCGTATGCAAAGCTCACACCGTCCTAGTTGTGATATCAATAAAGAAGTTGGAGAGTTGACACGCACGGCTGAAAATACGCAGACCAACCCAGAATCTAAATAGCGTTATCAAAAGTTACCGCCAATTAACGGATGCGCTACTGTAAAATAATAAAGGTTAATTTATTCTAGGCGAGATAGTATAGATGCTAACTATCTTCTTTTAAGCTACGTTATAGAGTTCATTATGAGTTTGAAACCATCCGTCGCCAACCCACAATTACACCTAGGCGGTCCAGAGCTGTCGCGCTATAAGTCAAACGCGCAGAAGCCTGAACCAGATCCTGATAGTAAAGATAAAAAGTCTAGCTCGGTGATTACGGTTTTGATTGCCATCGGCGCTAATTTTTTGATCGCTATTGCAAAGTCCGTTGCTGCTTTTATCACCGGCTCTGCTTCTATGGTAGCGGAGGCTGCGCACTCATGGGCAGATACGGGAAATGGGGTTTTTTTATTAGTCGCTGAAAAAAAAGCAGTCAAACCCGCTGATAAAAGCCATCCTTTAGGTTATGGAAAAGAGGCTTATGTGTGGTCGATGATAGCGGCTTTTGGTGTTTTTATGGCAGGCTCCATCGTCTCTATTTATACGGGTATCACCGAATGGAATGCGGCAGAGACTGAGACCAATTATACGATCGCTTTCATTATTTTGGCAGTGGCTTTTGTGCTTGAGGGCTTCTCGCTTGTGCAAGCTTATTTGCAAAGTAAAAAACAGGGTGAGGCTTTAGAGGTTAGTGCTATTGGTTATGTGGTTGAGACCTCTAATCCGACTTTGCGTGGGGTGTTTTTTGAGGACTTAGCGGCGGTTACTGGTCTAATTATCGCGGCGGCGGCAATGGGTATGCATGTTTATACCGGGCAGCCCTTTTGGGATGCGCTAGGCTCCATTATTGTAGGCATATTACTAGGGGCGGTAGCGATATTTCTGATCAGTCGAAACCGTGACTTTTTGGTCGGTCATAAGGTATCAGCAAGGATGCATTGCTATGTGCTAGAGGCGCTACTAAGCCACCCTGACATCGAGAGCGTCTCTTATTTACATCTAGAATGGGTCGGCCCGCAGAAGATATTTATGGTTGCAGCCGTAGACATCGTTGGTAATCAAAAAGAGCAAAGCATCGCACAAAAATTTGAAGCTATCGAAACTCAGTTGCGCGCCAATGAGCTGTTCCAACAAGCGATACTAACTTTGTCTGCGCCTAATGCTAAACCTCTAAGCCTTGCAAATGAGTCATAAAAAATAGCGGATGAATACGACTCTAGCCAGCTGAATTTAAATAACAGGCAACTTTAAAGTAGGAGAGGATATGCAATCATTACTCAAAAGTACCACAGTAGCTCTAACGTTGAGTCTAAGTGCGGTTACCTTGATGGCGGTGCCAACGCTCTGTGTACAAGCAGCAACCCCTACGGATAAATCGTTGAGGGAGCTAGTAGAGGTGACACAGTTAAACGAGACGATTAAGCAGATGTCTTCAAAAGATAGTATGCAAAAATTGGTCAATGATTCAATGATATCTAGTGTAGTATCTGATGATATCAATAATGTTCAACGCCAACAATTAATAGCAGTCATCTCTGATTATAGCAGTAGCATATTTGATGATGCCTATATCGAAACTATCAATGAAGCACAGATGAAAAAAGCTTTACCGATCATGATGAAAGAACTTAAGTCTCTAAAATTAGAACGGTAATTTAGAACAACCATAAATGATTGTCAAAAAAAAGGTCACCTAATAAGATGACCTTTTTATTTTATAAATTCTAAACTTATATTCAAATAAACTATAAACTGTTACTTCTTAGGCGCATTAGCACCGATGAACCAAGCATCTTTATCGATAGTACGGCTTACTTCCGTCAATAAGTCAGCCGTATCTTCATCGCCTGCATCACCAGCTGCATCTATACCTTCGCGTAGTGAGGCTGCAATAGTTTTATAACGGTTGGTTAGCTCACGAACGTGCTGCTCGACCTCAGTAATGTCAGTTGGATAAGTTTCTAAAATAGAATCTTCAACGACACGCTTAGAGATGCCATTAGCTTTACCACCAAGAATGACAATACGCTCAGCGACAGTATCAAAAGATTCTGTCAGACGGTCATAAGTTTCATCTAATAACTGATGCACACCGATGAATCCAGTACCTTGTAGATTCCAGTGGCACTGCTTGCTATCCATACTCAAATCAATCAAGTTGGCTAAGTTAGCATTCAATAGATCGACCATTTTTTTGGCAGTGTCATCATTTATACCGCTTGCATAACGTTCTCTCATAAATTACTCCATTTTTGGTTTTATTTAATTGTTATCTAATGACTGACTAGAATCTTAGACGCTTAGTTCGAGATCCTTAGTCAGCGTTTTCTTATCAACTTTCGATACTAATAATAGCAGCTTATTAGAAGTAGGGAACCCATGAGCGTTAGGCTTTATTAGGTGGTCATGTAATGGCTTTGTTAAGCATGAAAAGCTTTGTAAATATAATAGCTGAAACTAGCCTTATCGATAAACTTTGATTACTTAAGCCAGTTAATACTTTTAATTTAATAAAGCGTTTTAATGGTTTGTTTGTGATAACTCGTTCATGAGTCATGGTGAATTTTTGTTTTTGAGAGCCAGTAATTATGAGCTTTAATTGATGTCTTAATAAGCGATAAAAGCTAGCAAATAACCTTTAAAAACAGCGCTTAAGCCCCCACCTTGTTATAAACCTTACTTCTTATACTTATCCTTACAAACGTCAGGAAGAAAACTAATATGCGTATGCCCGAACCGCGCTCGTCGCGTCAGTTAAATCAATTGGCCACTCAGCTGCAAGGCGAAGCTGAAATCGTTGGCGTCAATGCGTCAGGAACACAAATATCAAGCCGTGCCTTTGAGATGGTCACTGACTTTGAGCCGGCAGGCGATCAGCCGCAAGCGATTGAAAAGCTCGTTAAGGGTATTAATGCAGATATGGATGAGCAGTTATTGCTTGGCGTAACTGGTTCTGGTAAGACTTATACCATGGCCAAGGTGATATCCGAGTGCCAGCGCCCAACCATTATTATGGCGCATAACAAGACCCTTGCCGCTCAGTTGTATGGTGAGTTTAAAGCGTTTTTTCCTAATAATGCGGTGGAGTATTTTGTCAGCTATTATGATTACTATCAGCCCGAAGCTTATGTAGCGGCAAGTGACACCTTTATCGAAAAAGACAGCGCTATCAACGATCATATTGACCAGATGCGCTTGTCGGCGACGCGGGCATTGCTTGAGCGCCGTGATGCTATTATTGTCGCCTCCGTCTCTTGTATTTACGGTTTGGGCGATCCTGAAAGCTATTTGAAAATGCTGTTGCATGTTGTGGTCGGCGATAAGATAGATCGCACGGCGACGATTAAGCGCTTGGTTGAGATGCAATATACCCGTAACGAGCTAGACTTTGGCCGTGGTACTTATCGTCTACGCGGGGAGCTACTCGATATTTATCCTGCCGAATCTGAGCAGCTAGCGATACGCGTGCATTTGTTCGATGATGAAGTCGAGAAGATCACTTGGTTCGATCCCTTAACAGGTAAGACCGTGCGTAGTGTACCGCGCATTACTATTTATCCTAAGTCGCATTATGTCACTCCGCGGAATCGTTTAGAAGCCGCCACTCATACCATTCGCGAGGAGCTTGAGCCGCGTCTTGAGTATTTCCGTGATAACAATAAACTAATTGAAGCTCAGCGTCTTAAAGAGCGTACTCAATACGATCTAGAAATGATTCAGCAGCTCGGCTACTGTAATGGTATCGAGAACTACTCGCAGCATTTATCCGGTCGTCCATGGGGTGAAGCGCCACCGACACTGTTTGATTATATCCCTGAGGACGCGCTACTGTTTATCGATGAGTCGCACGTTACGGTCTCGCAAGTCGGGGCGATGTATAAAGGCGATAGATCACGAAAAGAGAACCTAGTGAACTACGGCTTTCGTCTGCCAAGCGCGATGAATAATCGGCCGATGAAGTTTGAAGAGTGGGAACGCATCAAGCCTAAGACGATCTATGTCAGCGCTACGCCGGCACAATATGAGCTAGAGCATAGCGAACAAGTCGTTGAGCAAGTGGTGCGCCCAACCGGTCTGATTGATCCTGAGATTGAGATCCGTCCGGTACTGACGCAGGTGGATGATGTTTTATCTGAGATTACCAAACGCCGCGAGCTCGATGAGCGTGTACTGATTACCACTTTGACTAAGCGTATGGCGGAGGACTTAACCAGTTATCTCAAAGAGTACGATATTAAAGTGGCTTATCTGCACTCTGATATCGACACCGTTGAGCGCATGCAAATCATTCATGAATTACGTACTGGCGTGCACGATGTGTTAGTCGGGATTAACCTGTTGCGTGAAGGTTTGGATATGCCAGAGGTGTCATTGGTTGCCATATTTGATGCGGATAAAGAAGGCTTTTTGCGCTCTGAGAGATCCTTGATTCAGACCATTGGCCGCGCTGCCCGTCACTTAAACGGTAAAGCCATTCTTTATGCCGATCGTATTACGCCGAGCATGGAGAAAGCAATAGAAGAGACCGATCGTCGCCGCGAAAAGCAGATCGCCTTTAACATTGAGCACAACATTACTCCAAGAGGCGCGCGCCGTAGTGTCACGGATAAAATTGACACCGGCGAGGAGCTTGATGCCAATGATAATCAAGCGATTCCCGTTAAGAGTAATCTGCCGGATGTCGATATCAGTATCCTTAGAAGTCCTGATTTGCTGGCCAAAGAAATCAATCGCCTCGAGAAGCTGATGAAACAGTTCTCTCGCGATCTGAAATTTGAAGATGCCGCGAAGACGCGCGATAAGGTGCTGGAGCTTAAGGCACATTTGATTTAAAAGAGAGTGAGATATTCAAGCGCTAGGGTAGAGCGGGGCAGCTTAAGCCTTACTAACCCTAAACGCAGATTTACACTTTTTACCTTAAAAGTCATAGTCGCATCTTGTAGGATAAGTTTATAAAGCGTTGTCTAATAAGTCATGAAAAACGGGCTTATAAAAGGATGACTAAAACAAAAAAAGTATTTACAAGTTATTTTGTTCTAGGAGTATAACTGTAATGGATGTTAAAGCGTTATTTAAAAAAGGAATCGAAAAAGAGTTACTTGACGTTGATGATTATATTTTCACCCCGAAGCGTTTAGATATGACCGTTGATGAGGGAGAATTAAACTGTGTGCTAAATAGTGATGGTAGTGTTAATATTTTTTATAGCAAACAAGGCATTACTGACGTGAGAGCAGCGGCGCGCAAGCACCCCTTTACCGATTTTGAAACTGAGTTACATCACGGTATTTATGATGATGTCATTGAAGATCTAATCGATGGTGTTAATGAAATTATAAACACGCATTCTAAGTATTTCCGCCGTAGTAAAGTATTGCCTATGACGGCAGCTATCGGTCCTGATACCGTTATTACAAATGCTGATCAGCTTTAATTATTTAAGGCCATTATGTTAGGTTAGCATTGCGTCAAAAGTATCTATACAAAAAGGTGCGCTAAGCAGTTAGTGCACCTTTTTTATTATAGTTTAAGAGTTTCTTATAGCTTAGTTTTAATACGTCCTAATTAAGCTACTTTTACTGTATTGGCTTTGTCTTTAGAGGCTAGAGCTGGTGAGCCGGTAATAGCTCGTGTTTGCGAACTATCTACCAAATGATTCGTTGATGTTTGCGTGACTAATCCTTTCGCAAAGCGAGTGCTATCGTTACGCTCTTTTAAGGTATCGGTATAGTACCATTCACAAGCAAATGCTTGCTCAGTGATATCAAGAAGCATATAGCCATGATCAACTTGATTAATAAATTTTTGATGCGGATTGGCTTCTGGGCCTGAATTCATCTCAGGTACAGCCAATGAGGTCAAAGCCGGACAGACGAACTCTACCGCCAGCGAGCCTTCTCCAGTGGCTGGGTTATAGCCGCTAATATCAAAAGGATTTTTGGCAACATCAAAAGCGAAGGAAGCATGATAGTCACCGGTGAGTACGACAGTGTTATCGATATTGTTATCTTCAATAAAGTCTAATAAACGATTACGTGCACTAGCATAGCCGTTCCAAATATCGCCAGAATTAGTTGCAGATGCTCCCATAAAGGGTGCCAAAATTACTTGTTGCCCGAGTACTTGCCAAGTTGCGCCGCGATTTTTACCATCCATTAAGTTGAGATAGAGCCAGTTTTCTTGCTCAAGTCCGAGCAATTGGCGCTCAGGCTCATTACTAGCAGAGGCATCAAGCTTTTCACGGCCAAAGATACGGGTGTCTAACATGTTTAAATCAAATAGTTTGCCGAATTCAAAACGTCTATAAATACGCAGTTGACTATCTAGCTCATTGCTATCATCATCGCGAATCGGCATCCACTCGTGATATGCGCGCACCGCTGACATTTTGCGCTCTATATAGCTGCCTTTATTTGGAAAATGGAATCTAGCACCGCCCTTCCATGAGTTATCAGCGATTTCGTGATCATCCCAAACCGCGATAAACGGATGCTGACGATGACACTCTTGTAGATCGATATCAGTACGATAACAGGCGTAGCGTAGGCGATAATCTTCTAAGCTGATAATCTCATTTTTGGGAAAAAGTGGGCGCTCTTCTTTTAAATCGTTGTCACGATAGAAGCCTTCTGGATACTCATAAATGTAATCACCCAAATGAAGGACTGCCGAGATATCCGCTTGCTTAGCAATATCGGCATAACCATTAAAGTAGCCAAAGCCATAATTGGAGCAAGACACTACTGCCAAACGCACGCGACCAACTTCGCTTGCTGGCAAGTCAGCGTTAGGGATAGTGCGAGTACGACCGATAGGGGAGTCATAACCTAAAGCCTCAAACTGATAGTAGTAAGTGGTATTAGGCTTAGGTAATTTAGGATCTACTTTTACCGTAAAGTCGGTCTCAGCAGTAGCTCTGCTTTTGCCTCTAGCTACGACGTTTTGTAGCTCTGGATCAGTCGCAACGATATAACCAACAGGGATGCTAGCGGCGTTGATGCTACCGTCATTGGTAATGCGCGTCCATAGTATCACTTTATCTTGTAAAGGGTCGCCGCTGGCAATGCCATGGACGAAAGGCGCAGCGCCTTGATACCCTAAGTCATCTATTTTGTTTGAGTCGTTGTTTACCTTATTAAAGTCGTCTGAATCTGAGGAGCAAGCGCTTAGCTGAACCAACAGAGTTCCTGCTACAGTCGCTTGGCTGCCAAACTTTATAAAATCACGTCTTTTCATCTGTCTTCCTTGATATATCAGTAGAAATTCCATATCTCATGATAGATTAGATTTATTGCTATCAAAACTCTCTACTATCAAAAATAAGAATGCTTTATAAAAAAAATAGCTTATCCACAATTTATATGAATAAGCTTATTTAAGCAATTACTACGCTGACTTTATTTGAACAATGAAGGTGTTTATAACCGCTTAGCCAACGATGCTGCCGTAACAGCTCTGTAGCGATTTTGCGACGACTCTAGTGACCAATTGTGTACGGTAGCTTGGATCTATAGCGGCGTTCCCTAACTCAACGAGAGTCACTTGCTGCGGTGCTTGCTCACTAACGCAGCCGCAAACTCGAGATTTGAGAGCTTCTTCTTGCTTATCGCTCATCGCAGCGCTAGCAATACGCCACGCATTCTGGTTTTCGATTTGGCTGCGGCATTGGTTATCAATAGCGGCTTTAAAGACATTCATGCCGATCTCATTGGCGGTACCGATAGGATTGCCTGCATTATTATTAGCACCAGTAGAAGCGCAGCCTGCTAAAGCAAAGGCCGCTAGCATTGTAGTGGAGAGTATGAGTTTTTTCATCATTTAGTCCTTTAAGCTGAATTTATAGTAGGCAAAATAGCATGCCGAGCGCTTGATTGGTAGTAGTGAATACTTCATCAATCTATCTGCACAAATCGGTAATAAAAAACCAGCTAAGCCAAGCTTAACTGGTTACATTGTGGCAGACCCTAATGGTTTAGACGTTTTTGCTACTTTCTTTTTGCTGAATCTCTTTGGCAAGCTTATAGCAGTCCTCAACGTGGTCAGAAGCAATCTTCTTAAATATAGTGTAGCCCATCGTTGCCGCGACTAACTGCCCACCTAATGGAATGAACTTAGTGACTTGCTTGGCAGCAATACGACCACCAAACCCTTGAATCGTCTTTTTAACAATCCCGCGGGTGGCCATGAGTCCTGCAAAGTCGACAGTACGGTCTCTAATAGCACTCCAATGCACTTCGCGCGACTCTAGATCAATGGCAGATTTGCGGTCTTCGATCAAACCAAAACGCTCACTAATCTCAGGGATTAACTGCGTGAGCATACCCGCATCAACGGCGACATCAAAAAAGGGTACGGGAACAACCGCTACACCTGCTGAAAACTTCGCGCGTTTTTTGACTAATTTTAGACACTCCTTTCTTACTTGCTCGAGATCTAAATTAGGATCAATAGTGTTAGGGAGTTTTTCAGCTTTTGGCGTCGTTTTCATAAATTATCCTTATAATAGAATGAATAGTTAAAGGTAGAAACAAATAGTTAATTGATAGTTTAAGGAAATATCTGCGCCGTACAATCATAGCTTTGTAGCAAATTGCAGAAAAGTAGCGCGAAAATGCACGGTTTTTGTAACTGCTATCATGAGAATTACTCTAACTGATATGCAGCAGACCAGTTAAACTATGAGCAGAGTTGGGCAAAAATTAACATTGTGACCCTTCGCTAAAGCCAGTAGAATACCGCTATGCTAAATTTAACTCCTCGCTTTACTGGCACTCGCATTGACGAGCTGCCCACCGCGCTACAGCCGTTAGCCGCCCAATCTCCAACCCTTGCTCGGCTTTATGCCGGCCGCGGTATCATGCAGCCTGAAGAGCTTGAGACTCATTTGTCAGGTCTGTTGCCCGCTGAAGACTTGCATGGAGTCACGGAAGCGGTGCGCTTATTAGATGCTGCTATCGATGCTAATAAACGTATCTTGATAGTAGGCGATTTTGACTGTGATGGCGCGACTAGTACCGCGCTGATGATGCGCGCGTTGACCAAGATGGGCGCGCAAGTCGACTTCTTAGTGCCCGATCGCTTTAAGTACGGCTATGGCCTAACCCCTGAGATTGTCGAATTAGGCATCAAGACTTATCAGCCTGATTTGATTGTCACCGTTGATAATGGTATCTCAAGTCATGAGGGTGTTGCGCGCGCGCAAGCGGACGGTATCACCGTGATTATTACCGATCATCATCTAACGACGAAAGCGACGCCGCCGGCTGAAGCGGTAGTCAATCCCAATCAATTGGACTGCACCTTTGCTAGCAAGGCGCTAGTTGGAGTAGGGGTAGCGTTCTATGTGTTAGGCAGGCTTGCTAAGCTTAGACGTGAAGCAGGTAAACCGGCCGTGCAAGTCAGTCAGTATTTAGACTTAGTCGCACTAGGTACTATCGCTGATGTCGGCGTACTCGATAAGAATAACCGTATTCTTGTCCACCATGGACTAAACGCGATTCGTCAAGGGCGCTGCTGTATCGGTATTCTGGCATTACTTGAGCAAGCAGGGCGCGATCCCAAGCAGCTACATGCACAAGACTTTGGTTTTGTATTGGGTCCACGGATTAATGCGGCGGGACGCATGGACAATATGCGTATCGGTATCGAGTGTTTGCTTACCGATGATTGGGGTAGCGCGCAGCGTTTAGCGCATGAGCTTGAGCTACTCAATCGTAATCGTCGGCAAGTCGAAGGTGAGATGCGCGCGCAAGCTGATCAGATCCTGCAAGCTTTAGAAGATGAGAACGCTGCCGCTGATGCTATTCATGAAGAAGATTTGGAGGGTAGCGATGATATTATTATTGCTACTAAAGTGCAAAAAAAACCAGCCGTTGACGCTAAGCGCAGCATCGTGCTTTATCAAGACGACTGGCATCAAGGCGTCATCGGTATCGTCGCTGGCCGCTTAAAAGAGAGTCACTATCGGCCTAGTATTGTCTTTGCTCCTGCGGATACCGAGCGTACGGGAGCTGATGACGCGATCAAAGGCTCAGCGCGTTCCATCGCTGGCGTACATATTCGCGATGCTATTGAGCAAGTGGCTGAGCGCAGCCCCGAGCTTATCACTCACTTTGGTGGTCATGCCATGGCGGCGGGCTTGACTATTAAGCGTGGTAATTTTGAGGGGTTTGTAGCCGCTTTTGATAAGGTAATGGAGGAGCTGGACCAAGAGGTCTTCGCCGAGCAAAAATTCACCGATGGTGAGCTGCAAGCCAGCGACTTTAGCTTATGGTTTGCCGATGAGCTGGCCGAGGCCAGTATTTGGGGCCATGGCTTTGCCGCACCGATATTCGATGGCATATTTGAAGTATTGAGCTTTAAGATATTAAAAGATAAGCATCTCAAACTTTCCTTGCGCTATCCTGGTGTGCAGTATCCAATCGATGCCATTTATTTCAACTTCGATGCTGCTGCTTGGGATTACCGCGCTGAAAAGGTGCATATCCTCTTTGAGCTCGATGTTAACGAGTGGAATGGTAAACGTAGCTTACAGCTGATGGTGAAAGACTTGGTTTTAGTAAACTAAAATCTTAACGTCGCCACTCTAATGAAGGGAACTGCCAATCGTAGCGAATGGCTAACATACGTATGCTAAAGATGACACTCATAGCAGAGATGTCAGCAATCCAAACCGCAACCCCTAAATTATACAGGGCAAAGTACAGAACACCACCAGCTAAAGCGGCACTAATATAGATCTCTTGTTGTAGTACCAGCGGAATCTCATTACAGATCATATCGCGAATGATGCCACCGACAATGATCGTAATAACTCCTAATAGCAACGCTACTGGCACATTAGCGTCCATGCTATCGGCAACTTTAATACCGATCAAAGTAAACGCTGATAGACCGATGGTATCAGAGAGTTTTAAAAACTTATCAACTCTCTTTGAATTGGGGTGGAAAAATATCTGTGTCATTATAGAAGCTATAGTAATGACTGTCAGATAGCTCATATCAACCATCCAAAATAGCGGATGCCTATCTAAAATCACATCGCGCACGGTACCACCGCCAATGGCGGTGACAATAGAGACCAATAAACAGCCAAAAACATCGAAGTTTTTGTGCTTTGCCAAAATCGTTCCAGAGACGCTACACGCAACAATACCTATCATATCGAATAGATATAATAAAGAACGCGGGTCAAAGGTAGTGATTAGGGTAGCATCTAAAGCAATATTTAACATAAGCGCGGCTAAGTTATTATTGATATCAATCAACAAGACGAATAGAAGGCAGATGCCAGTCAAACTTTACCGCTAACATACGTACGGCAAAGATAACGCCGAGCATAATAAACTCGTTAAGCCCAGGGTTTAGACCTAAATAGTCGAGTAATAGATAAGTCACTGAACCGGCAACACTAGCAGAAATATAGATCTCACGTTGTAGAACTAAGGGAATCTCATTACAGATGATATCGCGTAGCATGCCGCCAATAATGGCCGTCCAAACTCCCATCATTATGGCAATCAGGGGCGACATATCTTGATGAAGGGCGACCTTAAAGCCAATGACGCTAAAGGCGGCAAGCCCTATAGCATCGAATAATCTGAGCGCATTATCGATCTTATGATATAGATGAAAAAATACTTGTAGGACAAGGGAGGTCACGGTGATAACGATGACGTAATTAAGATCGGTCATCCAAAACAACGGATGGCGATCCAAAGCCATATCACGCAAAGTTCCGCCACCAATAGCATTAACCATCGATACTAAAATACAACCGGCGATATCAAAGCCTTTATGCTGAGCGAGCAGGGTGCCCGCGATAGCGCAAGCAATCACCCCAACCATATCTAGCAGGTATAGTAAAATATCAGGGAAAATCAAATCATTAACCATTGTTATGTTTTTCCATGCTGACTGTTCTTTAGGGTAAATTGCGCTTTGTGATGAGTGGTTGCTTATATTCTATAAAAATTGAGAACTCGTTTTATGATTAGCCGTCTTTAGCAAACAGTATCAAGCCTAAAATGATGAGTCCAATACCTAACAGACCCATAGCTGAGGGCAGCATATTACCTAGAAACAACATACCACCCATCAAGGCAAAAATCACTTCGCTCGCCTGGGTGGAGTCGACGCCAGCCACTTCACTTGAAGTCACTGCACGCTCTCGCGCATAAAGAAAAATACTGGTCGCACCGACGCCAGCTAGTAGCGCCACTAGTAACGTGTTAAATAGCTGAGAGCCGCTTGGCGCCTCAGGACGCACTATAATGCCCAATAGTAGCCAAAATGGCAAACTACCCAACGTCATCAGCCAAACTTTATTAAAGGCATCTTGTAGTAAGTCCGTTTCAACAGCAGGAATGCGGCTGATTAAATGTTGTAATAAAGACGAGGGCTGATGGCTAGCCACAGAGTCGCTAGGGTAAGAATGATCGATATTAGGGTCAATAGCGCTAGAGAGAATGGGTGCTTCATTGACTATCGGCTGCATCCTTTGCTCATAAGAGTAGGCTCGAACCTCGCGCATCTTAGCGGTATGCTGGCGTGAATTATAGGACACTTGCCAAACCAATTGATTACCAATCGGATAACAGAAAGCGGCTAGCAGGGCGGGAAGTGCCCCCAAAATAATCATCTCAGACATGGAGGCGCTCGCTACTGTCTCTAACGCTGAAGCCCGCAGGCCTTCACTCAGATTAACTAATACTACCCCGATGAACACCAGTAACGCGTAAGCGATGAACTTCTTATCGAAGCGCTGCCCGAAAGCAAGTAGCACCAGTAAACTTGTAACCACCGTAAACATAAAAGTCGCGGCAACCACCCAACCAGCTACGTGATCACCCGCGTAACAAATACCGGTATAAAAGACGCCGAAACCAATACTACCTGTGACACACCAAAAGCGCCAATGCTGAGCAAAGATGACGCTTAGCTCCTTTAGACGGCCAAAGCCATGTTGCATCGCGATAATGACGCTAAGCATTAGCCACATAAAGGTATAACGTAGGCTAGCGGACCAAAACCAATGGCCGCCGGCACTACTCATTGCTTCATTTAGGATAAAGGTCGAGCTAAACAGTGCCCCTGCCAATAAGCCTAGTAAAATAAGTTTGACCATCTTGGCATCCTTGTACGAGCTGTATGCTTTTTTTGGGACTCACTATAAGTGACTGAATACTATAGTAGTTGAAATAACGGCGTTAATAATCAAAGTGATAATAACCAGTTACAATAACCAATAGTAATCCAATAAGTAGAAGTCTAGGATTATAGGGGTCAAAACAGTAAAGGAAAGTGCAATATGATAACAAATAATCATGCCAAGCAATATATCAATGGAGAATGGATAGATAGCGGCGATAAAAAAGACACCATCAATCCCTCGACAGGTGACGTCTTAGGCAGTTACGTTGAAGGCGGCAAAACTGAGATGCAAGACGCTATCAAAGCGGCAAAAGATACCTTCAAAAATACCGACTGGAAAACCAACCGCGATCTGCGTTATCGAGTGTTGACCAAGATGGCAGATGCCTTTGAAGCTCGTCAAGATGAGCTAGCAACTATGATAGCCAAAGAGAATGGTAAAGCAATTGGTGAGGCGCAATTTGAAGCCTCTTTTGTTATGCCTAATATACGTTTCGCGGCTTCCAAAATCTACACTGAGTTTGGTCGTACGGCGGAATGGTCGGCGGGCAAGTATTCTATCTTAGTTAAAGAAGCGATAGGGGTGGCGGGTATTAGCACGCCTTGGAACTCTCCTGCGGCGCTACTGATTCGCTCGCTGGCCCCCGCGTTGGCAGCGGGCTGCACGACCGTACTGAAGATGCCGGGACAAACGGCTCTAAGTAATGCGCTTATCATGGATATTATTGCCAGCGTAGAGGAGCTGCCTAAAGGGGTAGTCAATATGGTCATAGGCGAGCGAGAGGCATTACAAACCTTAGTCGAGCATCCTGATGTACCGACCATTAGTTTCACAGGCAGCACCTCAACGGGACGCGCGCTAATGAAAGAAGGCGCAGATGAGCTGAAGCTATTTGGCCTAGAGCTCGGCGGTAAAACCCCGCACCTTGTCTTTGCCGATACTGACATTGATGCTTGTTTGCCAGTTGTTGAAAAAGCGCTCACGACCTTTACCGGTCAATTCTGTATGACCGGTAGCCGCATCTTAGTCCATAAAGATATCGCTGATGAAGTGCGCGACAAGTTATCCAAACGCTTAGAGAACGTCAAAGTCGGCGATGCGATGGATACTAGCAATGATATGGGCGCGATGATCGATCAAAATAACGTCAAACGTGTCGATAAGATGGTACAAGATGCTATCGATAAAGGTGCTAAAGTACTCGTTCGCGGTGGTCCACTCAATGATAGCCAACAAGCTAAAGGCGCATTTTATCAGCCAACCTTGTTAGAAGTCGATGACAGTCAAGCGGATATCGTACAGCAAGAGGTGTTCGGCCCGGTACTAGTATTAGAAGTGTTTGAAAGTGAGCGCGAAGCGATTGAGATGGCTAATGCCACAGAATATGGTTTGTCTGCTTGTATCTGGACCAGAGATTTAGACCGCTCGTTCCGCGTTGCCCGAGAAGTGCAAGCAGGTACTATTTGGTTCAATGATTGGGCAGTGATGCGCGATGAGTTTGAGGAAGGCGGCTATAAGCAAAGCGGCGTCGGTCGCCTGCGTGGTCAGTCAACGCTTGAAGACTTTATCGAAGTTAAACACTTGGTGTTACAGTCTGGTGTGGTCGGAGAGTAACGACACACTAAGCTAGGTGATGAAGTAATCAAAAATCCATTTTCAATAAAAAAGATGCTGAAGTCTGACTTCAGCATCTTTTTTATTACGGTAATGTATAAGAGTTATAGAGACTGTATAACTAATCCTAATAACAGGTCTAAATAACTAGTCTAAACGTAATAGCTCATTAACCGCTGTTTTTGCACGCGTTTGCGCATCGACTTTTTTGACGATGATAGCAGCGTATAGACTATGGGTGCCGTCCTCAGATGGCAAGCTACCGGGCACCACCACAGAACCTGCGGGTACACGGCCGCGATGAATCTCGCCAGTTTCGCGATCATAGATACGCGTAGATTGACCGATATAGACGCCCATAGAGATCACTGCGCCTTCTTCAACGATAACGCCTTCAACGATCTCAGAGCGCGCACCGATGAAGCAGTTGTCTTCAATGATGGTCGGATTAGCTTGTAGTGGCTCCAAAACACCGCCGATACCGACACCACCTGAGAGATGGACGTTTTTACCAATTTGCGCGCACGAGCCGACGGTCGCCCACGTATCAACCATTGCGCCTTGATCGACATACGCGCCGATGTTGACATAGGACGGCATCAGTACCGCGCCTGCTGCAATGTAGGAGCCTTTACGAGCGACGGCTGGTGGTACGACTCGTACGCCTGCTTCCTTGAACTGAGCTTCACTCCAATCGGCAAATTTCGTCGGCACTTTGTCATAAAACTGCACATGCTCGCCGGCTGCTTGCACATAGTTGTCATTGAGACGGAACGAGAGTAAGACGGCTTTTTTCGCCCACTGATTGACCACCCATTCGCCATCCTTTTTTTCAGCGACGCGCAGGCTACCGTTGTCTAATTGCTCAAGCACTTGCTCGATAGCATCACGGACATCCTGCGGCATATTGGCTGGGCTGTACTCGTTACGGTTTTCAAAAGCTTGTTCGATCGTTTGTTGTAATGACATAAAAGTTCCCAAAATTAATAATGTAAGTTAAATGAATTTAAATTTTATAGTAAAGGTTCAACCCATTAATCTGCTGCTTATAGGTTAAAAGTTAGCTGCCGTATTGTCGCTAATTTTATGTCTTTTAGCAAATCACTTACTTATAGCTAGCTTAATATAAAAATGACAATAATGCAGACGTATCTGTTTTATTTTATAGCGACTATATAGCGTGTGAATAATAATTACTAGACCTTGGTAGCATGGCTATTTATCCAGTCTAAAATATCTTGATAGACGGTTTTTTTCTCTAACTCATGGAGCGGTTCATGGCGCATATGTGGATACAGCTTAACGTCTACCTGATTAAAGTTTTGCTCATTTAAGCGGTTGACCACTTTGCGTACGCCTTTGCTCATATTACCGACAGGGTCATTTTTACCGCTGACAAATAGCATCGGAAAGTCTTTGTTAATAGTCGCGGCCCAATTTTTGTTTAGACCAGATTCCATTAAATTAAATAGCGTTAAATAACCGTTATTGGTAAAGTCGAAACCGGTTAAAGGATCGGCTTCGTAAACCTCAATACTGGCTTGGTTTTCGGTCAGCCAAGCAAACTGTGAGGAAGAAATACGGTTATCAAGTTTACTATTGAAGATTTTATTCATAATATTAGCAAACACCGCATTTGGTTTTTTAGGAGCGATTTTGGCAAGCCATTTATTGATAGGCAAAATAACTTTGGCTAATGGATCAGCATCAGCGCTACCCATCAAAATAGCGCCTGTAAAGTTATGAGCGTGATGCTTCATTACTGTACGTACGATAAACGAGCCCATCGAATGACCCATAATGAAGTGCGGAACATCTGGATGCTTCGCCTTTAAACTATCTGCCATGATAATCACATCTTTTAATAAAGACTGCACCGGATGCTCTTCACCAAAGAAGCCAAGCTCGCTCTCTGACTTAACCGTTTTGCCATGACCGAGCTGATCATAGGTGGCGACAGCGATACCATTATCTGCTAAGAACTGCGCAAAATCGCTATAACGACCACTGTGCTCCGCCATACCGTGAACGATCAATAGAGTCGCTGTGATCTGAGTCTCGCTATCTGTCGGCTCAAAAAAAGTATGATGCAGATAGTGGCTGGTATTCGATGAGGTAATTTGCTCGGTAGTACTCATAGTAGTGCTCATGTAAAGGTCCTTGATGAGTTTAATAAATAAAAATATAGTTTTTTATCAGTTTACTGCGCGCTTGAGTCTGGTGTGGCGCGGTCATAAATGGTTCTGCCTTCCTTGATAGTCCTTACTACTTCTATATTACGGATATTATCCGCTTTTACCGTTAAAGGATTATTATCCAAAATGACTAAGTCGGCAAGCTTACCGACTTCTAAAGAGCCTTTAGAGTCCTCTTCAAAGTACTCATAAGCGGCATTAGCAGTAATTGCTTTTAGCGCTTGATAGGGGCTGGCGCGCTCATCTTTACCGATAATTTTGCCGGTGCGTGATGTGCGATTGACCGCTGTCCAGACAGAGAATAGCGGATCAATAGGGGTCACTGTGTCATCAGAATGGTTGGTGTATATTAGTCCCATGTCATCAGCAGTCGCAATAGGGCTTAAAAAGTTCGCTCGCTTAGCCCCTAAGTTTTTGATATGGACATCACCCCAAAAATAAGCGTGATTGGTAAAAAATGACGGCAGCATCTTATACTTTCTAAACGCCTCTAGTTGATCCGGACGCGCAAACTGCGCATGGATGGGCACAGTACGGCGGTCTTTATCAGCCGCTTGGCCGGTTTTTTTGATCGCATACTCATGCGCCTTGAGAATCATATCGGTAGCGCCATCACCATTATTATGGATAAAAAGCTGATTGTCCCGCGCGTAAGCTTTAGCAAACATCTCATTCATCTCATCTTGGCTGATACTAGGCAAGCCGCGGCAATCACTCTCACAATCCGCCACCGGCGTTAGATAAGGCTGAGTAAAATAAGCGGTTTTGCCTTGCGGGGAGCCATCGGCAATAATTTTGGTGCCTTGGACTTTAAAGCCATTTTGGTACCTTTTCCAAACAAAGTCTTTATCGGCTAAGTTCTTATCTAAATCACTGACGCCTGCGAGTGAGACTAAGTCGATCTTTAATTTGCCCGCATCCGCTTGTGATTGAAAAAACTCAATCGCATCACGCGTGGTTGAGCCATCTTGCGCAGTAGTGACGCCATTACTCGCATAGTAATCTTGGGTTTGATCAAAAAATTCAGCTTGCTTGGGTGTCAGCTCTTTGAGAAGCACATACATAAACGGGTACATCGCGGTTTCTTGCACTAGACCATTGGGCTCATCAGAGCCTTTAACGCGAGCGATATTGCCGCCTTCTGGCGCTTGGCTATCGGCAGTGATATCCATCGCAGCTAGGCCTTTAGAGTTCGCTACGCCCATATGTCCACTGGTATGCTGCAAATAGACGGGATTATTTGGGAGTACGCTATCGATTTCCTCTTTGGTCGGATGACGGTCCTCGGCGAGTTGCGTCTCATCATAACCCCAGCCATATAGCCATTCACCATCAGCGATATCATTATCTTCCTTATAATTTTTGAGCACTTGTAGCATTTTATCGATACTATCGACATTGCCGACAGGCGGCGGATTAAGGTCAGCTTGGCCAAAGGTATTAGAGACCATACCAAAATGGCTGTGCGGATCGATGAAACTAGGCAATAAAGTTTGGTTTTTTAAGTCAACTTGAACGGCATTTTTATATTTTGCTTGCGCCGCATTTAAGCTACCCACATAAGCGATTTTACCGTCTTTAGTCACTAGCGCTTCAACCATGTCAGGGGTATCGCCTGCCATAGTGATAATATCACCATTATAATAGACGGTCGCCGCCGACTCTGCAGATGCTTGAGCGGTGCTATTTTCTGTGAGGGTATTATCGATTGAGCTGCAACCGATTAGGCTTGCTAGAGCCATAGCTAGTAGGGTTGGTTTACCCAAGCGAGCTATCATTAGTGACTGCGACATTATCTTATCCTTAAAATTATTCTTTGTATGTTAATTACCAAACATTTTATTCATCCTACAATATACTGACTTAAAGTGGTATTAACTTATGTTTTAATCTCAGCGGTCTCTTCTAATAAAAGCGTAAACAATGAAAAAGCTACTGACTAAAAAGCATCCTACCAAAAAACTACTGCTCGCTGGAGCAGGGCACGCACACATTGGCTTGCTACGCCGGCTTGCAAATAAGCGCTTAGATGATCTAAAAGATATAGAGGTAAGCATTATCACTGAGCAGCCGCAGACGCTTTATTCTGGTATGTTGCCCGGGTGGATGGCAGGACATTATGACCTTCGCGACATCAGTATCAACATTACTGATCTGTGCAAACGCGCCCGCGTGACGCTAGTACAGCGACCAATCGTCGCCGTCGATGCCGATAAAGAAATTGTCACTACTGCTGAAAAAGAGCATTTTCATTATCAGATGCTATCGCTAAATACGGGCGCTGATACTGATATGACTTGGCTTGACACTGATGCCCTAGCAGATGAATATTTAGAAAATACAGTCATTCCCGTACGACCAATATTCAATTTCGTCGAGCAGTGGCAACAGATCCTTAAGCAAGCTAAGCAAACGAGCTCTTATAAAGTTGCCGTAGTGGGTGCGGGCGCGGCAGCAACGGAGCTGGTGATGGCAGCACAGTTTGCCTTACAGCAAATTAATGCCAATCATCAAGCTTGTCTAGTCTGCAGTGAGCATTTACTCTCAGACTTTGATGCAGGCTTTCGCTCTCGCGTCATTAAACAATTACAGCGCCACAATGTTAAGATTATCTATGAGCGCGCTGAGAGTTTAGCGGATGGGCAATTAATAATGTCTCAGCAAACGCTAGCTGCCGATGCGGTCATCGCCGCTACAGGAGTGATAGGCTCTGCTTGGACTGGTCATACTAATTTGGCTACAGTGGATGAAGGTTTTATCGCGGTCAATGATAAACAGCAAAGTATCTCGCATGACAATGTCTTTGCCGTAGGTGACGTGGCGACTCGCGTGGATCGAGAGATGGCACATTCAGGCGTGCATGCGGTATTTGGTGGCAAAGTGGAAGCCGATAACTTACTGGCCTATTTAGCAGGGGATAATTTAAAAAGCTATCAACCTAAAAACCGCACTTTGTATTTGCTCGCTTGCGGTGATAAATATGCTATCGGCAGTTGGGGTAGCTTTAGCGTAGAAGGACGCTGGGTCTGGTGGCTCAAACGTTATATCGACAAGCGTTTTGTTAACTCTTATAAGTAGAGTTTGTAGTAATGATATCAGCAATACCGATTTACGAAACAATAGTTTAGCTGCCATTGATTGTTTAGTTACACTGACTATCACCCCGCGTCACAATAGAAAAATTAAATAGTGTAATAATAAATGAGTTATCACTCAAAAAAGCTATTTATCTTTAAAGTTTTCCTATATTCTGCTTGTATACGCAGCAAATACTAAAGATTAAAACGATCATCATCCAAAGGCCACACGCTATGAAATCAACTATTGAACTGCTTGAACATACGGACTTTCCTGCGATTAAGAGGCGTAAGCTGACGACATTGCAAGTCAATATGGGCTATCTATGCAATATGTCTTGCGTCCATTGTCATGTAGCTGCCAGTCCTTATCGTACTGAGATGATGTCACGCGAGTTAGTTGAGCTGATATTAGAAGTATTACAAGCGCAAGAGATAGATACGCTTGATCTCACAGGCGGCGCGCCAGAGATGCATGAAGATTTCAAATACCTAGTAAAAGAAGCTCGCGCCTTAGGGGTTAAAGTTATTGATCGCTGTAATCTAACGATTTTGATGGAAGAGGGTTTTGAGGACATGGCGCAGTTCTTGGCGGATAATGACGTTGAAGTTGTGGCATCACTACCTTGTTATTCATTAGAGAACGTTGATAAGCAGCGCGGCAAAGGCGCGTTTGATGATAGTATCTTGGGTCTTCACAAGCTAAACACTTTAGGCTATGGACGTGCTGATACAGGCTTGACTTTGAATCTAGTATATAACCCCCAAGGCGCGACATTACCCCCCAATCAACAGATGCTCGAAGCTGATTATAAGCGTGAGCTCAAAGAACATTTTGATATCGAGTTTAATCAACTGTTTGCGCTAACTAATATGCCGATTCAGCGTTTTGGCGCGGTATTGTTAGCCAAAAACGAGTTTCACCCTTATATGGATCTGCTCAAAGATAATTACGACGCTGATAATTTAAAAGAAGTCATGTGTCGCTCGACCATCAGTGTCAACTGGTTAGGTGAGCTGTTTGACTGCGACTTTAATCAGCAACTTGAGATGCCCGTACCCAATAAGTCACGTCGACATCTACGTGATCTGCTTACTGAAGACTCTACAGGCGACGCGATAGCTATCGGCGATCATTGTTATGGCTGTACTGCAGGGCAAGGCAGTAGCTGCGGCGGCGCGCTAGAAGAGGAAGGCCAAGAACATAAACAAGACGATAAAATTGTAGATTCGGCGGTTTAAAGTTGTTAAATAGATACCTTATAAATTTTGTAATTTACTTTTACTACACTCGCTTTATTCCGTCTACACAGGACAATATTAGCTTATGAAAAAGATTTTAATTGTCCTCGTGGTTATCTTAGTCATCGCTGGTTTCTTCTTCTTTGGTTTCGATGATTTATTGACCCTAGAGGGTATTCAGTCGCGCTTAGGACAGTTCTATGAGTGGCGCAACCAGTCGCCACTATTAGTAGGCGGGTTATTCTTTTTAGCCTATATATTAGTCGCCGCATTCTCATTGCCAGGCGCGGCTATCATGACTTTGCTCGCGGGAGCCTTGTTTGGTCTTTGGTGGGGGCTATTATTAGCTTCCTTTGCTTCTAGCATTGGCGCGCTATTTGCTTTTCTTGCTTCTCGTTATCTACTACGAGATAGCTTCCAAAGTAAGTTTGCTAATAAGCTCAAAAGTATCAATGCAGGTATAGAAAAGGACGGCGGCTTTTACTTATTTACTTTGCGTCTATTGCCATTGTTTCCCTTTTTCATCGTCAATATCTTGATGGGTTTAACCACTATCAAGGCGTGGACTTATTATTGGGTTAGTCAAATAGGCATGCTGGCAGGGACTTTTGTCTACGTCAACGCTGGCGTGCAACTTGCGCAAATTGAAAGCCTTGGAGATATTATCTCCCCAGCGTTATTGGGCTCATTTGCGTTACTGGCGATATTTCCCTTATTAGCCAAAAAAGCACTCGATTGGTACAAAGCTCGCCAAGTTTATAAAGGTTGGAATAAGCCTAAGACCTTTGATCGTAATATGGTAGTGATCGGCGCGGGAGCAGGCGGACTGGTGTCTTCTTATATCGCCGCTACGGTAAAGGCTAAAGTTACGTTGATTGAAGCCAATAAGATGGGCGGTGACTGTCTAAACTATGGCTGCGTGCCGAGCAAATCGCTGATTAAAAGCGCAAAAGTGGCGCACAACATGCGTCATGCTGAAGAGTTTGGTCTACAAAACGTCGAAGTCGACTACAACTTCAAAGCCGTTATGAGCCGTATCCAGCAAGTGATCAAAAAAATTGAGCCCAATGATAGTGTCGAGCGTTATACAGGTCTTGGCGTTGATGTGATCAAAGGCTACGCCACTATCATTGATCCGTGGACGGTTGAGGTTAAAGATAACGATGGTCAAGTACAGCGCCTTACCACGCGCAATATTATCATCGCTGCCGGTAGCCGACCTTTTATACCGCCGATTGACGGTTTAGAGACCGTTGATTATCTCACCAGTGATAATTTATGGGAGAAACTCAGCCATCAATCCTCGCCGCCTGAGCGCTTAGTCATTATCGGCGGTGGGCCTATTGGTTGTGAATTGTCACAAGCTTTTGCTCGGCTGGGCTCAAATGTGACTCAAGTTCAACGTGGTGCGCAGCTGCTTAATAAGGAAGATCAAGAGGTAGCTGACTATGCCAAAGAATGTCTAGAGGCCGATGGCGTACAAGTGCTACTTAATCACAATGCGGTACGTTTCACACGCGATAGTGGTGTTAATAAAGAGTGTTCAGTACAAACTTTGACAGTAAAAGACAAGCAAGGAGTAGAGAGTACTCTGGAGTTTGATGCTTTGATACTGGCGGTCGGTCGTGAGGCTCGTACCACAGGCTATGGCCTTGAGAATCTAGGCATAGATACTGAAGGCACTATCGTTACCAATGACTACCTACAAACCAAATTCCCTAATATCTTAGCAGCGGGTGATGTTGCAGGCCCTTATCAGTTCACCCATGTGGCCTCGCATCAAGCTTGGTATGCAGCGGTCAACGCATTGTTTGGCGGTCTTAAGAAGTTTAAAGCGGATTATCGCGTGATTCCTTGGGTGACCTTTATCGATCCTGAGATCGCTCGGGTTGGTCTTAGTGAAACTGAAGCCAATGAGCAGGGTACTGAGTTTGAAGTAACTCGCTATGATATTAGTGACCTTGATCGCGCGGTCACCGAAAGCCAAGCGACAGGTTGGGTAAAAGTTTTGACCGTGCCTAATAAAGACAAAATACTAGGCGTGACTATCGTCGGCCATAATGCTGGCGAGCTGCTAGCAGAATACGTGCTGGCGATGAAACATAACCTTGGACTCAATAAAGTACTCGGCACGATTCATACTTATCCCACGATGAGTGAAGCCAATAAATATGTAGCGGGCGAGTGGAAGCGTAATCATGCCCCAGAGACTTTACTCAAATGGGTAGAGAAATATCATCGATTTAAACGGAGTTAAATATGAGCTTATTTAAAAGCACTATTAGTTTTTCAAGCAAGCGTTTATTAACTAAGACAGCAGTCGCGACTTCAATATTATTGGCTAGCATGGCAAGCTATGCCGACTTTAATCATAGCGCTTGGGACAGTTTGTTAAATAAAAACGTCACGATGACCAATGGAGGCAAAGCCTCAGTCGTTAATTATAACGCTATGAAAGCGGATCAAGCTAAGCTTGATAGCTACCTGGCAGCGATTGGCAAAGTCAGTCAAGCACAGTTCAACCGTTGGAGTAAGGATGAGCAATTAGCCTTTTTAATCAACGTCTATAACGCAGGCACCGTAGATTTAGTGCTAACCAAATATCCTAATATCAAATCGATTAAAGATATTGGCGGGATTTTTAGCTCGCCTTGGAAGCAAGATTTTGTCACCGTACTGGGTAAAAAACGCTCGCTTGATGATATTGAGCACAACCTGATTCGCGGCTCTGGGCGTTATAACGAACCGCGTATTCACTTTGCGGTAAACTGTGCAAGCATTGGTTGTCCTGCATTATTGGACGATGCTTATACGGGTAGTAAACTGGATAAGCAGTTGGAGCAAGTCACCAGTAAATTCCTCGCCGATAGCAGTCGCAATAGACTCAAAGGTAATACGCTTGAGGTATCGCCAATTTTTAAATGGTATAAAGAAGACTTTGAGAGCAATTGGCGCGGTACCAAAGATTTAGAAGGATTTTTGGCTCGCTATAATTCCTCCTTAGGTCTCAATAAATCACAAACGGCTGATTTAAAAAATGGCAAAACTAAGATTAGCTATACCGATTATAATTGGAATTTGAACAAAAAATAATGGCAATAATAAGCAAAAGTAAGAGTACGGCTAACTATGACGGCTATTGCTAACGTTACTATCATTATCCCTATACTCAATGAGGCAGATAATCTGCCTTATTTGTTTGCCAGTATTTATAGTCTCAATCCAGCCCCGCAGCAAGTGATCTTGGTTGATGGTGGCTCAAACGATTATTCTATCGTTATTGCTCAAGATATTATCAAAGCGTTAAAGGCTGATAATAAATCATCCATCGACTTAGCTATCAACTGGCAAGTTATTGAGTCCGAAGCAGGGCGCGCTGTGCAAATGAATACAGGTGCAGCGTTAGCCACCAGTGACATCTTATTATTTTTGCATGCCGATACTAAGCTACCAACTCAAGCTATATATGAAGTGATGACCGCTATAAAAAACTCAGAGTGGGGACGTTTTGATGTCAAGTTAAATAGTCGCCAGCCGATGCTTTGGCTAGTCAGTCAAATGATGAATTGGCGCTCACGGTTCACTAGCATTGCAACTGGCGATCAAGCTATTTTCATCAAACGTACTCTGTTTGAGCAAGTCGGTGGCTATCCTAAGCAAGGCTTGATGGAAGATGTCGAGCTGTGTAAACAGCTTAAAGCAATTGCCAAACCTGCTTGTCTAAAAACTAAGGTGATAACTTCAGCAAGGCGTTGGCAGCAGCATGGTACGTGGCGGACCATTATTCTCATGTGGCAGCTGCGCTTTGATTATTGGCGCGGCATATCAGCGGATAATATTAGACAACGTTATTATAAATAATAGAAAACTTTTAATATGACTCAAAAATCACAAACTTGTATTATCCTATTCGCTAAATTTCCAGCTAAGGGTAAAGCAAAAACCCGGCTACAACCCGCGCTTGGTAGTGAAGGCGCGGCGATGATGGCATGTAAACTACTTTTACATAGCGTTGAGCAAGCGCTAGCAACGGGATTTGCGGTTGAGCTAAACGTCAGTCCGGCACCAAGCGATCCCTGTTGGCAAACGCTAGATTTACCTAAATCATTGCTGTGGTCAGCGCAAGCGGATGGTGATTTAGGTATGCGTATGCTAAGCGCCAGTCAGAATGCGCTAGATAATTTCGAACAGGTGCTTTTAATAGGCAGTGATTGTCCTGATTTAACTGCTGAGCGGATTAAAGATGCCGCGAAGCAACTTGAGCAACATGATATAACGCTGATTCCAGCCTTTGATGGCGGCTATGTTTTGCTTGGCTTTAAACAAGTAAACGCGCAGCTGTTTTCAAACATGACATGGAGCGTCAGCGATGTTGCCGCAGTAACCGAGCAGCGCATTAAAGATTTGCGCTGGTCATTAGCGCGTATGAAGCCTTTGCCTGATATCGATGAACCTAAAGATTTGCAGTATTTACCTAGAGGTTGGCTTGATGGTTATAAAGCTACAGCCTACAACGACTAAAAAGCCATTAACTATTTGATGGCTTTTCCTGTTTAGAAAACCATCATAGTTAAGGCAATAACGCACTAAGCTTCGTCTTAGTCTCCTCGCTCATCGCTTCAACTGGCGTTACTAACGCTTGCGCTAAAGCCGTATGAGCAATAGAGTCGGGCTGTTCGCTGGCGAGTAAAGCCACAGCTTGTTTGACAACTTGCTGCGCGTTATCGGCATTTTTCATCAGGTTTTGGATCGCGTAATCGGCGCTGACATCTTCCTCGTTTGGGTGCCATGAGTCAAAATCTGTTACTAGCGCCAGCGTTGCGTAAGCCATGCTCGCTTCACGCGCAAGCTTAGCCTCTGGCATATTCGTCATGCCAATGATGTCGGCATTCATTTGGCGATACCACTGCGACTCAGCGCGAGTAGAGAATTGTGGTCCTTCGATACAGACGTAAGTCGCTTTCTCATGACATTGTCCTTCATGGATACTCGCTTGAGCATACGCGCGATTGAGCACCTCACTGACAGCAGGGCACAAGGGATCTGCCATCGCTACATGCGCCACCGCACCCTTACCAAAGTAAGTGCTAGCACGATGCTTAGTCATATCGATCATTTGATCAGGGATGACCATATCTAACGGTTTGAGGTGTTCTTGTAGTGAGCCCACTGCCGAGACTGAAATCACATAACGCACGCCTAGGGTTTTTAGTGCATAGATATTAGCGCGGTAGGGCACTTTAGAAGGGGTGAATTTATGCCCTTGACCATGGCGGGTCAAAAAAGCAACGGTTACGTCGCCCAGCTCTCCTAAGACTATATCGTCAGAAGGTTTACCGTAAGGCGTTGATATACTAACGTTGCGTTTATTGATTAAGTCTTGCATTTGATATAAGCCGCTACCGCCGATGATGGCTATGTCAGCGGATAAATGGCCGGCGTCTTCTACTAAGGTTGAAATCATATTAGTCCCAGATGGAGGAGTTAAAGAAACGAATAGTTTTGACTATTAGTAGCGTTTGTCTTTTAAAATAAAACAGCGCTTAAAATACTAAACCTAGCGTTTAGAGATAACCATTAGCTTCTCGTAACTCTTTTATACATTCCTTGAGCCAGCTCCTTAACCACCATAGTTTGACTCTGCACAAAGCCCTCATATTTCGGTAAATCATCCTCTACGTCCCTAATACGGCGATTATAAAACAAATGCATAGTCGGCTCAGGCAACGCCGCTTTATTAGGATAATTATCGGTAGGAATTAACACAAGATTACCGCCCACAGCCGTCTCTATACTTGGCTTATGACAGCGTTTGCATAATCCACGGCTGATATTCGGCGGTAGTTTCCAGCTACGAAAGCGTGTTTTATCTATCTCTAATTCGCTAAGATCTGACTTAAGTAAAACCGTAACATCATTATAAGCCTTACCGGTATAATCCTGACAGATAGTACAGTGGCAGATAAAGCGCGCCATAGGAGCATGGTTAATGGTATAAGTATTGCTATAGCAGGAGCAAGAGCCTTCTTGCGGCGTGAATTCTTGGCTCATGGGTTAATCCTTTTTTATGAGTTTTTAAAGTAGGCGTTGGTATTTTTTATTGATACCAATATAGCACTACATTAATCTGCGAGTGTATGCGCTTTGAGTAGCGTTTATACAGACAATTATAAAAAAAGAGACCGTAATGGGTCTCCTTTTTGTTTCAATTTATAGCTATTTTAGCAGCCAAGCTTACCTTCAGCTTCGAGCGCTTTTTTACTACGAATAGGCGCAGGGCAATCCTCACCGTAGTACTGACGATCGGCAAAGTAGCTTGAGCGTACCATTGGGCCCGCCCAAATGCTAAAGAAACCAATCTTTTTGCCATAATCCATATAGCGCTGAAACTCATCAGGATGCACATAACGATCGACTGGTGCGTGGTTCTTACTTGGCTGCAAGTATTGACCGACGGTAATCATATCGACATCGTGCGCTTTGAGATCGTCAAGTAACGCATAAACCTCTTCTTCGGTCTCACCAAGTCCGACCATAAAGCCGCATTTGGTGGCGATATCAGGACGACGCTCTTTATAGATCTTTAGCAAATCAAGCGAGTGTTGATAATCAGAACCAGGACGGAAAGCTTTATACAGACGCGGTACCGTTTCGATATTATGATTAAAAACGTCGGGTGCGGTTTCGGTTAATAAATCTAACGCAACATCCATACGGCCACGGAAATCAGGGACTAAGATCTCGATCAAGCAATTTGGACTCAGCGCTCGTGATTCATTGAGTACTTCTACAAAATGATTGGCACCGCCATCTTTTAGATCATCACGATCCACAGAAGTGATTACCGCATATTTAAGCTCAAGCCCTTGAATAGTCTCAGCAGTATGACGCGGCTCATCTTTATCGAGCTCGTTGGGGCGACCATGACCGACATCACAAAACGGGCAACGGCGAGTACATATATCGCCCATAATCATAAAGGTTGCGGTGCCGTCACCAAAGCACTGCGCAAGATTCGGGCAAGCGGCTTCTTCGCAAACGGTGTAGAGCTTTTGCTCACGCAGCTTGGCTTTGATGCGCGCTACCTCGGCAGGGGAGGACATTTTTACTCGAATCCAATCCGGCTTTTTTTTTGCCTCGACGGTTGGGATAACCTTAATTGGGATACGAGCAACTTTATCGTAGCCACGTAGCTTTTCGCCTTGAATGGCTTTTTTGGGTTTTACTCTTGGTGCAGGAACATGGGTTTGTACGGCAATAGTCATAATCAACTTATCTCTTAACCCTTTATACCTTTAAGTCTTTAATAATGAATAAGTCTTTAAAAATAAGGGTTTTAGTCATGATTAGAAGGGTTTGGCAATGGCATAATTATAGCAGAGATTTGCTTGGGTTTTTATATAATGTTTCAAGCAAAGGCAAGGCTTGTGAAAGAGCTATTTCTCTAAATTAATGCCCATCTCATTAAATACTTCGATAGCAGCGCGAAACGCTTCTTGGGTGGCAGGCGCGCCGCAGTAGGGTAGGCTGTGCATCAGCACTTCGCGAATCTCAAGGGGACTTGCACCGTTATTAATAGCGCCGCGTATATGACCTTTTAGCTCGGTCGGACTCTTTTGTGCAACCAAAAAACCTAAGGTAATTAAAGAGCGATACTTACGCGGTAAGACGTTGTCATCTTGCCATGTCGTGCCCCAAGCGTGCTCAATGATCCAGTCTTGCAAGGGCTGAGTAAAGGCCGTGGCGGCATCGAGAGAACGCTTAACGTGCGCCTCACCCATGACCTCAGTACGCACCTTTAGGCCCTTTTCATAGTTTGAAAGGTCATCATTATTATTGCTCATCTTATTATCCTTAATTTTTAAAATTCAATCAGACTCGTTCATTGAGTCAACTTTGATAATATTCAACGTAAAACAATGAGTTCTCATAATTATTGAACATATATGTCTGGTATTTACTCTAATAGCGACTACTATTTTTATAATAAATATTGAATATGGCTTGATTCTACGCCTTTTGCAGCCTAAGCCATTAACTTTTTGAGCGTTTTAAGCTATCATTGCAGCACAAAAATTTCAATGACCACATTCCCTTAATTATTTCCTATAGTGCATCTACGCCGGCAGTCATTCTGACTACTCACGCAATGTGCTAGCCCAACTACGAGGACAATTATTGTGTTAGAAGCTTATCGTAAACATGTCGAAGAACGTGCTGAGCTAGGAACTGTACCGCTTCCACTAAATGAAAAGCAGGTAGCAGAATTGGTTGAACTATTAAAAACCCCACCAGCGGGTGAAGATGAGTTCTTGATGAATCTGCTAGAAAACCGCATTCCAGCGGGTGTGGATCAAGCCGCTTATGTAAAAGCTGCTTTTTTAGCCGCTATTGTAAAAGGTGAAGCGAGCTCACCACTTATCGACAAGAAAAAAGCAGTAGAAATCTTAGGTACCATGCAAGGTGGCTATAACGTACAGCCATTAGTTGCTGCATTAGACGACTCTGATGTCGCACAAGACGCAGCGGAAGCATTGAAAAAGACTTTGCTAGTATTTGACGCGTTTAACGACGTCACTGAAAAAGCCGAAGCGGGCAACAACATTGCCAAAGAAGTCATCCAATCTTGGGCCGATGCTGAATGGTTCACAGGCCGTCCAGAAGTACCACAGAAATCGACTTACACGACGTTTAAAGTCACCGGCGAGACCAACACGGATGACTTGTCACCTGCACAAGACGCGTGGAGCCGTCCTGATATTCCATTGCACTCGCTAGCCATGCACAAAAACTCTCGCGACGGCATCACTGCTGACGAAGAAGGCGTTGTTGGCCCAATGAAGCAGATCGAAGAATTGAAAGAAAAAGGCCATCCACTTGCGTACGTTGGTGACGTCGTCGGTACCGGCTCAAGCCGTAAGTCTGCGACCAACTCAGTGCTATGGCTGATGGGCGAAGACATCCCGAACGTACCCAACAAACGCGGCGGCGGTCTGGTACTCGGTAACAATATCGCACCGATCTTCTTTAATACTATGGAAGACTCAGGCGCCTTGCCAATTGAAAAAGTCGCGGTTGATAACCTAAACATGGGCGATGTGTTTGATATCTATCCACATGACGGCAAAATCACTAAGCATGACTCAGAGGAAGTCATCTCTGAATTCAAACTAAACTCACCAACATTGCTTGATGAAGTTCGCGCTGGTGGCCGCATTCCATTAATTGTTGGTCGTGGTCTCACCAACCGTGCGCGTGAGTACATGGGTCTTGGTCATTCAGACGTATTTGCTAAGCCAGAAGAGCCAGCTGATACGGGTAAAGGCTTTACCCTTGCACAAAAAATGGTCGGTAAAGCTTGTGGCCTAGAAGGCGTACGCCCAGGCATGTACTGTGAACCGAAGATGACTACCGTTGGCTCTCAGGACACCACAGGTCCAATGACCCGTGATGAGCTAAAAGACTTGGCATGTTTGGGCTTCCAAGCGGATCTCGTCATGCAGTCATTCTGTCATACCGCTGCTTATCCAAAGCCAGTTGACGTTGAGACTCAGCACACACTACCTGACTTTATCATGAACCGTGGCGGCGTCAGCTTACGTCCAGGTGATGGTATCATTCACAGCTGGCTCAACCGTATGCTACTTCCAGATACCGTTGGTACGGGCGGTGACTCGCACACGCGTTTCCCAATGGGTATCTCGTTCCCAGCCGGTTCTGGTCTGGTAGCCTTCGCTGCCGCGACTGGTGTTATGCCACTTGATATGCCGGAATCTGTCCGTGTGCGCTTCGTTGGTGAGCGTCAGCCTGGTATCACCTTGCGTGACTTAGTCCATGCCATTCCTTATCAAGCGATCAAAGAAGGCTACTTGACGGTCGATAAAAAAGGCAAAATCAACGAGTTCAACGGCCGTATCCTTGAGATCGAAGGTCTAGAAGACCTAACGGCTGAGCAAGCGTTTGAGCTATCTGATGCCTCAGCTGAGCGCAGTGCAGCGGGCTGTACCATCACGCTATCTGAAGAGTCGGTAACTGAGTATCTAAACTCAAACATCACCCTTCTTAAGTGGATGATTAGTGAAGGCTATGGCGATGCGCGTACGATTAGTCGTCGTATCGAGCAAATGCAAGAGTGGTTGGCTAACCCAAGCCTGATGCGTGCTGATGCTGATGCAGAATACGCCATCGATATGACTATTGATATGAGCGAGATCAAAGAGCCAATTCTTTGCTGCCCGAACGATCCAGACGATGCTAAAACATTGGCTGACGTCGCTGGTGATACCATTGATGAAGTATTCATTGGTTCATGTATGACCAACATCGGTCACTTCCGTGCTGCCGGTAAACTACTACAAGACGTACCAGCAGGTAGCCTGAAGACGCGTCTATGGATCGCGCCGCCAACTAAGATGGATGCGCGCCAGTTGATGGAAGAAGGTTATTACAACATCTACGCTCAAGCCGGCGCTCGTACTGAGATGCCAGGCTGCTCACTATGTATGGGTAACCAAGCACGTATCGCACCGAAGTCTACTGCGGTATCGACGTCTACCCGTAACTTCCCGAACCGTCTCGGTCAAGGCGCGAACGTTTATCTCGCGTCAGCTGAGCTTGCTGCGGTCGCCGCAGTACTGGGTAAACTGCCAACCAACGACGAGTATCAGCAGTATGCTGGCATGCTTAACAGCATGGGTGATGAAGTGTATCAATACATGAACTTCGATCGTATGGAAGAGTATACCGAAGAAGCGGATAAGATTAATGTTGCTCAGTTGACTTAATCTTTATAATGAAGCGTTTTTAAGTTTTACCGCTTTTATATAAATAGAACCCCGTATCACAATGATGCGGGGTTTTTCGTTTTAAGTACAGTGGCTGATTTTCTACGCTACATTAGGTATAATATAGAAGCAGGCGGAAACCGTGGCTCTGCACTTTTTTTTACTTTTCATATCTCGGGACGGACCGATACTTTTTATGCACTACATGTGCTTTGGAGTCTTGGTTGATTACCTTGTCCCCCATCAAACGTCGTATCGTCTATGTGACTGTCTTTGAAATTATCGCTATTATCTCGTCCACTTATGTATTGATGAAGCTTAGCGGTAGCGATGCGGCAGAGTCTTTACCAGTCGCGGTGATGGTGTCATTGGCAGCGGTCATCTGGAACTTTCTCTACAATACGGCATTTGAAGCGTGGGAACGTCGCAAGCATGTGGCAAAGCGTACCTTATTCATCCGCAGTATGCATGCATTAGGATTTGAAGGTGGCTTGGTGTTGATTTGCTTGCCGCTGTATATGGTTTGGTATGATGTGGGCTTGATGACAGCCTTTGTGATGGAGGTGGCGTTACTGCTGTTTTTCTTGGTTTATACGTTTATCTTTACTTTGTGTTTTGACAAGATATTTACTTTACCGCATCACTATAAGAACACTGCGGCTCAATAAGTAAATATATTACTCATATTGATATAGATTTTCTATATGGACCTATCCAAAGAAGACTGCCTAATGGCAGCCTTTTTTATTACTCAAAAAAACATTGGTGTAAGTGAGTTATTTACCCTGATAAACCGGCTTGCGCTTCTCCATAAACGCCGTAATCCCTTCTTTGAAATCATCGGTTTGAGCCATCATATTTTGTTGCTCGACTTCCATCCCTAACGCTTCGTTAAGTCCTGAGAATGCATGAATATTGATCATATGCTTCATAGAGGCCAGCGCCTTACCCGGTAGTTGACTTAAGCGCATGGCTAGGCCGCTAACCTCATTGTCAAGCTCCTCGGCGCTGACGACTTTATTGACTAAGTCTAACCTTGCGACATCATCGGCTTTGAGCTTATCGCCGAGCATGACCAGCTCGGTCGTTTTGGCCGCGCCAACTAATTGATTTAATAAATAAATACCGCCTGCATCGGGTATGAGGCCGATATTGACAAAGGCTTGCACAAATTTGGCATTGTCACTTGCAATACGAAAGTCACAAGTCAGCGCTAAGTTCATACCCGCGCCAGCCACTGCGCCTTCTAATTTGGCGATGATGGGCTTATGAATATTACGCAATTTAAGGCTGACCTCAGCGACTTCGCGCAGCATAAAATCAAGCTTAGCGACTAGAGCTTCAGACTCCATACCGTTCTCTAGCATCTCGCCGATATGACCGCCGCTTGAGAAGTTACCACCGCCGCCTTGCAAGACGATAACGCGTACTTCATTATCTTTATCTGCCTGATCGAGTGCTTCCATAATGGCACCTTTCAACGGCGTACTAAAGGCATTTAGGGTTTTGGGGTCGTTCATGGTGATAGTGGCGATGTGGTTAGTTACTTGATAATCGACAAGCGCTTGTGACATAAGGGTCATCCTTTTAATAGTTAGGGTTTAGAAAGCTAGCTAATAAATAGTCCAATGTTAGTTACTATAGCAGGTTAGCGGGCGCTCTAAAATCTGATTTGGTGTACCTTTGCGCCATCTTTAGTAGCAGATGCAAGCTGCTATTTACAAATATCACTACTAAATTTAGGAGTTGTAAATTATGCTAATTATACGAAGTTAGACATAATAATATGCTCGTTTAAGCATTCGTACAGATTTACATATAGATTCAATAGTCATTCACATAAACAAGGAAGAGTTATGCCAACGATTACAGTAAATAATGCCGACATTTATTATGAAGACAGCGCGCCCAATGATCATCAAAAGCCCGTAATCGTCTTCGCTCACGGCCTGCTTTGGAGCGGTAGAATGTATGACAAACAAGTTGAACATTTTAAAAAGGACTATCGCTGTATCACCTTTGATTTTCGTGGGCAAGGGCAGTCGCAGATTACCAAAGACGGCTATGATATGGATAATTTAACCAAAGACACTATCGGCTTGCTTGACGCGCTAGATATCGATAAGTGTCACTTTGTTGGCTTATCTATGGGCGGGTTTGTCGCGCAGCGTATCGCGATAAACCATCCTGAGCGCTTATTGTCACTATCGTTGCTTGAGACCTCTGCAGATGCCGAAGATCCCAAAAACGTGCCTCAGTATCGTAAACTAATGAAAGCGATTCGCTGGCTTGGGATGAAGCGCGTCAGTCAAAAGGTGATGCCAATTATGTTTGGCAACACTTTCTTGGCAGCCAAAGAGCGCAAGGCCGATCGAAAAGAATGGTTATCTATGCTGCAGAGTAATCGCAAAGGGGGCACGGTTAAGGCGACAACGGGCGTAATCGAGCGCAAAGGAGTTTATGAGCAATTAGGCAGCATCCAGACGCCAACTTTAATCATCGTCGGTGATGAAGATGCGGCGACGCCTTATGACAAGTCTGAGCGCATGCATTTTGCTATTGATGGCTCCAAGCTTGCGGTGATTAAAGGCGCAGGTCATACGTCAACTGTTGAAGAGCCTGAGCAAGTCAATAGAGTATTAGGTGAGTTTTTGGATAGGATTGAAGGCTGGTATTAATGAGTAGAGTTTAGCCTTAAAGTCTATGTCGTATTTCATACAATAACCCCCAAAGTTGTGTCCAACTTATGGGGGTCAGTTTATCGAGAGGATAGCGGCTTCTGGGTTTTTTTATAGCGAATCTTAATGATTCTAAGCAGTTAATCGGAGCCAATTACAGTCGTGAGCTATAGTCAGTATTATCATTATTAATAGTGCCAAATACTTTGGCACGGTTGATAATCTCTGTAGCCCAAGCGCGATGCGTGGCCGGCTCTAACATAGTATTGTTGTACTTAAATACAGCTTTGGCCTCAGTATGCAGTATCGCTTGCGCCTCATCTAAAGTAGTTGCCGGTACGCAATACGCTTGCTGTACTAGCGCGATTTGACTTGGGTGAATGACAGTTTTGCCCACTAAGCCCAAGCTGACATCACGCGTTAATTCTTGCATAAATAGCGTGGGCTGATCTAAGTATTCAAAGACGGGCGCTGTGAGATAAAAGCCATGCGGCACAAAGCAGCCTAGCAGCTGATAAGCCAAAGTACCAATAGGAGTATCATAGACAATGCTATTTTTTGGGCGGCGCAGACGTAGCGCGGCAAATAGATCATTCCCGCCAATACGCAAGGCAAAAACAGGCTGGCTAAATGCTTCTTTAAAGCCAATAGCCAACTCTTGATTATGATGCGGATTAAACAGTGCGGCAGTCTCCAGAGTCGGCATCAGCAATTGGTCGGTGCTGAGGTTCTGACAAGCCATGCGCCAATTCGACAAGCTACACATATCAACTTTTGGCATGACAAAACCATCGAGCAGCTCAATATGCTTATAATGCGCTAGTTTTTGTAGCATCATCGGATTACGCGGACGCACAAACACTAACGGCCGCGTGGGCTGCTCTTGCTTAGTGTTTTCAGGTTTTGAAGGATCATTGATACTATCAATATGCGCCGCCCAAGTGTTGAGCAGCTCCTGTAATCTCTCTAATGCTAGCTCCACATCGTCATGGCTAACTGCGTCCTCAACACAGATAATAATACTATTAATTGTCGATAATTTTTCCCGCTTAATCACCTGCCAAATATCTTGCCGAGTTGCTGGCATGTATAGGCTAGCGCCCAGCTGGTAGGGGTGATGAGTATGCGGCTTTAACAAAGCGTGGCGCTCTGTAATGAGATGCTCATAAGACTGGGTGGAACGATAAAGGTCTGACTCGTTATTAGAATTATCTGGCATAGTCGGTATCATAATTAGTTAAAGAGAGTATAAGAGGTAAGAGAAATCGCGCAAATACAAAGCGCTAAAGTACTGGCACATTAAGTCGGATGGGTGCGCTGTTTGATAAGGGTAATCGCTTGATAAGGTAATATTTTAGCACCTAACACACTGATTTCAATATCTCTATCACGGCATAAGTGTCGTAATAATGTGGTGTCAGGATGATCGGCAGTCGCGAGTAAGATGCGCTCAGGGTCGCGGCGTAATATCGCGCGGGTCGCCTCGGCGATAGTGGGTTTGATGCGATTAAGATTGTCGATACTGTACTGTGTCGCTATTTTATCAATGATACTTTGAGTACTATATCTAGGCTGTATAAAGGTCGCTAAACGCTTAGGCGCTGTCGTTAGCTGTTGCCGTTCTGACTCAATCTGCTCGATAAAAGATAAGCTATGATCGATAGCGACTAAGTTATCATAAAAGAGAGCACGATGTAGTCCTGAGTGCGGCTCGGTATAAAGCGAGCGCGATATCAGTCCTGATACCGTACTGTTTAATAATCCAGAAGGAATCAGCCAGTCATCAAAGCTTGCCGCCAGCCAAGCGACGCCCGCCGGATCGGCAAGGGTAAGTAACGGAATAACCCCTTTGCCTTGATGAAAAATATTAGTAAAATTAGGGTGTCTGTCATCGACAAAAGGCTTAAGACTACGCGCCAACTGTTGATAGATAGCACCTTTGCCGGTCCAGCCATCGACAAAGATGATAGGGCTGCCGGGATGACTGTCTAATATAAGCTGCAACGCGACTGGGTCAAGGCCACGATCGCGAATGATACTAATACCGTAGTGTTTGGTTGGCAAGGCATAAGCGCTATTAGCATCTATTAAAGCGCGCTGCAATAATACACCAACGGGCAGTCCAGCTCTTACTAAGCTGACTACTATTAATGGGGTTTTTTCATTGACTGAAGCTTGAAAAATTTCGTGCAGGGTATACGCTAGATTTGCAATATCGCTAGCCATGCGCGCTTTGCCTTGTGCTAAAGCTTGCAGATATAGCTGCTCATGCCTAGCGCTTGGCGCTTGCTCTAAGGTGAGCATATCAGAGTAGTGACGCTGACCACTTTGAATCAGCGTTTCTTTTTCACTGACCGGCACATCCGCTACTTCCGTCTTATCTACGATATCAAGGAGCACTGTCACATCGTCAGCCAAATAGCTACCCGAGCCAAATGTTTCTAAGTCTTTTATTATAGCTTTTGTCATTAAATGCCCTGTGGTTATTTTGATTGTTGAGGGTCGCATTGATCATGCAACTGCCCGTGATTGGGCATTCCGTACCAGTCTAGCAATTGCAAAAAAGGCAAATCGGCTAAGCTATCACCAAAGCCAAAGCTCGGCCTAGTACTCTCTAAATGCTGCTCTAATAAGAACTTTACCGCGTGATGCTTGTGTACGGCATGCGGCAGAATGGCTAAATTATTAGCGTTCACATGTAGATAAAAATGCCCATCAAAATCACGGATCAGTTTAGGCAACTGCTTTGCTAACTCTATCAAAGCTTGATGATCTTTTTGCGCATGTTTAATCGACAGATAAATGATTAGCTCTTCAGGATCAGTGCCGTTATTGAAGCTATCACTATGCGCGGTAAATTTTAGATGGCTGTTGTCGGTACTGCTGTGCTGAGTAAATAATTGGCTAAGCTGGTTCAATTTATCTTGCAACGGCGCAAGCTCGTTATGCATGTGCTGCTGCCACTGACTCTCGAGCTTGCCGTCTTCACTAACAATAATCGCCCCATGAGTTAACACCTGCCAACTGGCAAAAGGCAGTTTCACCCGTTTAATCTCCGTGCGATCACGAGCAGTGACGACGATTAATTCAGTACTCGCTAGTAACCAATTAAAAAAGCTCACTTGGCGATGGGTCATAAAGCTCAGTGGCTCGCCTTTTTTATTTACGGCAGCACACACTAAATTCTCAGCTTTGGAAGTCGGCAAATCCCAAGCGTCTATTTTGCGCTGCGTTTGAAATAGCGTGTCGTCTAGATCCATGAGCGTATAGGGCTTTATGATATGAGAACTGGCTTTGAAGAAAGGAATAGTCATCGCTCTGCTCCTACGACCAATACGTTATCCAAATCTTGCCACAGATCATCCACGCTATCGCTAGCGGTCTCCACACATAATACAATCAAGTCCCAATCATCAGGCTCGACATTATAGACAAAGTTGGTCATACCTAGGCCATAATTATCATGAAAGCTGAGCATGGTACTAATCGTACCGCCCAACGCTATTGGCGAGCGCGTCAACGCGCTAAACTTTACTACATTGTTTGTAGCTGTGTTTTGCTCGAGCCACTCGGCTAATAAAAACGGCAACCAGACAAATTCATTACTACCTAACACTAATATTCGTTTGGGTAATCTGCCTTTTTCAGAAATAGCTTGCTCGCTAAAACTGGCAAACGCTTGCTGAAAATTCTGTAGATAATCCACAAAGCCGCCCGTACTATCGAGCGTCGGAATGCGTCCCCAATTACCGGTGTTTCCAAGAGCTTGACTGCCAGCCTCAATGGTATCCACTGATGGCATAACTATCGGCTCAGGGCTTGGTGCATCCGTCCATTGCCAAGCGCCGGACAATAGATGGTGACGATAAAACTCTACATCAGGCAGGCGGGTCGAGATGTTGTCATCAGCATCAGTTGTACTTTGATTTAATGACCAATCAACCAAAGTAGTTAGATGGACTTGCTGTAATTGCTTGAGCCCTGCGTCTCGCAAAGCCGTCACTACATTGACGCAAGTATTTCCGGTTGAGGCTTCATCATCGACCATGATTAAAGTTTTGCTAGCAAGAAGCTGTGCTTGTAAATCTTTATCGCTACTTTGATAAATTAAATGCTGGCTGGCATGACTGTGATCTTCGCTAAAGGTCGTGAATATTGCTGCGTCATTGTTTTGGTTATGCTGAGCGTGACGAGTAGAGTTTAATAATAGCGCATTTGGGTAGCGAGTTTGCAGAGCTTGGTGCACGCCTGCCGACAGTCCTACAGCAGTCTCAGCCATCCCAATCACTAAAATCGGCTCGGGCAGATTATCTGATACTAAATTTGCCAAATCGGTAAAAGCACCACGCATGATACTAGGTGAGACAGGGATGTGGCGGCCTAAAACTTTAGACACGAACAAGAACGCACGTTTGGGGTTAATACGCTGAGCAAAGCCAAGCAGGTCTTCTAGCTGGTAGGTATTATCGTTTCGGTTATTAGTCTGGTAAGTGAGGTCTAGTTTGCCTCGAGGTAGAGTGATGGTAGTACTTTGTGGCTTAGCTGACATTCATATTCCTTAACCTAGCTTCTTAAAACGGTTTTATAGTAGAGGCTTTATCTCGTTTGTTTGAGTATTTGATTTCTTGTTTGACTGCTTGTTGGAGTGTTTTTTAACTTTGTCACTGGTGCTTACAGATGACCGTAACTTTGCTTACTAAACTGGGCTTGCGTAATAACGAGTTTGCTATTAAATTCCAATAAAAAAGTAGTTATCTGTCACTTTTATTTTTACTTTAAGCTAAAAGTATATTGGCTCAGCATTTTTATCATCATATATGAATTAGCAGTAGAATGTCATGGTGTTGATATTATTTATAATAGTAACGAAAGTGACTTGTAATTTGGTTGCGCTATAAGCATAACGGCGTATCTTCTTTACACCACTTCTTTAATTTTCGAGCCAATATTGACGCTATTATCGATACTGTCACTTTGGCTCCCTTATATAGTAGATGCTATGGAACCACCTCCAGCGCCCAATTCAGCTTCTCGGCAAAGCAAGTATTTTCAAGTGATATTAATGGGGGTGAGCGCCTTTGTCGTCAATACCACCGAGTTCGTGCCTGTGGCGCTATTGAGCGATATCGCGCGGGATTTTTCGATTACTACCGCAGAGACCGGCTGGATGTTGACGCTCTATGCTTGGGTGGTCGCTGCCATGTCACTGCCACTCATGCTACTGACCAGTCGCCTTGAGCGTAAGCGTTTGTTGCTTGCATTGTTTGCGGTGTTTATCGCCAGTCATGCGTTATCAGTCTTTGCTTGGAGCTTTAACGTACTGCTCATCAGCCGTGTGGGTATCGCGCTCTCGCATGCGATATTCTGGGCGATTACTGCGGCAATAGCTCTTCGTGTTGCGCCGCAAGGCAAAAAAGCCTTAGCACTAAGTATATTAGCGACTGGCACGTCTTTAGCGCTTGTATTAGGGGTGCCTATAGGACGTATATTGGGACAATGGTTTGGCTGGCGTACGACTTTCGCCGGTATTGGTATCATTGCTTTTATCGTCTTTATTCTACAAGCTAAACTGCTGCCAGATCTGCCTAGTATGTTCGACGGCTCCTTTAGTAAGCTGCCAGAGCTACTTAGAAACCCGCTGCTTATCTGCTTATATTTATTTTGTTTTGTCGTGTTTACCGCTGACTACGCTGCTTACTCGTATATCGAACCCTTTATGAATAAGGTCGGTACGATTAGTCAAAATCAGGTCACTTTTATACTGTTACTATTCGGCGGCGCCGGCCTAATCGGTAGTTATATCTTTAGCCGCTGGAATGAGCGTTCAACCACTCAGCTTATGCTGATATCTACCGTATTGATACTGGCCGCTATGATGCTGATGTTATGGGCGGTGAGCTCGATATGGCTACTGAGTATCGTGACGGTAGTTTGGGGCACAGCGATGATTTTATTGATGCTAACTATTCAGTCAAAAGTCATCGAGATTGATGTCAATGCGCAAGATATGGTAATGGCGATGTTCTCAGCAATTATCAATTTAGGAATCGGGATGGGCGCTTTACTCGGAGGTTACGCGGTGACTTATATTTCTTTATCGAGCGTGGGTTTCGTCGGCGCAGCGATAGCCGCCCTTGCTTTAGTAGTGATGGTATATATGGTTAGGCGTTTTCCTGAGCTAAGTCACAATAGCTAGGAGAGTGTATTGCAAACCATCTACTATCTTTCTGTGCCTGTTTCAACCTTCACACTCGTCATGATAGAACGTATCTGACAAGGGGTGATTTGCTGAATACTATCAGCCAGTTTCGGTTTGTCAGTTAGTCCTAACCAATAGCCAAAGCCGATTTGCGTTAGATCGACACCGCTATGCTTGGTGTAGCCAATACCGCCAGAGGGACGAGAGTTAATCTCTAGTACGCAGTGCTGTCCCTCGTCATTCTGTTTGGTCTGTACACTGACGATCCCATCACAATTAAAGGCTTTGATTAGTGGAATGACCACATCCATCACGGGATTATCGTAGCCCACGTGCTGAATCTTGCCTTCTTTATAGCGAGTGACTGCCGCCAGCACCTCGCCATATTCGCAGACCACATCAATAGAATACTCGCGCCCTGACAAGTAAGGCATCAACAACATAGGAATAGGGCGCTCGCGTACCATTTGGCTATGACTATAAGCACTGATGAATTGCTCGGTGCTGATTTTTTTGTTATCAGTGAAGTATAAATGCTCAAAGCTATCGTATTGATTATCGCTGTCAAAGCTAGAGTCTAAACGCCAAAACCCTTGGGCGAAGATACCAGTTACAGGCTTTACGCAGAGGCGCTTATCGCTATGCTCGCTGAGTAATGCGGTGAGCTCAGCGGTCGTATCAAAGCGCCAAGCAGTCGCTACTGGAATGTTGTGTGCCAGGCAGTGCTGCATAAAGGCAAACTTATCATCGATAGTCTCAAGTGCTGCGACGCTAGTAGCCCCAGTTAGCAGGCGAATGCCAGACTCATCAAAGACAGATCTATGCGCTTCATAGTCAATTCCATTACGTCCGGTAAGTAAGACTTTAACATGGTTCTGCTTGGCTTGTTCCAATACAAACTGCCAACGATCACTAGGCGCTTGGTTATCTTGCGTATCTATTTCCTTGGCAGAGTGATGAGGTTCACGAAAGCCCATATCGGCGAATTCAAATATCTCAGGACGCTCATGACGATGAGAAGCAATTATAGTAAAGGGCGTCATCGATTGCGCTTTAAGGGCTTGTAGACTCTCAAGCATATCGCGTTGACTCGATTGCCCTTCAGCGAGCCAAGCTGCTGTTGGGTTACTAGCATTTGTTGTATGAGTCATAGCGGTGTCCATGATTGTCAAAACCTTAAGAGATAACTGCTCGTTATTATATACAAATACAGCAACTGATAAATGCTTATAGTCAGCCAATTTTTAAAATAATTGTGCAAAAAGTTAAGCCATAAGTCGCCATAAAACTCGCCCAATATCCATGCTACTATATACTCATATACAAGCGAATCATTCATAAATAGCTTTCACAGATAAAAGAAATACATATAACAAAAGGAAAATATAATGAGCCAAACCCAACCGCAGGTATTAGTAGCGGGTGCTAATGCGCCGCTGCCTAATGACAATATTAGCATTCGTATTTTGAGTCACAACGCAATCGATTGCGCCGCTTATCGCTTGACCAGTAGCGGAAAAGTACGCGGTGATGGCGATATGATCTTTTATGGTCAGACGCGTAGCGATGATGGTAGCGTCAGCTTCCGCGGCCATGACAGCGATGGGTTTTTTGATATTAATTTACCCGCACAAGCGAGCGAAATTGAAAAAATCGCTTTGGCGTTCTCTAGCAATCAAACGCTCTCGCAGCTCGGCGATGTCGATATTCAAGTGCTGCAAGGCAGCCAAGTACTGATGACTTGTCAACTCAATAGCGCAGGACGTAATGAGAAAGCGATCATTCTAGCAGAATGCTATCGTCGTCAGGGCAGCTGGAAGTTTCGCTTTATCGCGCAAGGGTTTGAAGGTGGTCTTAAGCCTTTATCCGAGCATTTCGGAGTGGAGATTGCCGATGATGCACCAGCCCAGCATCAGTCAAACAATCAGACTCAAAACCATTCACCATCGATCAACACCCAAAAGCCGAATCACAGTACTCAAAACAATGGCAATCGAGACAGTGCTCATCAGAACAATCCGCCGCCGATTCCAGCAAGACCCTCAGTCAATCTGAGCAAGATTACCTTAACCAAAAACCAATCCACCATCAACCTAACCAAGCGCGATGACTTTGGTAAGATAGCGGTCAATCTAAACTGGAATCAACGTCCGAATGTCGATAAATCCGCGCCAAAAAAAGGCCTGCTAGGCGATTTATTTAAGCAGCGTGGTTCAGGTGGCATTGACCTCGATATCGGCGCGATGGTGCACCTAAAAAACGGTGAGAAGACGTTAATTCAAGCGTTAGGTAATCGTTTTGGCAATCTCAATGGCTCGCCTTTTGTGTTGCTGCGCGCTGATGATAGAACAGGGCAAGTCAGCGATGGCGAATGGCTCGATATCAATGGTCAGCAGTGGTCGCAAATTCAAGAAGTGTTTATCTTTGCTTTCATTTACGAGGGTGTGCCTAATTGGGCGCAGACCGATGGCGTAGTGACGATTCATGTACCCGGACAGCCGCCTATTGAGACTCGATTGACCGAAGGTGCGGGTAATGCGCCGATGTGCGCGATTGCACGGCTGGTTAATCAGCAGGGCAGTATCAATGTCGAGCGTATTAACCAATACTTCAATGGGCACAAAGAGATGGATAAAGCCTTTGATTGGGGCTTTAGCTGGAAGCGGGGCAGTAAATAGTAGTAGGGTAGAGTGGATGTTTGGAGCTTATAAGGCAAACAGCCTAGCTATTTATCATAGCTAGGCTGTTTTTTATTAAGGATTTAATACTAATTTTTACGCATGCGGTGCAATAGCGGGCATCAAATCATGAAAGGTGCGACCAGAAGCGGTTTCACCGATAGCGTGCATCTTCCATTCATTGTTATGACGATAGACTTTCGCCATAATCATCGCAGTGTGTCCGCCTTGCGCTGATAGGTTATAACGCGCTACTTCTGAGTTGTTACTGGCATTAACGATACGGCAAAAGGCATTTTCAACCGTCTCAAAAGTCTGACCCGTGAAGCTATTGACGGTAAATACTAAGGAAGTCACAGTAGCGGGAATCTTCGATAAATCAACATTAATCACTTCATCATCGCCGTCACCTGCGCCGGTACGATTATCGCCGGTGTGCAAGATACTGCCATCTTTGGATTGCAACTGGCCAAACCAAATCGCGTCGACGGCTTGCTTATTACTATCGAACATAATGCAGGAGGCATCTAAATCAATAGTATCGCCGCCGCTACCACCGCCAAATAGTTTTCCTAACAAGCCAGTTTTTTGTGCTTGGGGTGCTTGTGCGACATCCCAGCCTAAGCCAAGCTTGACTTGGGTAAGGGTACCGCCTGCTTCTTTGCTTAAGGATATTTTTTGTCCTTTTTGTAGACTGACTGCCATATCGTATTCCTTTTAGTTGTTATAAGAATTTTTGCAATAAAGTGGTAGAGTGAATTCATCCAACTGCATTTTTTGGTTATAAAATATTATCTAAAAACCCACCGCCGCCACCGCGACCACCCGCGTTGCTACCTAGTACGCTCTGTAGCCAGCCTTGATAGCTATCGCGGTTACGCGAGCAAATAATCACTTTACCTGAACCAGAAAAGTTCAACACCATACCTTCGCCACTTGTGACAGAGTTGATTATATTACTCATAAACCCTTTCTTCTTACTGGTCGAGACCGAGAGTTTGTATTCTAGGTTAGAATCCCAGCAGACCACATGACCATTATCGATAATGACATCTTTACCCGGCTCCACTTCGATCTCAAATAGCGAGCCAAACCCTGATACTACTACTTGGCCTTGACCTTGGGTTTGCATCACCATAAAACCGCCAGTGTCGCCAAACACCGCGCCGCCCAAATTACGTTGTATGTTGGCTCTGATATCGACGTTTTTTTGCGCGGCAACAAAAGCACCATCGCTTAGCGTATATTGCTGCGCTCCAACATCGAGTATCTGCATATCACCGTCGAGAGTAGGGGCGAGCAGACAATCGCCTTCACCGCCTGTCGCCTCAATCTGCTGCTGAAATAGCGATTCATCATTAGCAAAACGGCGCATTAACGACTGCATGAGGCCGCCTTGTAACTTACCTTTTAGCTCAAGATTGGACTCCATCATGACCATAGCGTTGGCTTCACAATAGATCGAGTCACCCTTTTGTAGATTACAGTGCAAAAAAGGCTCGATGGTACCTATTAAACTAAAAGTCGCTGCCATAATGAATGTATCCTTAAGCTAGTCATTGAACTGATCATTTACTTTTGCTATTGATGATATAAAGAGGATAGAGGGCTGGTGAATGCATAAAATTAAAGCCAACAAACACGGATAATCATCGCACTTGCTAGCTTTAATAGATAACGCTTACTTATGTTGAAAGTCTAATCTTAGACATTCACACCATAAGAAGAGGCTAATGGACCTAAGCCGCCGCTGAAGCCTTGACCGACTGCGCGAAATTTCCAGTCGCCACTATGACGATAGAGCTCACCAAAGATCATAGCGGTCTCAGTGCTACCGTCTTCTGATAAGTCGTAACGAGCGATTTCGCTATTACCGTTGTCATTGACGATACGAATATACGCTTCGCCAACTTGACCAAAGTTTTGGTTGCGGGCTTGGCCTTCATAAATGATCGCGCAAACCGCAACTTTGCTGACATCTGCTGGAATATTAGCGAGATTGATTTTGATCTGCTCATCATCGCCGTCACCTTCGCCAGTGCGGTTATCGCCGGTGTGCTCAACAGCGCCATTGTCTGACTTTAGGTTATTAAAGAAGATAAAGTCTTTATCATTACGCACTTTACCGCCTTCATTGACTAAAAACGCGATGGCATCTAAGTCAAACTCTTGACCGTCAGTGGCGCGTGGATCCCAGCCAAGACCGACGGTGATGTTGGTGAGGCCTGGCGCTTCTTTTGATAAGTTGACGTTACCGCCTTTTGTTAAGCTAATAGCCATAAAATTGTCCTTTTAGTTATCAATGATTTATTGAGGCATTATAAGGTGATTCATTATTTGCTAAGCGTAGATGGTAGGTCGCTTAGCGTTACGTTTTACTATACTAAGCAGCTACTGACTACGCAAGTCGTATTTTGTGGTTATCTGTTTAGAGATGTGTCTTAAAATCATCTACGGCAAACATCTTTAAAACTTTTTATGAACTAAATTTGTCTAAAGTGGCTAATAAAAATTCTTACCCGAAGGGTTTAGCTATTATCGCTTTTGCTCTATAATATGCGCGCTCAGGTTCCCTCAACCCTGAATTAAAAAAAGGACTCTTCTATGAGCATCAATTCTATTTCAGCCACATCTACATCGTCTATTCGCTACAGCCGTGCTTTATTTTGGTTAGTGGGTCTGCACATCTTTATTATCGCTATCAGTAACTATCTGGTACAAATTCCAGTTGGCTTCTTTGGCTTTATCACTACTTGGGGCGCGGTTACTTTTCCGTTTATCTTTTTGGTGACTGATTTGACCGTGCGTATCTTTGGTCAGCAGTTGGCGCGGCGTATTATCTTTTTCGCTATGCTGCCGGCACTAGCGATCTCGTACTATTTTTCGGTGGTATTCGCTAATGGGCAGTTTGTCGGGCATGAGCACTTACTTGATTTTAATCTGTTTGTATTTCGCATTGTGCTAGCCAGCTTTGCCGCGTATGTGGTTGGGCAATTATTAGATATTCAAGTATTTAACAAACTACGTCAGCTAAAAAGCTGGTGGATTGCGCCGCTCGCCTCAACGCTAATAGGTAACTTAATCGATAGCTTTTGCTTCTTTGCCATCGCTTTTTATCAAAGTCCGGATCCCTTTATGGCAGCGAACTGGGTTGAGATTGGTACAGTAGATTATATCTTTAAGATGGTCATGGGCGTATTAATATTTTTGCCACTATACGGGGTGATTTTGGCGAAGCTGCAAAAAATGTTGGCAGGTAAGTAGATAGGAGAGCTAAGACAGGGTAAGAGCTACAAGAGAACCGAGCAATAAGATAATTATCATACACATAAAAAGAGCTATAACGAATTATCGCTATAGCTCTTTTTTATTGTCTCAAGCGGCTAAGTTGCAAGCTCTACCTACCCTTAGGATTCGCTAGCGCCTCTGTTTTTCGGTACTTAAGCGAAGCTAACAGCGCCCAACCGATAAAGGCAATACCAATCAGACCAGTAATCAGCTCTGGTACGTGGAATTTGACCGATAACAGCATAATAACTGCAAGAGCGCCAATAGCGTAATGAGCGCCATGCTCAAGATAGATAAACTCATCAAGCGTGCCTTTGTCGACTAAGAAAATAGTCATCGAACGTACGAACATCGCACCGATAGCGAGACCTAGCATAATCACAATCACGTCATTAGTAATAGCAAACGCGCCAATAACGCCATCAAAGCTGAATGATGCATCAAGGACTTCTAAGTATAAAAAGCCGATAATCCCGCCTTTCATAATAGCGCTAGTCGCTTGGCCTGTGCTGTTGCCCTCGTTATCTAGCTCTTCTTCTAGATCGCCCTCTAGCATGCCCGAGATGACTTGCACGCCTAAGTATACCAAAATACCCCAAACGCCAGCGATTAGAACCGCCGCCGCTTGCGTGTCTGCAGCAAAGGATACGGCAATCATTAACACAATCAGTGCCACAAAGACACTCATCGCATCGACTTTGGCAAGTTTCGCCAAGCGGCTCTCAAGCCAGTCAAACCAGTGCACTTCTTTTTCATCAAAGACGAAGTTTAAGAAGACTAATAATAAGAAGATACCCCCGAACGCTGAAATCTCAGCATGATGCGCCATCAATCTCGCAGAGTACTCTTCAGGATTATTCAAAGCCAAGTCGATCACCTGCATCATACCTAAGTCCGCAGTAACAGCGACGATGACGATAGGGAAGACCAAGCGCATACCGAAGACGGCGACCAAAATACCTACGGTTAAGAAAATCATTTTCCAAAAGTCGTCCCAGCCTTTTAGGACGGAGGCGTTAACAACGGCATTATCAAAAGATAAGGAGATCTCCATAACCGCCAAAATAGCCGTAATTGATAGCGTGGCTATCATTCCGCCTAAACCACCGTTTGAGTATCCCCACCAAGCCGCTACCGCCAAGGCAATAGCGGTGAAGATAAAATCTAAATAAAAATGTCTCATGACATATCCTGTCTTATTGCATCAAACTATAGTCAATTCTAAATAAAATAGATATATGGTTCTTCAACGCGGAACTGGTATAAATTTTACTGGCGTGCTGTGCCTAGCAGACAGAGGCTGCATAAAATTCATCCCAGTCCCACTGTACCGTTTTTATAAGGAACTCACTATAATGCTAGGTTAATCTTGTCTAGTTGGGGTATAGCTATTATAAAAGCAGCTATTACTAGCTGCTTTTTTGGGAAAAAACTTAGAGAAACATAAAGCATTTTGGCCGGTTTAGCTAGGAAAAGTTACGCTATTTTGCAGCCTATGCGGTTTTATACTTAGAGCTATTATGGCGATTACTCATCAGAAATAAAGTCATATCTGACAAAATATTGGCAAAAATAGCGCATTGAGCAGTACATTTTTAAACCCTTTAACTATGCTTTGATTGACCCTGCTTTTATGCTCTAACAACAATGCTTTTACAAGGCTTTAAAGTTAGATATCGACGCCATATTGATGGCACATTGCTTGCAGGCCGCCAGAATAGCCTTGACCTACCGCGCGAAATTTCCACTCGTTATTGTGGCGATAGACTTCACCGAACACCATCGCGGTCTCAACTGAGTAGTCCTCTGCCAGATCGAAACGAACCACCTCAGTGCCAGACTCTTCGTTGACGACACGGATAAAAGCGTTCGCGACTTGACCAAAGTTTTGGCTACGAGCGGCAGCATCATGAATGGTCACAGTTACGACAATTTTATCGATATCGCTTGGCACTTGCGTCAGGTTCACTTTGATGACTTCATCATCGCCATCCCCTTCGCCGGTACGATTATCACCGGTATGCTCAACTGCACCATTGTCAGATTTGAGCTGATTATAAAAGATAAAATCATGATCGCCGCGTACTTTGCCGGCATTACTTAGCAAAAACACGCTAGCATCAAGATCAAACTCAGCGCCTGAGGTAGCGCGCTCATCCCAGCCTAAACCAATTAACAGCTTATTGAGATTAGGGTCGGTTTTGGTTAGTGATAAGTTACCGCCTTTATTTAATGATAAAGCCATGGGAGATCCTTTTAATAGTAGTTGTTATAGTAAATATAAATGGCAATAAATAGTTTAAAAGCGAGAAATGCGCTGAGGTAGCGACTATTTATTGATGTTCTATCATAACAACAAAAAATGACCCAATCAAAGCCGATCAGGTCATAGTTATTACGGTTATTGTTGCTTTACTATTAACTCAGCCCCTAACGATGGCGAATCTCAAAGCTTTGATGAATAGGCTTTTTGATATTGAAATCAAAACCGATCGTTTGATGGGTAATCTCAGTAACCTCATAGCGCTCAGTGAGCTGCTCATCCAGCTCAAAACGCGTGAAGTTGTTAGAGAAATAAAGTACACCGTCAGATGTTAAGCGGTTCATAGCGCGGTTGATAAGCGCCGCATGATCGCGCTGCACATCAAAGGTGCCTTGGAACTTTTTGGAGTTCGAAAAGGTCGGCGGATCGATAAAGATAATATCGAACTGCTCAGTATTGTCCTTGATCCACTCAAAAATGTCAGCGGCGACGAACTGATACTTATGGCGACTGATATCGAGACCGTTTAGCACAAAATTCTGCTTACCCCAATCCAGATAATTCTGGGATAGATCGACGCTAGTGACTTTTTTCGCCCCAGCAAGCGCGGCATGCACACTAGCCGTACAAGTATAAGCAAACAGGTTCAGTACTGATTTATCTTTGCTATTGGCCTTGATACGCGCGCGCATGTTACGGTGGTCGATGAATAGACCGGTATCTAGATAGTCGGTAAAATTGACATAAAAATAAGCGCCATCTTCGCGCGCGATATAAAACTTGCCTTTTTTCTCACTATTGCCTTGCTTGCTATATTGCTCATTACCTGACTGACGCGCACGAGTCTTGATAAACACTTGCTCACGGTCGATATCGAGCACTTCTCGAATACCCATTAGCGCCAGATTAAAGCGTTTTTTGGCGGTCTCAGGCGGAATGGTCTTCGGCGGTGCATACTCTTGTACGTGCACGTAATCGCCATACAGATCAATGGCGACTTTGAAATCTGGCAGATCAGCATCATAAGCACGGATATTGCTAACGTTTTGTTTAGCAGCTTGCTTTCTGAGCTTACCTAAGTTCTTTTGCAAGCGATTGATAAAGTCCTGTCCTTCCTCGACTGCAATTTCTCGCTTCTCAAAGTTGCTGGTTAAGCTACCTAACTGTCCGGCAATCAGCTGACCGTAGCGGAAATATACCGTTATCGCGCCATTATGACAGCGCAAGGTCTTTGGCTCTTTAATCGGTAGGATATCGACTTGCTCGACATGGGCGGCGAGGATACCTAGCATCGGATCGATACCGCTACCGGCGAAGCTGTCTTGTAAGATAAGCCCCAGCGCTTGATAAAGCGGACGAATAAAGTCCTCATCGCCTAAGCGCTCGCCATAAGGCGGGTTAGTGATAATTAATGGATTAATTAATCTGCCATCTTTGACCATCGGTCGCAAAGTATGACTGAGCTTATCTAGCGCGCGCGTCTCCAGATCGATCAGCGGTAGCAGATCTTGTAGGCCGGCCGCTATTAGGTTTTTTTCGGTCGCTAAGATAGCGCCGCTATCAGCATCAAATCCAAGTATCAGCGGCAAGGTATCAGGCTGCTCAAGCGCAATAGCGAGCGCCTCGCGGTGACGATCTTGCGCCTCATCGATCATGGTCTGCCATAGACTCTCATCGTGATGCTGCCACTGATAAAAGCCAAACTGATTAGCAGCTTTATCGATACCAACGGCATAATCTAAATGCATAAGCAGCGCTTCGATAATGAAGGTACCAGAGCCGCACATTGGGTCAATCAAAGCATTATATAAAGGCGCATTATTCGCTTGGTTGCTTAAATGCCAGCCTGAGCTGTAGAGCAGGGCGGCGGCTAAGTTTTCTTTTAACGGTGCATCAGTCATCGCCACTCGGTAGCCGCGGCGATGCAAGCTAGTACCCGATAGGTCTAAATACAGCTCGGCTTGCTTATCATTGACGGTAGCAAAAATAGCAAAATCTGGGTTTTTGCTATCAACATTAGGGCGGCTCTCATAAGCTTCGTTAAAGGTATCAGCAATGGCATCTTTGATACGTAGCATGGCAAACTGCTGGCTGACCGCCACGCGCTTATCGACTGACAGACGAATAGCAAAGGTCTGCTCTAAATCGAACTGCTGCGTCCAGTCAATCGATTTTGCTAGTCCATAGAGCTGCTCTGCCACATCATAATCAGAGTTGATGTTTTTACGCTTAATCAGCATGAGTACCCGTGATGCCACGCGCGACCAGAGACAAATCTGGTATAAGTCCCGCAAGCTTGCGCTAACACTCAAACGTCCGGTACTCTTAATATCACTTTCGATACCGAAGCTTGACAGCTCAGTCTGTAGAGGTAGCTCAAGCCCATCGGCACAGGTGATAATAAGGTCGAGCGTCAGCGATGATGATGAAGGCTGTGCAGAGGAGGTTGGTTCGGTCATACGGATACCTGTGGCTAGAGGGCGGATCAAAGGATGTAAATAAAAAGAGCTTAGTACAAAAACAGAAATACTATCTAACCGATAATTTTAACATAATTCACGCTGATATAGTTCAATGACCATAGCGCTCAAGGCTATATATAGGTCAGCACGCTTTAATCTTTGTTCTTCGTTAACACTATCTCATCGGAGACCAGTTGCGTTGTCGTTTCAAAAGGTTTAGTCGCGATAGGATAATCGACATCCTTTGGCATCAACAGCCGCATGTGTGGGTAGGGGGTTGAGATATTGGCGGCATCAAAAGCCAATTTGATTTTTTCTTGTAGATCCTCTTTTATCTTGGGCATACGAGCGACGGAGGCCGGCTTAACCCAAAAGCGGATAATAAAATAAACACCGTATTCTCCAATTTCAGCCACAGTAGCTGAGACTTCAGGGCGATTTAGCACCACTTCAGTGTCTTTTAGCACTTGTAAGATCTCTGTCCTTGCCTTTTCAACATCATCTTCAAAAGCGATACGCATGCGGATATCAAAACGTATAAAGTTTTTGGAGGTTATGTTAGTGACCTCAGATGAGGCGACATTTGAATTGGGAATAATAACGGTGATGTTGTCACGGGTAAGTACATGGGTGGTGCGTAGGGCAATGACGACCACGCGCCCTTCATTACCATTGATATTGACCCAGTCGCCTACTTGAAAGGATTGTTCAAGCAAAATTGTAATACCGGCAATAAAATTAGCAAGTGTGGACTGCGCGGCGAAACCAACGGCTAGTCCTGCAATACCTAAACCGGCTACTAAAGAGACAATATCAAAGCCAAACTGCGCCATGACGCTGGCAAGGCCAAGCACCAACAAGATGACTGAGAGAATATTTTTGAGTAGCTGTTCAATCGAGGCGTTTAAGCCATAATGCTGTAGTACTTTATGGATAATCTGTCCGGAGGAGGTCCAAAGTACATAGTATATGCCCGCCCATATACAAGCTTTAGCGGTTGCCTTGACTGTCTCAGGCTCAAAGTTAATTTGACTCATAATAGCGATAAGACTCGCCACTATCCAGATATAGCGCAGCACCGAGCGGGCTATCTTGACGCGGCGCTCATTCATGCGCAAGCGGGTGCTGTTCTTTTTGATTAGATATATCGCTAACCAATAAAAAAAACCTATGATGGCTAACAGTATGAGTATCTTAATAGCAGTACTAGCAAGCTCTATGGCATACAAAGACCAATCTAGATCATCTTCTTCTATTGAACCACCCAATGCCAGATAAAGGCTGGCATGCAAATCACGAATGATTTCTTGAAAAAAATCAGTAATGCTAGCGATGGCCATCTTATTGTCCATATGAGTGTATTAATAAAGGCTAGTCTAACGTCAAAAACGCGGCTCTAAAAGACGGCTTAAACCAAGCCACTATCCTAAAAGTGTATCTTAACAGCGCTCTAAAAACCATCTTCTTGCGTATCAAGCGACTGATAAGGGATAGCCATTTTGTGTTGAACATCCCGCAGCGCCGTACGTAGTCCTTCGAGGATAGTAGGATGATAAAAAGGCGTGTCAAGCAGCTGTTTTACACAGATATCATTCGTTATAGCGGTAGCTAAAATATGACCAATATATTCAGCATCTGGGCCGACCATGCTCGCGCCTAATACCTTATCCGTCTCTTTACAGCCATAAATATGCAGTAAGCCGCAATTGACGCCCATAATGCGACTACGGCCTTGGTTATCGAAGCTGACTTTACCAATGACGTATTCTAAATCTGGATCGTCTTCAATCTCTTGCTGTGACATACCGACATTGACGATTTGTGGGGAGGTAAAGACGATAGAAAAAGGAATCGCTACCGGACGAATATAAGCATCGGTATTTTGATCACAAACGATACTGCCAGCGCTATAGCCTTCATCACTAGCAACATGTAAAAGCGGAATATTCGCGTTGGCATCACCAACGATGTAGACATCCAGATCACCTATCTGACCGGTATGTTTATCTAGGTTTTTTGGACGGTTTTTTTCGTCGAGCTCAACCCCTAAATTCTCCACACCTAACTGCTTAATATTATTACGTCGTCCAGTAGCTACTAACACACGCTCACCTTGCCAGCGACCCTCATTGCCGTTTTTATCTGTGTATTCAATAAAAGCAGCTGTCTTACCGTCGGTACTGATCTCATGGCCTATCTCATTAATAGTACTTTTGAGGTGCATGGTCAAATCTTCACTCAAACACTCAATAGCTTTGGCGTTAATGTCGGTATCCTTTAAACCAGCGACGCGGTTTTCACGGTTGAACGCAGTTACGGCGACTCCCAAACGTGAAAAAGCTTGCGCCAGCTCCAAGCCCACAGAGCCAGTACCGATCACCGCAACAGACTCAGGTAAATCAGGCAAGTCAAACACGGTATCAGAGGTGAGTAGCGTTTCTCCTAGTTTTTCGCGCCAGTCGTCAGGAATAAAGGGCGAGCTACCGGTAGCGATGATAATTTTCTCGGCTTGGATAATCTCTTCATTGACTTCGATCAAGCCGTTTTCATTAATATGCGCCTTACCGGCTATTTTACTATCATCTGGCCAGCTCTCGACCTGTTTTTCGATATAGCTCTCAAAATGACTGCGTTCTGCTTGTACCCGAGCCATAACTTGTCTGCCATTGATGGTCACTTCGCTATGAATACCAAAATTTTCTGAGTATTTGGCTTCATGGGCGCGATCAGCGGCGGCAATGAGTAGCTTGCTCGGCATACAGCCTACCGTAACACAAGTCGTGGTCCAAAAACCCTCGTTAATGATTACGATATCTTTCTTAATTTTGCTCGCTTGGCGAAAGGCGTTTTGCCCTGCTGTACCCGCGCCAATAACGGCGACTGAAACGGTGCGCGTGACGCTATCGGAGTTTTGTTTAGATTGCTTATTAGCAAGGTTTTCAGACGATTGGTTCATAACGTTTCCCTATTTTTAATAACTATAATTAATAAATGCTGTCATTGCCATAAGTCAATTGAGAGCGAGTTTTTTAGTCGCCTTACTGCGGATTTTATAAGGTTTAGTCTTTATCTGCCAGCTCACCGTTACGCCACTGAATCATATGCAATGTTTACTCGCTAGGGTAAGTGAATCTGTATAAAAGCGCAGCAGGATAAGCGTAGCGAGCTGTTGCAAAAATGTTTAATAGACACCGTTATAGTATCAACGTCCCCTAAATAGGGTTGTTAACCAATGCAGCGTTAGGTGAGTTAGATGCTCAAGCCTATTTAGATGAGGAGTTGGTTATGCGCCAGCCGTTTATTTAGGCGCTAACAGAGCCAATACGCGCTCAGCATAGCCTTTAGCACGCAGGTTACGCTGAGCATGGGTGAGCGTGCCTTCGCTATTAAATATAAAAGCGGAGCGCACCAGACCAATGGTTTTTTTGCCATACATATTTTTTTCTTTAATAACTTCAAAGTATTGGCATAAGGTCTCATCGCCATCACTGATTAGCGGGATTTGTAAATCATGTTTTTCGATAAAGTTTTTATGGGACTGAACGCTGTCTCGGGAAACGCCAATGATATCGTAGCCAAGATCATCGAAATCGTGCAGATGTTCGGTGAAGTCAGTGGCTTGAGTGGTACAGCCAGGTGTATTGTCTTTCGGGTAAAAATAGAGGATTAAGCCCTTTTGTCTTTTCGCTACTAGCTCTGATAAGCTAATATCCTCTTCAATGAAATTTCCGTCTAGTTTGCGAACGAGCGTCACTGGAAAATCAGGTAGAGCAAGGTTTTCGGTGGTTGGCTTAGCCATAATAAAATCCTTTTTTGTTGAAGTTTTCAAATTTGCAAACAGTAGTGGGCAGTCATCAAGGCTCAGTTTTACACTTTGCGCGTTAGTTGGCAACTCACAAACAAAAAAGACTGACAATGGCCAGTCTTATCTCGTTACTTCTAATACAGATTTAATAAAGTAACAGCTTGCACAAAGCTATCGCTGCTTTATATCGATACTGATTAACATAGTTTTTGTTAAGACGGTTTTTGTGGCTGCTTTAAGTCTAAACCTTCTGTACATTGCTGTAAGTCTCGCTGCATCGTTTGCACATAAGGCAATCCAGAAGGGTCTTTTTTGTCTTGCGCGTAACTCTCAATCTCCCACATCTGACCGATAGTCATTCTACTACGGACATCGATAGTACAGTTACACAGCTTAGACGCAGTGTTCTTATCAGCAACTTTATATTTAACGGCGCCATTAATACATTGATTAATATTGTCTTTTTTAATATCAGTAGCGTTTGCTTGCGGGATAACAACAAGTCCTAGCAGCGCCAAAGGTAGAATGCGTAACAGCTTCATAAGTATCCTCTTACAGGTCAGTCAGTAAAAATAAATCAATAAACTATTAGCCAATCATAGAGCAAAGACGCAGCGGCCGATTGGGAATTGGCTATTTGTGCCCTACCATATCAATTATAGTCTATAAATAAAACCACCAACGTGCTGCAATGATGCAAGAAATTGTTACGCTTTTATCTTTACATCTCATAGAAGGTTTATCGGTATCAATATCGAAAACGCATTAAGCGCACTATCTTAAAAATACTAGGGTTTATTGCTAATAAATTTATTGGTAAGGTTTGTTATAATGCGGCTATTATTAATGGCAGACTATAATGAGGTTAATGCTATTTAACGCTCATAAACCTAGCCTTAGTTGCCGATCTTGTATTATCCTAATATTGAGTCTTTTATGAACACCGCTACTTTATTTACTCCCAATTTTGAGTCTCAACTGGACGTTGCTACTAACGACAATGAATCAGAGACTATGCAATCTGCTACCTTGAAAAAATTACAGAAAAAGCTACGCAGGCAAGTGTCTTTAGCGATTCAAGATTTCAAGATGATCGAAGAGGGCGATGTAGTCATGGTCTGTGTCTCAGGTGGCAAGGACAGCTATACATTGCTCGATATTTTGCTGCTGCTAAAACGTGTCGCGCCGATTCATTTCGATATTGTCGCAGTCAATCTGGATCAAAAGCAGCCGGGCTACCCAGAAGAGGTATTGCCCAATTATCTAAATGAGCAAGGGATAGCGCATTATATCTTAGAGAAGGACACCTATAGCATCGTCAAAAGCGTGATCCCTGAAGGTAAGACTTATTGCTCGGCGTGTTCGCGCTTACGTCGGGGTTCGCTCTACGGCTTTGCCAAACAAATCGGCGCAACCAAAATCGCTTTAGGTCATCATCGCGATGATATGTTAGCGACTTTCTTTTTGAACTTATTTCATGGCGGTGCGCTGAAATCTATGCCACCTAAGCTACTCAGTGATGATAAGCAAAATATTTTGATCCGGCCGTTAGCTTATGTACAAGAAAAAGACATCATCGACTATGCTGCTCTAAAGCAATTCCCGATTATTCCTTGTAACTTATGCGGCAGCCAAACCAACCTGCAACGCGCGATTATCAACGACATGCTACGCGAATGGGATGATGCTCATCCGCAGCGCTTGGCTTCTATCTTTAAAGCCATGCAAAACGTAGCGCCGTCACAATTAGCCGATCGCGAGCTATTCGATTTTGAAACGTTAACGACCGAGCGTGATGATAGCGAGCGCTTATTCGAAGGGAATAATATTCAAGTCGGGCAGCAAGGCATTCTTGATGAGATGGGTTTAACCACTGAGCCCAAAAAGCAAGTTTTTAGCACTAATAGCTCGAATACAGAGCATTCCGTAACGGCAATAAATAAAAGCCAGCAAAGCACAAAGATTCCTACTATCAATCCAGTGTTATAAGCCCAATAAACGGTTTTTAGTTTACTACCAATCACAAAAAAGCCAGCTAGCATGTCAAGTTAGCTGGCTTTTACATTACAGGCTTTGATAGTTCTGTTAAGAAGTTTTTTCAAATACAGGCAGCGGATTGAAGCTAACCTCAGTACGTGGCAGTTTTGCCACATCTTGCATACGCCAATCATCATCGCCTTCATTACTGACTTGTAGATAGTATTTGGCTTTTAAGGGGTCGATATCCGCTTGAGCTGTATATTTATTGGCGCTTTGGTGTTGCAGTACCACATCACGATCTTTTTTGATGTCAGTGGCATGGGAGATGGATAGGTTAAGGGTATCAGGATAAGTGACTGGTTCACCGTTCAATAAGGTGCCTGTTTGTAGGCTTTGCTCAGGGTAATTGAGATAAAAAACGATATCCCCTGCCTCTGAGAACTGCATCTTTCCATGCAAATCTAGATCGTAAGTGAGCTTGTCACGTGAGACATCGTGATAGAGAGTCTTGCCATCCATATACCAGTCATCACGCACCACGCTATCACGGATTTGATAAGAGTAATACACGAAAAAAATACAAGCCACTACCACAAACGCCGGTAGACCAATAACAAAGATAATCACCATGTAGTTTTTGTACCATGGCTGACTGTCTTGATGTTTAAAGTTCGATGAGGAAGTAGACATAAAATACCTATTAATAAAATAGCGTTTAATACATAAGCCAAATGTGCTACGTAAGATAATAACCACTTATCAAGCGCAAGACATCAAGCAAAATTAAGTCAAAGAGTCATCGCGTTATTCTAATCGCATCATGATAAGCGCCTAACCATTATCGGCTACAACTGGCCTTGAGTGGTAAAGACGTTATCTTTACTGACTTTATATTGACCATCTTCGCTCTCTACATTGAGCGTCACAGGTGTTTGTCCTGGTTCGACAACTTCTGGATCTCCGTAAATGCTCACTGACATATCGAAGCTTTCACCAGCAACTAGTGGCACATCATTGAAGCGCAGCTGTAAACTCAAACCGTCTTCAGGTTCTAAAGTGATTTTGTAAGTATGCTCGTCTTGAGTTTTATTAGTGAGTTTCACCACATAGCTGTTTTCGATCATGCCCTGCTGATTCAGCGATGATAGCTGATTACGGTCACGGCGTATATCGATCTCTAATGGAACCCGATCCGTTAATGCAAATATGAGCCCACCACATAATATGGTTAACAGAGCTAAGTAAGCAAATAAACGCGGGCGCAATATACGGCTAGGCTCTTTTTCAGCCAGTTGTCGCTCAGTTGTGTAGCGGATAAGCCCACGCGGATAGCCAACCTTGTCCATAATATCGTTACACGCATCGATACAAGCGGCGCACTGAATACAAGCAACTTGCAGACCATCACGAATATCGATACCGGTAGGACAGACCTGCACACACATCTGACATTCGATACAATCACCTAAATCATCAGGATGCGTACCTTTTTTACGCGCGCCGCGAGGCTCGCCGCGATCATAATCATAAGAGACAATCAGTGTGTCTTTATCGAACATGACGCTTTGGAAGCGACCATAAGGACAGATCTGAATACACATCTGCTCACGCATATAGCCGGCGTTGGCATAAGTCGAGAAAGCGAAGATGAATACCGATACCCATATCCATGTTGGCCAATCAGGAAAAGGTAAGAAACCAATCATTTGCCAGCTCTGATACAGAGCTTCTGTGCCTGATACATAGCTAACAAAAGTGGTTGCGGTAATCATCGAAAACACAAACCAGATAAAATAAATCAGCGAGCGCTTAAGGATTTTTTGTGCCCCCATTGGCGACTTATCAAATTTGATACGTTTATTGCGATCACCGATCACTATTTTTTCCACATACTGGAACATATGTGTCCAAATGGTTTGCGGACAGGCATAGCCACACCACACTCGCCCTGCATAAACGGTTACCACAAATAAAGTAAAAGCAGCGATAAGAGCAAAAGCAGCAATAAAGTAAAAATCCTGGGTTAAAAATGTCATTCCAAAGATGTAATAATGCTGTGAAGGTACATCGAACCAAATAGCCTGCCTGCCATCATAACGTAGCCATGGCAACAGCAAAAACAATGCCAAAAAGAAATACATACTAATGACGCGAATATTTTGATAAAACCCCGTTACAAAACGGGGATGCACTCGGTGCTTAGTCGCGTCGAGATCTATTTGTTGCACAGGAATTTTATTTGGTTGTGGAGCTGACATAAACTTGCCTCTTTTTAAAAAAAGAATCAATTTGCAGTCTGGTGAGACGCTACAGAAAATGTTGCCATAGTCTAAGGTGAAAACTAGTCTTTATGGATGGTTATTTTAACATTTTCCCTAATATAAATGGGGGTATAATCACAAATAGCAATATTCGTAAAGCTATAATATTAAGGCGCTCAGAGCGCTTAAGTCATAAAAAGTCTGCTAATCAAAAAAGGAGAACTGCATTGACAGTCCTCCTTTACTAAAATGCTATTATTTCCAAACCTGTCTGACGACTAGCTTAATTATCGCTAGTTGTGGCTGATGCGGTGTTAGTCGTCGTCATATTACTGGTGTTAGCAGCAGATCTATCTGAAAGCGAGTAGACATAAGCGGCTAGAAGCATGATACGCTCATTTCCTAACTTAGTCTCCCACTCAGGCATCACACCGGCACGGCCATAACGTAGAGTATCTCGTACTGTCTCACGATCACCGCCATATAACCAAATATCATCGGTTAAGTTTGGCGCGCCAGTAGAGATCATCCCTTTACCCTCTGGGCCATGACAAAGCACACAGTTGGTTGGCTCTTTAAATATACTTTCGCCTTGAGCAACCAAAGTTCGATCCAGCTCGCCGTTGCTTGCGCCACCTTTACTAGGGGATAGCGATAATACGTATTCAGCTACTGAACGAATACCATCTTCGCCAAGTTGCTCACGCCACGCCGTCATACCACCCACTCGACCCTTATGTAGTGTCGTCAAGATGTTTTCAGGCTCTCCGCCATACAACCAGTCGTTATCCGTTAAGTTGGGATAGCCTACCGCGCCCTTAGCATTAGAACCATGACAGACCGCGCAGTTCTGTAAGAATAAACGGCTACCTACTTTGAGGGCATTGGAATCTTGCGATAGTTTCTTAACTGCAGGCGCAAGCGCTGCTACTTTATCATCAATCTGAGTTTGCAGATCTGCAGGCGGCTCTTCACTACGACGCAAAGTCGTTTGTAAGCTACTAAGCTCATCCAAAATTGCTGTCGCATCACTCGCGCCAGCTTTAGCTAAAATGCTCTGTTCAAAGTTATCTGTAAATAGCTTATCGTTAGCTTCAAGCTCACTGGCTAACTCATTATGCGAGGTCCAGGGCACGGTTTCGCCATCGACTTCTACCGTAGCTATACCGTCCCAGTGCTTTGGCAAAATAGCGGGGAAGAAAATCCAATAAGCGATTGCCCAAATAATTGAACCAAAGAATATTACTAACCACCATTTTGGTAGCGGTTTATCATATTCTTGAATACCATCGTAACTGTGTCCAGTAGTGCCATCTTCCTCGACATCGGGCTTATATTTGAGCACAAATAATAAGACGCCAAGAATACCGGCCCAACAAGCGATACTGAGTATGGTAATCCAAGAACTCCAAAAGAATGTCATCATTTATCCTTATTGCGCTGCTCATCAGACGGATCATCACGGAGATCGTCATCGAGCGCAAGTTGTGCATCTTCTTCGAAGCGTTTTTTGTTTTTTGGCGAATAAGCCCACCAGGCAACGCCAATAAAGGCGATGAAGGCAGCAACAGTTGCAATTGTTTGTAATTCACCAATACCCATTAGCGCTGTCCTTCCATCGCTGTACCTAGTTGCTGTAAATAAGCGACTAGAGCATCAAGTTCAGTAGCACCAAGTACGACATCAGGTGCGCCTTCGATATCTTCTTCAGTGTAAGGAACCCCAAAACGATCGCGGAATAAGCGCATTTTGGCTTGAACCTTGACTCCGTCCACTTCGTTAGTGGCAAGCCATGGGAAACCAGGCATGACTGACTCAGGAACTAAAGATCTTGGTGCAATGAGATGCTGCTTTTGCCAATCTTCCGAATAGCGACCACCAACCCGTGCTAGATCAGGACCTGTACGTTTCGATCCCCATAAGAACGGGTGATCCCACGTTGATTCTGCAGCACGAGAGTAGGGGCCATAACGCTCAACTTCGGCACGTAAAGGGCGAACCATTTGGGTGTGGCAAACGTGACAGCCTTCACGAATATAAATGTCGCGGCCTTCAAATTCAAGCGCCGTCCAAGGCTCCATGGCAGGAAGCGGTGTATTTACCCCGCCATCCTCTGGACTCTTGTTATCATAGATTAGCGGTACAATTTCGACTAGCGTTGCAAAGCTAATAGCGATAACGATAAAGATGACCAACAAGCCTGTATTTTTTTCAATAATTTCATGCGGTGTACCAGCCATGATCGCTCCTTATACTTTAGCTGTCGAAGTTTGGTCAACACTAGGTTCATGATCCGTTGGGTCAGCGATATCGACCGGCTTCCCTTCAGGCATCTGAATAGTACGATAGACGTTATAGGCCATCACAAACATACCCGATACATATAACAGACCACCAAATGCACGGCCAATGTAAGGGAAGTGCGAGAACTCAACCGTATCTACAAAGCTGTATACCAAAGTACCATCAGGGTTGGTCGCAAGCCACATCATGCCTTGACCAATACCTGAGATCCACATCGAGACGATATAGAAAATGGTACCTGCTGTCGCCAGCCAAAAGTGAGTAGTAATCAGACTGATAGAATACATTTTTGGTTTATTATAAATACGCGGTAGCATGACATATATAGAACCAATAGTAATCAAACCAACCCAGCCGAGCGCCCCTGAGTGAACGTGACCCACCGTCCAGTCAGTATTATGCGAGAGCGCGTTGACCGTCTTAATAGACATCATCGGACCTTCAAATGTCGACATCGCATAGAAGGATAAGGCCACAATCATAAAGCGAATAATCGGGTCAGTCCGCAGCTTGTCCCAGCTACCTGATAAGGTAAGAACACCGTTAATCATACCGCCCCAAGAAGGTGCGAATAAAATGATAGAGAACACCATAGCTAGCGACTGTGTCCAATCTGGTAGCGCTGAATAATGCAAATGGTGACCACCGGCCCACATATATGAGGCAATCAAGGCCCAAAAATGCACGATAGAGAGGCGGTAAGAATAGATCGGGCGACCAATCTGCACCGGAACGAAGTAATACATCATCCCAAGGAACGCTGCCGTCAGATAAAAACCAACCGCATTATGCCCATACCACCACTGCACCATAGCATCGGTCGCACCGCCAAATAATGAGTATGATTTGAACGCACTAACGGGAATCGCCATACTGTTGACGATATGTAGTAAGGCAATCGTAATAATAAAGGCAGCAAAGAACCAGTTAGCGACATAGATATGTGAGGTTTTGCGTTTGATAAGCGTACCAAAGAAAACGATAGCATAGGATATCCATACTAAAGCAATCAAGATATCGATAGGCCATTCAAGCTCAGCATACTCTTTAGTCGACGTTAACCCTAGCGGTAATGTAATGACTGCTGAGACGATAACCGCCTGCCAACCCCAAAAGGTAAACCAAGCTAAATAAGGGGCGAACAATCGAGTCTTACAGGTACGCTGCACGATATAATAAGAGGTTGCGAACAGGGCACAGCCACCGAACGCAAAGATGACCGCGTTAGTATGCAGTGGTCTTAGACGACTAAATGTCAGCCATGGAATGTCAAAGTTAAGTGCTGGCCACGCCAATTGTGAGGCAATGAAAACACCGATACTCATGCCGACGATGCCCCAGATGACGGCCATAATCGTAAAAAATCTTACGATAGTGATCTCATACTCGCGGTCTATAGGGGCGACTGCTGTGTTTTGTAAACTCATTGGATGATTCCTTTACAGCCTAAATTATCAACAGAATTAACTAAAGCTTTGCGATATCCAAAAGATAGCAAGGTTAAGAGGTGATGCTATCAAATGAATAGGGATTGCGGCGCATGCTGCTGTCAGGCTTATCTATCACTGTAACGGTGTATTAACTAGTGAGCCAAACTTTTGCTATCTCAGCGTTGACTGAGCGGTAAAATAGCCACCAAGGCCAATAACACAACTAAGCAAAGTAAGGATGATTAATATATCGTTAAAGTTAATAAGACACTGTCATACTCAGACCTTAATTACGAAGCTAAGTTATTAAGCTACCGTTACTAGGTCATTAAATACTGACTGGATAATGGTTAGCCAAGTAAGGACTGAAATACAATCGGACATTTATCTGTCTCATAAGCTGATAAAAAACAGATATATGCTAGCGGCTGCTGACAAAAAACACGCTCAGGTAACGTTTAGTTAAAACTCCCGACTCTGTTTAAGGGTATTGTAACGCAATCTTAATCAAATATCATCAAACTCCTGCGCCAAAATACAAACTCTTTAGTAAATAATTTATCGGGCAACTTATCCTAATAAGCTCTTGAAAGATAAAATAGAGGCGCCTGTATGTGAATATCTAAGTCTATTTGGCTAATACGTACGCTGTTTGATTCGCATGGATAAGAATAGTAATAAGTATTAAAGGGGGCTGGTCTGCGACTGATGCTGTAAATAAAACCTGCTAAGTAAAAGCCAAGCGATAAATTTTGTTACCATTTGGCAATCAATGGTGATATTAGGTTTTACTTCTAGTTAAGCTCACCCTTATAATAAAGCGGTATAAATAGTTTTATGACAATGATGACAACTCAATATACTTGTATGGACGCTGTTTATATCAATGTCTAGTTTATAGATTCGATGTATAGCTTGAGAGTTAAATAAGTAAGATGACAACTCTATCTACTGACACCGATGATAAGATAAATATAATAAGTATCAATAATAAGTATTCACTAAGGATAAGAATATGGCTGTTTTTTTGACGGATACCTGGTTTGAAGAAGTAGAGAAAATGGGCAATGAAGCCGGTGAGCTAAACCTTCCTCCTGCACTGGAAAACATGGTTATCAACCTAAAAGTCACTGACGGTGATGAAGTGATTGAAAGTAACTTCGCTAATGGTTTATTGCATAAAGGCTTGAACTCTGAGGCGACAACGACACTATTGCTTGATAATAAAACTTTGCAGTCGATTATCACTGATTTCGATATGAACGAGATTATGGGTGCCTTTATGAGTGGTAAAATTCGCGTCGAAGGTGATATGTCGCAATTGATGGCTCTACAAACGGCTCGTCCAAGCGATGAGCAAAAAGCGCTGTTTAAAGATATTAAGTCAATGACGACGCTAGCTTAGTTTTTGCTAGAGTGTTGTTTTTAGAGCTTAGTTTTTAGAGTGTGTTAATCGATACTGAGGATACATTCTAGCTATAACCTCCTAAAGGTATAAATCTAAGCCCGCAAAAAAAGCCCCAAACATAACTTTTGGGGCTTTTTTTGCGGGCATTATTAATATTGTTTTTTTTAACTAGCCGCTTTTTCTTGCTGGTTTTCTTTATAAATGGCTGCTTGTAGCCAGATATTCGCCTGCACATAGTCGTGCACTGCAATCGCTCGCGTCTCATCGGTCTCACAAGCGCCAATACGGACGACAAAAGGATCGGCGTCTTGTTCACGCAAGATCACTACATCAAACAAAATAACGGGTTTACCGTTAAAGACCGTTTGTTGCTTGCCTAGCACTTGTCCTTGACACCAAGCTTCATCCTCTTGGCCCAAAGTATCGCCGAACAGATAAGCGCACATGTGACCTAGGTTAATCTCGACCGGAGCCATCTGCTCTTTAGTCTCAGGCTGCCACTCTGCAATTTGCTGCTGCAGATCTTCGGGTATTTTTCCATCATTGGTGGCGACAATGTCATTAAAGGCGCGATGATAGCGAATGGCTTCCTCATCTTCAACTTTGATTACCTCGTTTTGTTCGCTGATCGAGATCTCATGCGCCCAAGCGCTAAAATTCACAAAGTAAGAGGCGCCTTGCTGGTATTGATGACGGTTAGCAGTGTAGAGTTGATCAAATGCATAAATAATACTGCCATCGCTGCTGCGTAAGCGTAGTACCGCATCATGAGAGTTGTCATTGGCGATAATACGCTCGATTTTACAGTTCAGTCCATAGGGGCTATCGATGCAAGGGTAAGCGTTGATAAAACGCTCAGGACGACCCTCTTTCATAGCCAAAACTTGATTGATGTGGCAGGGCTGATCTTCAGATAATAATAGACAGCTGTCTGTCGCACTGACATTGCTATTGAGGCCTTTGGGGATAGCCGCATGCTCGATCATTTGCTGTAACCATTCGGGCACATCCTGACTCATATCATCGGTCAATATACGCCAATGATCAGCATGACCAGCAGTTTGTTCGTCGGATAAGGTGATCTTAGTAGGGGCTTGTACGTTTTTATAATGATAATTAATGGTCATGAGGATACTCAAACTTAAATCAGCGGTAAGGTTGGATAGTGAGCGCTAAGTCGTATTCAATGCAGCAAGCTAATAAGAGAGCATGATATTTTGATATAAATAATATCTCGTTCCTATTAAGCTCAGCATACTGCCAAGCTCAGCGTGCTGCGATGACGTCAAGCTATCCGTCGTACCACAATGATGGGTTAATGACATTTGTCTTTAGCATACAATATATAGGTATGATGGCAAACAATAGCAAGCCCTTCCTAAAAAATAATCACAAACAAAGCGAGTTTGCCAAAAAACCCCATTAGTTTATGCTAATCATTGGCACATATTCATAAAATTGTGTCAAACTATCCCCTTTTTTTGGCAGTCTTATTAACCTATCAGGATGTTGATAGGTTAGATAACAATTAGACCTGTTTAAAACCCTATTTATATGCCTGTTTATTTAGTTACAAAGCTTTATTCGCCTTATTCGCTTAAGGGAGTCGTCACGATATAGAGACGCATATAAATAAGATAAAGAGTTTGACTATGTTTCGTCCTTTAGCATTATTTATTGGCTTGCGTTACACTCGAGCCGAGCGCAGTAACCGCTTTATCTCCTTTATATCTCTAATTTCCATGATAGGTTTGACCTTGGGGGTAGCCGTCCTTATCACTGTGCTATCAGTGATGAATGGCTTTGATCGAGAGCTAAAAACCCGAATACTTGGTATGGTGCCGCAAGCGACCGTCACCTCAGCTGAGGTGATTAATGATTGGCAGCCATTAGCCGATCGAATCAAGGCTGAAGATCCAGCAGTGGCAGCGGTAGCACCCTTTATCCAACTACAAGGGATGCTAACAGCGAACGGTCAAGTGGCTGGGATTATGGTCACCGGTATCGAGCCTGAGTATGAAAAAAATGTCTCCATTATCAATAATCATATGATGGAGGGGAGTATTGATACCCTACAGAGCGGCGATTTCAATATCGTTCTTGGGGAGGAGATGGTGCAATCGCTCGGTCTTAATATCGGTGACAAAGTCACTTTGGTGCTGCCAGAAGCCTCGCCATCGCCTGCCGGCGTCATTCCTAGATTTAAGCGCTTTACTTTGACCGGCATCTTTAATATTAGCCCAGACGTCAACACGTTAGCGGCCTTTATTCCGATGAATGATGCGGCAAAACTGCTACGACTACCGGATGGCGCGCAAGGTATTCGCTTAAAACTTGACGATATTTTCCAAGCGCCTGCTGCCGCGCAAAAAGCGGCTAGCATTGCTCCGCCTCAGCTTTATCCTAGTGACTGGACCCAAACCCATGGCAACTTGTTTGGTGCTATCCAAATGGAAAAGGCTATGGTCGGCTTACTGCTGTTTTTGATTATTTTAGTCGCTGCTTTTAACATTGTTTCAAGCTTAGTCATGCTAGTGACGGACAAAAAGGCCGATATCGCTATTTTGAAGACCTTTGGTGCGTCGCCACGTCTGATTACCCAAGTGTTTATGGTGCAAGGGGTGGTGATTGGCGTTATCGGTACGGTTGCAGGGACGATACTAGGGGTTGTATTTGCGCTGACCGTTAGTGATATCTTAGGCTTTATCAATCAAGCTTTTGGCCTAAACCTATTTGATGCTTATTTTGTCAATTATCTGCCTTCACAGCTGCGTATAACGGATGTGGTATTGATTACCGGTGCTTCGTTTATCCTGAGCTTTTTAGCAACTATTTATCCAGCGCGCCGGGCGGCCAAGATTCAGCCAGCCCAAACGTTACGCTATGAGTAACCAAGCTTGTACTCGGCTATGATGTGGTTATTTATAGCCTACGTAAATATATCGAAGTAGTCGAAGGTGAATATATAGCAACTGTCAGCAATTAAAGAATAAAGGATACGCAATGTCAGCTATTTTGAAGGCAAGCAATATTAATAAGATTTATGATGATGGAGCGGTACATACCCAAGTACTCACGGGTTTGGATCTCAATATCAGCGCCGGCGAGCGTGTGGCTATCGTCGGTACTAGTGGTTCGGGGAAAAGCACTTTATTGCACTTGTTAGGCGGTCTTGATACGCCTACTAGCGGTGAGGTGTGGCTGCATGGTCAGTGTCTTAATCATATGAATGAGACTGAGCGCGGCGCGATGCGTAATCAGTATTTGGGCTTTATTTACCAATTTCATCATCTTTTAGCTGAATTTACCGCTATCGAAAATGTCGCTATGCCGCTGCTTATGCGCCCAAAAGTATCGACTACTGAGGCGCGTCAGCAAGCGATTGAAATCTTAGAAAATGTGGGCTTAGGTCATCGTTTAGAGCATAGGCCCGGCGAGTTATCTGGCGGCGAGCGTCAGCGGGTAGCTATTGCTCGCGCGCTAGTGACTAAGCCGTCGCTGATTTTAGCCGATGAGCCTACAGGCAACTTAGATTATGATAATGCGCAAAGCGTGTTTGGGCTATTATCGGAGCTGCAAAGCACGATGAAAACAGCGCTACTTATGGTGACCCATGATCGCAGTTTGGCGGCGCTTGCTGATCGTCAGCTGCTATTACGTAATGGTCACTGGGAGAATTACTAGGGCATGTCGAAACTGCTCAGCAACTTAGCCGCTAGAAAAGCTACGATAGGGATAAATAGTAGCCGTTGTTTTTAACATAAATCGATAGTATGGTTTTGCTATTATTTACTTTTGAGGAGTGACACTATGGATAAGGGAGATGACCCAATCGCGGCTTTTGGTAGTGCAGAAGAAGGGGAGGAGCCTTTATTGCCTTATATCGATACCTTAGCATTTGAGCAAGTCGATAGAGAGGCACAAAAAGAGCAATTGACCGCGATTTTTGATGCTATTACTTTAGCCGGGGTGGATTATTATTTAGAAGTACAAGAGACGGCGACAGGTAAGCAATATACTTTAACCAAAGACGACAAGGCTATTACCACACAAGTGATGGACAGTCACTTTAAAGATAATATTCTTGAAGCGTTAGACGAACATCAAAATAATTAGCGGCGTTTTGGGCTTTAGTGCCTTAAGGTTTAGGCGGTTTATCAGTTGGCAAGCGTTGACGCTTTTGCCAACTGCTCACTGTCTTATAACGCCAGATGCCTTTGAAAGCCAAGCCGCAGACAATGCTACTAATAATAGCTAAGATAGTCAGCCCAAGACAAAACGCGGTAATCGATACCGTGCCGCTATGAATAATAAAAGGGTTGGCACCGTCCGATAATACCCATAGACTAAAATCAGCAATCATCCTACCAATCAGCCGTAAGCTAATCATCGGCACATCAATAATCTTTGCGCCAATATAGTAGCCTGCATAAAAAATAGGCAGCGTCGTCAATGGGTTGGTGATCCAAGTCAGACCCAGCGCCATGGGTACGTTTGCGCGAAAAATAAGTGCGCCGATTAAGGCTAATAGCATCTGACCAGGTAGCGGAAAAAAAGCGCTAAGCACCCCGATATAAACAGCTTTATTTAGACTGTGGCGATTGAACTGCCATAATCTAGGGTCGCCCAAATGCGGCGCAAAGACCTTTAAGCTGCGACTCTGTAGGATTTGTTCAGGGGTGGGAAGTAGGTTCTTCAGACGTTTTTTTGACACAAGCCTGCCTTCAGTCATTAATTAAAGCCCGCTGCTAAAAAACCAGCCAATCGGTAGGCAAGTATGTTTTAAGACAAAAGTATATCATCATTAATAGTGCTATGATTAGAGGATAGCGACTTAAAGCTTATGAATAAGCTTTTGATAAGTGTTTTTACAGCGATATTTATTATAAATATTTTGTTATGAAATAGTATAGGGTAATAAAGGCGCGAATGCTATGGTCAGCGCTAAGCTTAAATAGCAAACTGCTATTCAACACGCTCTATGATTTATAATAGAACAAACTCACATTAGCGAGCGAGGAGTGTCAATGTATTGGGGGATTGGCACGCTAATAATACTCGTTATGGCAGCCGTATTAACCATAGCAGCGGCTATTCCCTTGCCTCAGAGCTTAGCTTTATTAGACACTAGCTATAGTCTACTTTTACCTTGCTTCCTTGTTGTCATCACTACCGCTCTTATCTTATTTCAGCAGCGTATTAGCTTACCTATATTAGATACCATTTCTGTTGACAGCCCCTCAAAAACAGCCTCAAAGCTAGTCTCGTCAACCCCACGTATTCTTAGCTTGTTTAAGCCGCTACGCTATCTAATCGTAGCAGCATTGGTACTGGCTTTAATCATCGGTAGCTTACTACAAGCGCTCATTGCTCATCAGCAATTAGAGAGTACGAAAATAACGGAGCCCGCGCGAGTGCAAGCTTGGGTCACTATCGAGGGAATTAGTGATAGCGTGTACGATGCTACATTCAATAGCGGCTATCGGCAGGTCGCTACTCTTAGCGAGATAGTACCGCTAACCACTGATCTTAGCGCTGAACAATTAGCTGAAAAAAGTACTGAGAGTACGGTTAATGACATCCTGCAACCAAATAGCGCGTCATTAAATCGGCGGGTATTGCTAATTTTATACCCCAATAAGGCTAACGATACTCCTAGTGTAGCCGAGTTAAATAGCCTGCAGCCGGGCGCGCGCGTATTGATGACCTTGGCGCTTGCGCCATTAGCCAGCTCCGAGCAAGCGCTAAATAATCCGACTGGTTTTGATAGCTATCGCTGGCTACGCGCCCGTCATATCGATGGGGCCGCGACGATTATCACGCTAAGCTCAGCCCCTATTAGCTATCCGAATCAGTCGGCGGGTGTAGCTAGTGACTCTACTTCTATTTGGGCGCGGATGCATATCACTATTGATAGCTGGCGTCTGCATCTACGTCAGCACTTTTATCAAGACTGGTCCACTAAAAGCGCTGCTGAACAACAAGCAGATGCAGTGACTTTGAGTTTGCTTACTGGTGATCGCAGCTTAATCAATCGCGAAACCAAAGATCTGTATCAGCTAGCGGGTATTTCGCATCTATTAGCGATTTCAGGCACTCATGTGCTGTTTATGGCTATTATGCTAGCCGCTATGGTGGTGGTGTTAGTCGAGCGCTTTTATCCGGCACTTTATCGCCTGCTGCCGCGCTGGCAAGTACGCTGGTGGGTGATGATAGCCTCCGCTTTTATTTATGCGTTATTTACCGGCTTTGATGTGCCAGCGGCGCGTACCGCTTGGATGTTATTAGCGATAGGCTTGGTACGTCTGACGTTAGTGCCTATGAGTACTCTGCGGGTGTTATTAGCACTAGCTATCTTTATGGCTTGGCTAGATCCGTATGTGTTATGGCAAGCCGGCTATTGGCTGTCATTTATTGCGGTAGCATTGCTGCTCAATTATGAGGACGCCCTCGCAAGTCAGTCCTCAGCTGCCACCACGTCCTATCCTGCATTATCCACAAAGGCGTCTAAGCTCAGCAAAGATAAGCAAAGTCTTATTAATGTAAGCTCACAAAAGCATAAAAGTTGGCTATTATTTAAGCGCGTTTTTAGATTACAGTTTTGGCTATTTATAGCGCTGCTTCCCATCACTTTATTACTGTTTGGCAAGGCGTCGTTATGGGGTCTTGTGATTAACCTATTTGCTATTGGTTTATTCGGCTGGATTATTGTACCGCTGAACCTTTTGGCCGGGCTGTGCTATTTATTAGCACCTAGCATTGCTGATAGTATTTGGGCGTTAGTAAGTGCTATCGTCAGTCAGTTACATCAACTGATCGAATGGCTGACGACGCTACCTGTGCTAAATAGCGCTTGGTTATACACCCCCATTAACTTCGCTATGTTACTGATGGCGGCGCTAATGCTCTTGCCTTGGCTACTCCCACGAGGGGTCATTAGTCGCTGGTTCTCCTTAGTGCCACTGACACTTTTGTCGATGGCGATTTATAGCAATCAGCAGTCTTTCTCCCAGGCGCCAACACTTTATATACTGCCGACAGGAGATCGCCATATAACGGCGGCGGTACTCATTTATCCTAATGATAAAGACATAGACAATCAAAGCAAAGCTAGTAAACCATCATTAGACCAAAAATTGGGCCAAGATAAGATAAATTGGCTGTTTTTGGCCGATCATAGAGTGCAAGGTGAGCGCAATATGCCAAGTACGCTGACGGCTGAAAAATTAGTCGGACAGTTAGAGCAGCAGCTGCGCACCTTAGCGATCAAACATCTAGATGGTATTATTGTACAAAGCAGCGCTGCCACTATGACTACTAGTGTGCCTTCTAAATCTACAGACAGTAACCGTCAGTCGGTCCCGCAAGGAATATCTTTATTACCTTTAAGCGTAGCACTCTTAAGCCAACAGCGACCGACAGCGCAGTATTGGCAAGCAGGGCAACATGAGCGCTGGCAAGCGCTACAAGATGCACTAACAGTAACTAGCGCTAACCCTCTTGTCAGTGCGCAAGACTGTCAGCAAGGTCAAGAGTGGCAAGCGTTAAATGGTCAGTTAAAGCTGCAGGCACTCACTGGTTGGAGCGAGATTGATGATGCTAGCGTTTGGGATTGTAGTCTAGCTATTGCTAGTCAATCGCCGATAACTGTCGTGCATTATAATGCTAGCAACCCTCAGCAGCCTACTCAAGCCACTGTAAAAACGCTTGTCAGTAATAAAAGGTTATCTGGTTTGACTGAGACTGCCTCGGATAATACTGTTTTGAGTGACACTGTTCTGGATGAGACCAAGACCGACGCGACAGCTTTATCACGACTTATTCTCGATGTTGCCACTCATAAGCGCAGTTGGCAATTGTGGTCATTATTATGCGCGGCTGAGCCTTTAGCTTTTGATATGAGTCAAGCAGATTTTAGTTCAATAACTTGGCTGAGTCATAGTAGCTCAGCGGTATCTGCAGAGGTGTTAATGGCGCAGCAGACTGAACAAGTACTGACTTACGATGAGCAGCCTTTGGAAGTGGCGCTAACCATTCAGGCTGATGAGTAATTGTAGTCAATAGCTAGGCCAATAGACAACCTCTAACAGTATCGCTGCAATAAGCTCATATTTTACTATTGAACCTTAGTGACAATGTCACCATACTTAGCAAGCCCTCAATCAGTTATAATTTGACGCGCTTTTATATACGATAGTTGTATTTTGTTTTAGATCGATCTCACTTAGGAAGTTATATGCCCAACTGGCCACCAGACCCTAATAAACGTCCTGACAATTCGGCGAATCAGCCAGTACCTCTGCAGCAGGTACCGGCCAATCAGCCCAGCGGACAAGAATGGCGTCTTATCGAAAAAACCTTATTAGCTAGTGTTGAAGAGCAGCGCCGCTCAAGGCGTTGGAGTATCTTCTTTAAGCTGCTTACCTTTGGTTATATTTTATTATTATTCTTCACTTTTAGTCGTGGCTGTAGCACCAAAACGCCTACCGGGTTAGAAGGGATGGATACCAGCTCGCCGCATTTGGCGGTAGTGGAGCTACAAGGCGTCATCAGTAATGGTGATATTGCCAATGCTTATGACGTTAATGAAGCTTTAACACGCGCTTTTGAAAACCCGAATTCGAAGGCGGTAGCTTTAGATATCAACTCTCCTGGCGGCTCTCCGGTGCAGTCGGACGAGATATGGCAAACGATGATAGATCTGCGCGCCGAGTATCCTGATAAAAAACTCTATGCGGTCATCGGTGATATCGGTGCGTCTGGGGCTTATTATATTGCCTCGGCAGCCGATGAGATATATGTGAATCCTTCAAGTCTAGTCGGCTCTATCGGCGTCATCATGCCTAGCTACAACATCGAAGGGTTAATGGACAAAGTTGGGGTGGAAGATCGTACGATTACTGCTGGCGAATACAAAGATATCTTAAGCCTATCGCGACCACTAACGGATTATGAAGAGCAGCATGTCGAAGATGTATTAGCCAATACCCATAAACACTTTATCAATGCAGTAAAAGAAGGTCGCGGCGATCGCCTCAAAGATCCTGAAGCCAATAAACTATTCTCAGGGCTATTTTGGACTGGTGAGCAGTCGATCGCTTTAGGACTAGCGGACAAAAAAGGCAGTATCAGCAGTTTAGAGAAGCAGCTTGAGCTTGATAATGTGGTGAACTATACGCCTGTAGATCCGTTCCAGCTGTTTATGGACCGCTTTGCGGTAAAATTAGGCGCAGGTGTCGGCTCAAGTATTAACCTTGATGTATTAGGGCAGCAAGAGGGCAGCGCTGAGATGCGTTAAGGGTGTCTACTATAAAGTTGGTTTTGAATTTATCAGTATCCGGGCTGAGCTAGTAAATAGCTCAGCCTTTTGCTATAACTAAGTTTAGTTTTAGTCCCTTTAATCCACTATCCTATAAATATATTTTAATAATCAAAATAATAGAGAGCTTATATGAGTGAGAATGACCATAAGGCGCAAAGGTTTGCGTCCCTGCCAGTATCAAAGATAACCCAAAAGCCAGTACTGCATTTCGCCCATGCCAATGGCATGCCAAGCGCCGTTTATGCGCCTTTTTTTGCCGGGCTCGCTGAATTTTTCACTATTGAATATATCCCTATGTTAGGTGAAACAAGCGGCTATCCGGTGGACGATAATTGGCGCAGTCTGACCCAGCAAGTCGTCGATAGTGTAGCAGAGGCTTGCACGCGTCATGGCGTGGCACAAGTCGTCGCGGTTGGGCATTCTCTGGGAGCGTTGTGTACTTTGCAAGCGCTGTACCGTGCGCCCAAACACTTCAAGCAAGCAGTGCTTATGGATCCGCCTTTGATATATGGGCGTAATAGTTTATTTATGCATTTGGCAAAGACGCTAGATAAAGTGCCAATGATGAATCACCGCTCAATGGATAAATTTTCACCCTCAGGCATCTCAAAACATCGCCGTGATGTTTGGGAGAGCCGCGATGACGCTTACGAGCAAATGCGTCACAAAAGCTTCTTTAAAAATTTCGATGAGCGCAGCTTTAAAGGGTATATCGAGCACGGCTTACATGAGCGAGCTGATGGCAAAGTGACGTTAGCGATCTCCAAGAAAAATGAGGTGGCGGTGTTTCGAACCAATCCATCGATGTATTGGTTGACTCCTAATGAAGCTCCCAAGCCGCCCGTTAAGCTCGTCATTGGCGAGGCAAGTTTATTTTTGAAACGTAAATTCCCGCAGCAAGTCAAAGCGCGCTTAGGGATAGACTTTCAGACTCACAAAGGCGGTCATATGTTCCCGCTTGAGTATCCAGACTCAGTGTCAGCAGTGGTGCTAGATATCATCGAGCAGCAGATGTCTAAATAATAGCAAGTCTTAATGCTAAAGCTGTTCTGTGAAATGGCGTCGCTTATTTTTTTGAGTCATTATATATGTCGAAATCTGCAAACCTACCAGACGCGATCAAGCAAACAGCAAAAGCGCCGCCGCTATTTTCTTTATGGGAAGCTTTAGCGCTGCTAGTAGGAATGGTGTTTGCTTTTTTTGGCAGTCAGCTATTAGGTATTTATATCGCTGGTAAGCTATTATTACCCTCCACTAAATCACAAACGGCGGCTGATTTATTTTATTTTGCTAGCGGCGATGGCACGATCGTTAGTAGCTCGATTGTCTTTAGCGGTGTATTTTTGAGCGCTTTAATAGCGCCTATCATTCGCTTAAAAGGCGCGCAAGTCAGCGATTATTTAGCGCTCAAGTCGTTCTCACTAAAAGTCGCTATCGGCAGCTTTGGGCTACTATTACTGTTTATGATTGGTAGTCAAGCGCTGACATACTGGTTGGATAAATCCCCTTCGCTGTTCGTTGATCCTTTGTATGCTTCAGTCAGCTCGGTATGGCTGTTGATTATTGCGATGGTAGTGATTGCACCTATCTATGAAGAGCTGTTGTTTCGAGGCATTATTTGGTCAGCGCTCAAAGAGCAGTTTGCCATAAAATTTGATAAAAGAGGGCTATCGAAAGCTGAAGGCCTAGCACAATCAGAAGCGCACGGCGCACTGATGGCAAGTCTGATTACTAGCTTAGTATTCGCGATTATGCATCTGCAATATGGGCTCTATGAGATCAGCACTATCGTCGTGCTCGCCTTTATATTTTGTTATGCGCGCTACAAGTCGGGCTCGCTCCTATTGCCGATAGCTCTACATATCTGCAATAACGGCTTGGCGATGTGGCAGTATCTAGCGCAAGCTGCTTAACTTGATGCGCGTTTGTGACTGATTTATGCTCTAGCATTAACGAATGCTAAGGGTAGTTTTTATCAGCTGATAAGTTTTTAGGCGTACGTAGCGATACTTAAATTCCAGGATTTAGCGCGAGCACTTCTGTGGCGGCTCGTTCAATATCCTCAATGGTCAAACTGGGTTTACCACTTAAAGCCTGTCGCCACTTGCGCGCGCCATTCAAGCCTTGAAAGAGGCCTAAATAATGCCGCGCCATCGTCGGTAGCGCTTCGCCAAGCTCGATTTGCTGACGCAGATAAGGGTACATCTCAGCCAAGATATCAGAGCGTTTTGGCGCAGGCTCGCCCCATAAGCTATTGGCCTCTGCGAGCAGATAAGGGTTTTGATAAAAAGCGCGGCCGATCATCACCCCATCGATGTGCTCTAGGTGGTCTACGATATCTTGTACGCTTTCGATACCGCCATTGATCTCGATATCAAGCTCAGGAAATTCTTGCTTAAGCCGGTAGACATCCTCATAGCGCAGAGGCGGTATTTCGCGGTTTTGCTTTGGGCTGAGACCTTGTAGCCAAGCGGTACGAGCATGGACAATAAAGCGCGTACAGCCCGCCGCTGCCACTGTCTCAACGAACTCCTTCATAAACTCATAACTATCAAAGTCATCGATACCGATGCGATGTTTGACCGTTACCGGAATATCGACCGCCGCTTGCATATGCTTAACTAAGCTTGCAACGGTATCAGGTTCCGCCATCAAGCAAGCGCCTATCTTATTGTGCTGTACTCGATCGGAGGGGCAGCCGACATTGATATTGACCTCATCATAACCATGCTGCTGCGCAAATTCGGCGCACTGGGTCATATCCGCGCTATCTGCACCGCCTAATTGCAGGACAATAGGGTGTTCGCGGTCATCAAAACGCAAGTGACGCTCGCGGTTACCATATATGATCGCCCCCGTGCTAATCATCTCCGTATAAAGATAAACGTGAGGATTGAACAGGCGCGCAAAATAACGGTAGTCAGTCGTTGTCCAGTCGATCATCGGCGCGACTGATAAGCGTTTGTTGGTCATATCTATCATAACTATAGAACTCTTTTTCAAAACGTTTTTAACTATTTGTTTAACAAAGCCTCTTGTTCAGCGCAGCCTTCATTTTAATAAAGCATTAGGGCCTATCTAACAGAGCTATATGCATTTTAAATTGAACTGATGGTAGCTTTTTTATTATCGGTATTATTCAAAGTTAAAGTGCATAGCGCCATTAAATCACTCGGTTAAGTTGTCTCGATTCTGGCAGATGATAAAAATACAAACCAACCATAATACTCATCGCACCGATAAAAGCGATATACAGAGCAGGTGAGAAGCTAATATAAGAGGTGGCATAACCCAGTGCAAAAGGCAAAAGTCCGCCCACGATTGCATACATCACATTATAAGATAAAGCAAGACCTGTGAGGCGTACGTTAGTCGGAAATAACTGTACAAAGATAGCTGGTATCATGCCCACAATTCCAGCAAAAAACCCGAGTAAAGCGTACATAATCAAGATGTAATCGCCACCGGTTTGCAGATGATAATAAAAGGCAAACATCTGGCCGATTAACAAAACCGAGCCAAAAACTAAAATTTTACCAAAATTTTCATAGTTGGACACAATGCCATAAAAGACACAGCCAAAAATCATAAACACAATGCCCAAGCTATGCGAAAAACCAAACAGATCACTATCCAAGACAAAACGTAACTCGATTAGGCTTGGCAGTAGTAAAGCCACTACCGTAGTGATGCTAGCAATCACAAAACTGAGCAAAAGGCCTAAAAAGATAGAGTGCTTGCAGTGCTTAAATAGTAAAGTGAGCGGCTGCCTGATCTCTTTTAAAGGTTTCCTTGCTTGCATTTCAATAAAAAAAGGTGATTCGTTAATAAAACGCCATGCAAGTAGGGGTAAAAGGCTTAACAGAGCAGCAGCAGCAAAGGGCACACGCCAGCCATAATCTAATAACTGAACAGGAGTCATCGATCCGTTTAGCCAGACAAAAAAAGCATTGGAGAATAATACGCCTAAAAAAAAGCTCGCCGTCACATAGCTACAGCCCACTGATAGATACTGACGCGGGACTTGTTCAGCAATATAAATCCAAGCCAAAGGCACATAAACGCCAAACGCCATCCCCTGTATCAAGCGCAAAAAAATAAATAAAATAGGCGCTATTATGCCCCAGTGAGCATAGGTTGGTAGTATCGCCATAGCTATCATACAAAGAGCAGTAGCAAGCATACTCATGAGTAATAAGGGCTTACGTCCCTTAATATCACCATAGCGGCCAAAAATAATACCACCAAGTGGGCGAGCTAAATAACCGATAGCGAATAACCCTAACCCTTGCAAACGAGTGACGCGAGGATCAATATTGGCTGGAAAAAAAGCAGAAGAAATATAATCTGCCATATACAAATAAATCAAAAAGTCAAAAAAAGTGATAGCGCTAGTCAAGCAGACAAAAATCACCATGTTTTTATCTTTACCAGACATAAGCGCATATTGAGGGCGAGAGGGCATGGTCGGTTTTTTTCCATATACAAGCAAAGCATTACAACGGTCATCACCATAACCGTCGACGATAAATAAAAAGTCATGATTGAGCTGAGATAAAATAGAGGGTAAATAAAAAAAGTGTAGCAACTATAGGCTAGGGGATGTTTATAGCAGCCAATCAATAGGTAACCAAGACATAATAGTTAGCCAAATATGATCGGACAAATCCACCCGCGGTTCAGTCTCATAAACCTTCCTCTTACCGTTTTCCATAGTATGCCATTGCAAATGATTGTCATCGGTCAACTTGACTTCATAAGCTTGACTCAGTAAGTCATCACCGAGCGCTTCATGAAGTTGACGCGCTAGCTCATCATCATTGATGATAACGCCCATCTCCGTATTGATATTTGCTGAGCGCGGATCGACATTATAGGAGCCAATAAAGACTTGATGATCATCAATGGCAAAGGTTTTAGCATGTAAGCTAGTTGAAGATTGACTTCGCGCTTTCCACAACTTGTTTTCGCGATCTTCTTCACTGGCTGTGGATTTTAGCTCATATATCTTGATACCGGATTTGAGGAGCTTAGGTCGCCACTGGCTATAGCCAGAATGCACGGCGGTTACATCGGTGGCATCAAAAGAGTTGGTCAGTATCTTTATGCTGATACCAGAGTTGGCCAGATCTACTAACGTATCGACACCATCTTTGGTAGGCACAAAATAAGAAGAGATGATTGTCAGCTCTTTAGAAGGGCGTCCAAGCAAAGTCCGTAGCTGCTGCACCAAATTGGTATCTGCAGGAACAGACTTGGTAAGCTTACCCACATCGTCACTCAAAAACTGCATATCCGTCCAGCGAAAGGGAATGCGCTTATTCAATAAATCAGTATCGATAGAAGAGTCTTCAATCGCTGACTTATATACCGATACGCTACTTTGGCTATCGCTTTTCTCATTTTTATCAAGTTGATCAAGCCCTGCGATAAAGTCCGTAGGTCCATCTTTATCTAAAGTCACTAACGTCTCAATATCGTAAGAAATAGGCGCTGACCAATAACTGCCAAAGCTATTATCAATATCCGCGACCACTTTACCGATAAGAAGTACGTCTAAATCAGCAAATTGGCTGTTTTGATCGTTACTTAAGTACTCGTTACCGATATTGCGGCCACCGATGATAGTGATTTGTTTATCAAAAGTCATGCTTTTATTATGCATGCGCCGGTTGATACGCGGCAGACCAGTGACGAAGTTTAGCGCTTGAAACTTACGATGCATTAAAGGGTTAGTAATTCTTACTGCTATATTAGGATGACTGGAGAAACGTAATAACTGCTGATCAAGTGCGGCACTACTATTAAAGTCATCTATCAATAAGCGCACGATAACGCCGCGCTCAGCCGCTTCCCATAAGTCTTTTAGTAGTAGTTGACCGGCCTGATCGTCATGCCAAATGTAGTATTGAGCGTCGATATTACGAGTCGCCATATCGGTCAATATGCTACGAGAGGCAAAAGCATTGGCTCCGGTGACAATCGGATGATACCCTGATAAATCAGGATGGATTTTGTTTTGCTCACTAATAGCGGCGACTAAGTCAGTATTATTATCAGCATTGGCGGTATCATCGGTTTCAGTATTGACGTTGTCATCTTCAACACCTGAGTCCAAGCGTGAATTTAAAATATTTGACTCATCTTGATCTTTTATGCTGTTATTTGTATACATAGCATTAACCCGCTCAGATAGCGCTTTACTCTCTGCTAAGTGCGGTTGTTTCGGTAAGATTTGACAGCCAACTAAACTCAATGACAACCCAAGAGTAAGGCTCATCGTCAATTTACTAGAATAAACATCCAACATCGACATCATAAGGTGGCCTCAATGAACTCAAAAGATTGGCTTAGCGGTCTACTACCATGCCATTATTAGTAATACACAGTATCAGTACTGAATTAATGGCAGTATCCATTACAGTATTGAAGCAGTATTAATATGACTCTACACATAATCATATCGTGCTTAACAAGTATGTGAGTAATAACTAAAAAAGTTATACATTTTAGCAACTCGCACAAATATTTTTGCCAAGCTTAGCAGGTACAAGGGTATCTGCCTATAAAAAATACGTTAAATTTTTTAATTCGTAGCAAGGGCTTATGTACGACAAAGGCTTAAAGCCTAGTTACGAAAAAAAGCTTAGCAGATGTCTGAAAAGCAGAGGCATGATATGATATTGTGCAGTTTAAAACGATAACCAATAGCGGTATCTATCCTCCTTGTAGCCTCAATTTTCACTACGGAACACTTATGAGCCAATCGCCAGCACAACAAAATAGCAACGATAGTAGTTTGGATAATAACTGGCGCTCAGATGCTTTAGATTTGAGCCTTGATTATGGTATGCAAACCATCGCCGTACGTGCCGGACAACATCGCACCGATGAGGGTGAACATTCAGAAGCCATTTTTACGACCAGCTCCTATGTCTATACGTCGGCGAGTGATGCCGCCGCGCATTTTAATGGTACTAAGACGGGTAACGTTTATTCGCGCCATACTAACCCAAGCGTGCGCACCTTTGAGCGCCGCCTAGCAGCACTCGAAAACGGTGAGCGCGCAGTGGCAACCGCTTCTGGCATGGGCGCTATTTTGACCATGTGTTTGGCTTACCTAAAGACGGGCGATCACTTGCTGGCGGCCAATCAGCTGTTTGGGTCGTCCATTGGCCTTTTCAATAACTATATGGCCAAGTTCGGCGTCGAGGTCAGTTACGTTGATTGCTTTGACAATGACGCTTGGGCGGCAGCCGTACAGCCCAACACTAAGCTCATCTACTGCGAAAGTCCGAGTAATCCGCTGGCGCAAATCTGCGATATTGGCTTTTTGAGTGAGCTCTCAAAGGCCAATGATATCTTATTCGTTGTCGATAATTGCTTTGCGTCACCAGTGATACAGCGTCCGTTAGACTTAGGCGCCGATGTGGTCATTCATTCGGCGACTAAGTATTTAGATGGTCAAGGCCGAGTCTTAGGCGGCGCCTTAGTCGGTAGCGATAAACTGATGCAAGAGGCCTTTACCGTGGTACGTTCAGGCGGTATCAGCATGAGTCCTTTTAACGCTTGGGTATTTACCAAAGGGCTTGAGACTCTCAAACTACGCATGCAAGCCCACTGTAATAATGCCAATCAAGTAGCTGAGTTTTTGGTGAATCATCCAAACGTTAGCACCGTGCATTTCTCCGGTCTAAAAGATCACCCAGCGCACGAGCTTGCGACACGCCAGCACCATATGCCCGGCGCTTATGGCGCGATTATGGGTTTTGAAGTCAAAGTGACTGATTCTGATAATGGTACGCAAGATGGCAAAGCTGCCGCTTGGCAGGTGATAGATGCGACACAAATGATCTCTATTACTAATAATTTAGGCGATGCTAAGACGACGATTACTCATCCTGCGACCACCACTCATTTTCGCTTAACGCCTGAAGCTCGCGCTGAGGCAGGGGTCAATGATAGTTTAATTCGACTGTCGGTAGGGCTCGAGGATGTTGAAGATATCATCAAAGACTTGGCTCGCGGCTTAGACAGTTTATAAAGATAACGGTATAATTGGTTTGATACGAGCAGTTTTAGACGATTGGCTGATTTGCAAAGATACTCTATCTTAAACTGATACCCTATCTTACGCTATAGCCATCAATTTTTATTATAAAAGACAAAGAGATATTTATGAATATTCAAGCCTTGATGCAACAAGCACAAACCATGCAAAAAAAAGTCGAAGCCAATGTTGAGACGGCCAAAAAAGAGCTGGCCAATAAAGAAGTACAGGCAGAAGCAGGCAGTGGCCTCGTCAAAGTCACCATGACCGGCCGCCATGTGGTCAAGCGTTTATCTATCGACCCTAGTTTATTAGAGGACGAGCCTGATATGATCGAAGATCTTATCGCCGCCGCTATTAATGATGCCGTTCGTCAGGCAGATGAGCTATACGAAGAAACTATGGCTGGCGCGACCTCAGGTATGGGTCTACCACCAGGTATGCAAGGCATGTTCTAAGCGGTTATTCATTGTTGGATAACACAAAAAGCTTATAAATACTGACTTTAGCAGTCAATAGATGGGGTTGTTATCGTGATGATATGACCCCATTTTTATAACTGGAATTTAAGTTATAGAGTCCGTTTTATAATAGTGAAAGGATAATAATTTGCTTACTGTCAAATTCGATCAGCTGGTCAAGCAGCTGCGTATACTGCCTGGTGTCGGTCAAAAAAGTGCGCAGCGTATGGCTTTGCATTTACTCAGCAAAAAACGCCCGCAAGGTATGGCACTAGCCCAAGCTTTGGATGAGGCGATGCGTGAAATCGTTGAGTGTCAGCGCTGTCATAGCTTCAGTGATGAGAGTATCTGCCCGCTGTGTCAAGATCCAAGACGCGATAGCACTCAGCTGTGTGTGGTGGAAACGGCAGCTGATGTGATGGCGATTGAACAAACAGCTGGCTACCGCGGCCTGTATTTTGTCTTGGGCGGTCATCTATCGCCTATCGATGGCATTAGTGCCGATGATCTCAATATCGATCAGCTGGTCTGGCGGGTCAAAGAAGAGCCGGTAGAGGAGCTGATACTAGCGACAGGAACCACAGTAGAAGGTCAAACAACGGCGCATTTTATTAGCGAGGCGACCAGTCGCCATGTCAAAAAAGTCACTCGCCTGGCACAAGGGGTGCCGATGGGCGGTGAGCTTGAGTATCTTGATAGTATGACCTTAGGTCAAGCATTGCAAAATCGCTCTTTTTTATAAAAGCATCGTTTTGTGGTATTTTTTGAAATAAATAACGCTAGCCCAATTAATACTCTGATATTGTTATAATCGACTCATTAACTTTTCAATTTAAGCAGGTATCTGCCCGTGCCCAACCCTTCTTTAACTACGATAACAACTACGCAAGATGATATTTCTACTAATAATGGCTCTATAGTGACGCTCGATAATCAATCAGTCTCTGCGTCAAACGCTTTACCCTCCAAGCCAAACATTGATGCGCTACTAGATAGTGCCGATGAGCTGCCGGTAACTTGGATCAAAGAGCAATCCCAATTAGCTTCCGTCATTGCAGCGCTAGAAGGCTGCGGACGAGTGGCATTGGATACTGAATTTATCAAGCGCGATACTTATTATCCGCGTTTAGCTTTGGTGCAGATAAACGTGGGCGCTCATATCTATTTATTAGATGCCCCGCAGTTACAGTTGCAGGAGTTTTGGCAAGCGCTAAGCGCAGTTGAGGTTGCCATTTGGCACGCTTGTGGCGAAGATTTAGGTATTTTTTACTTACTATCTGATTGCCCGCCGCTGACTAATATTTTTGATACGCAAATTGCGCTATCGTATTTAACCGGTCAGTTGCAGATGGGCTACCAGCAAGCACTAGATGATCAGTTGGATATGCATATTGATAAAGAGCAAAGTCAGTCCGACTGGCTGCGTCGTCCGCTATCTGATGAGCAAGAGCAGTATGCGATAGATGATGTGCGTTTTTTGCCGGCACTGTATCTGAGCTTGGAATATGAGCTAAAAAAGCAAGGCTTGTACGAGTATGTCTGGGCCGATTGTCAGCTCTATGCTCAAGAGCTGTACGACTCCCAGCAGGTTGCCGATGAAGATATGTATCTTACTATGGCGGACTATCGCTATGACACGCAGCAAATGGCTATTCTGCAAGCGGTGGCAAGTTGGCGTGAACAGTTGGCACGTGCCACCAATCAGCCGCGCACCTTTGTGATAAAAAAACAAGCGGTACGCGAGATTATCACCGAAAAGCCTAAGTCTATGCGCGAGCTGGCGCACAAAACCACTATGCATCGTAGTATGCTCAGACTCTACGGAGAAGAGTTGCTAAATGTTATCAAAAAAGCAAAAGAGCAGCATCCGGCAGAGTATCCAGATCGCCTGCCAGCGCCTTATCGCTCCAAGAATAAAGCACTCGCCAAGGCTGTACAGCATGTGGTGGACAAGCAGTCAGAGAAGATCGGCATACCAGCAAATGTATTAATACGTAAAAAGTGGCTGCATCAATTATATGAAGTCATTGCTTATGATAAAGACTTAGCTGATCTGCCAGAGAGGCTACAAGGCTGGCGTCATGAATGGGTGACACAGACTTTGATACCTATTATTGAAGAGCATAAAACTGAGCTTAAGCAGGGCATGGGAGTTAAGGCTTAATCGTTCCGTGATTAAACCTACCGTGCTCTAAAAACCAGATCAACTGTTGCGTGACCTCTCTACTCATTAGCATGCCAGTATGAGTGACGGGCAAGATGATATGGTCAGTAGCGCCGGCAAGCTGAGTCTCAGTGACATACACTGTGCCGTCATGAGCTAAGCTTTTATCTTCTATGTCGCTATCAGCCTTGCGCAGTTTACGATTATGATAGTTCAAAATCGGCTGACCTAAGCCCTGCGCTTTATTACCCGCAATAACCCCAAGCTCAATATCGTCAGGCAAAGATGCAACTGTGCCGTCCAAAGCTTGCTCATATGATTTACCGACAATAAAAGGCACTAATCGCCAACTGTAATCACCACTGACGCTGCCCAAGTGGGGCGTACCTAAAGTGACACAGCGCCCAATGCGCCACTGCGGATAGTGAGCGACAAAATCGCGGATTATCAACCCGCCCAAGCTATGACCAACGAGATCGATTGGCTGATCAGGGTGATGATGACTCTCAAGCCAAGTGTTTAAGCGAGCGCTATTGGTTTTGATACTGTCGCGCATGCTGCGATAGCTGAATTGATGAGTATCAAACCCTTGTGCTTGCAAGCGTTTGGCCAGTGGCCGCATGACAAAGGCCACTTGATGTAGACCATGAATAAGGATAACGAGATTGTGTTTAGGCATATGGTTTGCTAGGGCGCGGTTAGTTTTAAATACTAGTTATTATAGCGGTAAGTTTTATAGGTAAACATTGTTATTAGGATAAGATTTGCCAAATAACGCACTCGTTACGCGTTTATGCTAGCTAGGTTTATACTGCGTATATAAACTCGACTAAGCTAAATTCAGCCTCTGCTGAGTGCGCCTCTGCTACAACCGCTCCAATTACTGCGCTGACTTTTGGCTGGCGCGTATCTGTATCGATATAACGCCAATCACCAAGCACATAACGAGTTTTGTTATTTAGCGTTGTATGGATATTAGGCCTATGTGTGTGCCCATGCAGTAGCGCGTCATTGTTAGCAACCGCTTGGGCGACAGATTGCTCATTAACGTCCATGATATAAGCGTCTTTGGTACGGTTATTGAGCTTGCTCTTAGCGCGGATGTTCTCAGCGATAGCTAAGCGCCTCGATAGGGATTTATTGAGTAAATACCATTTGCTCAAGCGATGGCGTATGACTTTACGGAACCATTGATACTTTTTATCATCGCTACACAGTGCGTCGCCATGCTCCAAGCGATACTTTTGTTCACCAACATCTAGGGCATAAGGCTCATCGATAAGCTCGCCGCCAAATAGATTGAGAAAACCGCGATCTAATAAAAAGTCACGATTACCATGCATGACTAATATCTCACAGCCATTCACTCGTAGCTGTTTGAGCTTAATGATTAATGGGGTTAGCCAATGCGCTTGTCTTTCGTCGTCTGTTAAGGACAGATAAACATCATCGCCAAGCCAAACCTCAAACCAGTCGCCTAAGATAAACAAGCGCTTAAGATTCGGCAAAGCGAGACAGTCATCAAGCAGCGCTAAAAAAGCCTGCACCAAGGCAGGCTCATCAAGCGATAAATGCAAATCACTAATCAAGACTTGCCGTATATCATGCGGGCGAGTGGTTATCAGATGATTAAAGGTTTGCATTTATGATTTTCCTAATTAGCTATCCTAAATAGAGGTCTATTCAGCTAGCGTTTGCTTATTGAGAAACGACTTTAGCAGAGTTGATAGTAATAGGCTCGTTTGGCACATCAGCATGCATACCGAAACGACCTGTTGCAACGCTGCGCATTTTTTCAATCACATCCATACCGTCGGTGACTTTACCAAATACCGTGTAACCCCAACCTTGCATATTTTTGCCCGAGTGGTTCAAGAAGTCGTTGTCTTTGACATTGATAAAGAATTGGCTAGTCGCTGAATGCGGGTCTTGAGTGCGCGCCATAGCGATCGTGCCTTTATCGTTCTTAAGGCCATTATCCGCTTCGTTTTCGATTGGTGCGTTGGTTTTTTTCTCATTCATCTGGGCGTCCATACCGCCGCCTTGAATCATAAAGCCATCAATAACGCGATGGAAGATAGTACCTTCATAATGACCTGAATTGACGTAGTTTAAGAAGTTTTCTACGGTTTTTGGCGCTTTTTCTTCATTGAGCTCAATAGTGATATCACCCATTGATGTCTCTAACTGTACTACTGGCATATCGCTCATGGTTGTCTCCTGATTGTTGGTGTTGGAAAATGAATTGGGCTGAGTGTCTGAAATCATTGTGTTATTGGTGCTGGCACAACCTAGTATAAACAAAGGGGCAAATAAGCTGGCAAACCCGAATGTTTTGATAGCATGCATAGATATTCCTTTTCGCTCATAAGAGGCAGTGTTAATTTAGAGGTCAGTCTAACGGCTTTTTTGCCTGATGTCATGTATCTAGCTGTTAATGAGTTTGCAAAAGCTGATAGAATAACGCAACTCTACCTTTATTCTTAATTTTATAATTATTTCAATTCAAGCCGCTAATAAATGGCTTAGGAGCAATGATTAATGAGCGCCAAACCTAGTAATAACGCGAGCAACGATATAAAAAAAGATGAGCCGAAAAACGACTTTATTCGTAATATCATTCGTGAAGATATAAAAAAGCAAAAATACGAGCAAATCGTGACCCGTTTCCCTCCTGAGCCTAATGGCTATTTGCATTTAGGTCATGTCAAATCCATCTGCCTAAACTTTGGCGTCGCTGAAGAGTTCGACGGGCTTTGTCATTTGCGTTATGACGATACCAATCCGACCGCTGAAAAGCAGGACTATATTGACAATATAAAAAAGGACGTTCATTGGCTAGGATTTGAGTGGGCGGGCGAGGCACTGCATGCGTCCAGCTATTTCGATCAGCTGCATGCGTGGGCGGTGCAATTGATTGAGCAAGGCGATGCTTATGTCGATTTGCAAACTCCTGAACAAATCAAAGAGAACCGAGGTTCCTTCAAAGAAGTGGGCACGCCCTCACCGCAACGCGATGCTAGCGTCCAAGACAATTTGCAACGCTTTACCGATATGAAAGACGGCAAATTTGCTGATGGTGAAGCAGTACTGCGAGCCAAGATCGATATGTCTGATGCTAATATGAATATGCGCGATCCTATTATCTATCGGGTCATGCATCAAGAGCATCATCAAACGGGTGATAAGTGGTGCATCTATCCGATGTATGATTTTGCTCATCCTTTATCGGATGCAATCGAGGGCATTACTCATTCGTTATGTACGTTAGAATTCGAAGATCATCGTCCGTTTTATAACTGGATCGTCGAGAAGATCGGTTTTGAGCAGCCACCGCATCAGTATGAGTTTAGTCGCTTGAATGTCGATCATACTTTGACCAGTAAGCGTAAGCTTAAGCAGCTCGTTGACGAAGGCATTGTAGAAGGTTGGGATGATCCGCGTATGCCAACGGTGGCTGGCATGCGTCGCCGTGGCTATACGCCAGAGGGGCTGCGTGATTTCTGCGCGCGCGTTGGCATCGCAAAAGCCGATGGCGTCACCGATATGCGTTTGTTAGAGTTCAGTATTCGTCAATCTTTGGATACTACTACCGCACGAGGTATGGCGGTATTAAAACCACTAAAAGTGACGATTACTAACTTTATCGAGGCGGTGAGCCAGTGGCAAGATTTAAAAGCTGATAGCGTAGTCGCTCGCTTCGATGAAGATAGCCAAACCTTGTGGCTCAGCCAACCTAAGCATCCTAATGTCGATATGGGCGAGCGCGAGATTCCTTTTACTCAAACCCTTTATATCGATCAAGGCGACTATGAAATAGAGCCGCCAGCAGGATATAAGCGTTTATCTCCAGAAAAACCTGAGATTCGTTTACGTAATACTTATGTGCTCGCGGTGACTGAGCACATTACTGATGATAATGGCGAAGTGGTTGAGCTAAAAGCGACTATCGATCCATCGACTCTAGGTAATAACCCTGAAGGTCGTAAAGTAAAAGGCGTCATCCATTGGGTCTCAGCGAGCCAAGGCGTGCCTGCAACGGTACGACTCTATGAGCCTTTATTTAGCGCAGAAGATCCAAGTAGCGTAAGTGATGTGCATGAGGCATTGAACCCGAGTTCTTTAACCGTGTTAAATGCGGTCGTGGAGCCATCGCTTGCGGATGCGGACGCCGGTACTCGCTTTCAGTTTGAGCGTGAAGGCTATTTTATCTCAGATAGCGAGGAGCACAGCGCTGATAAGCCAGTATTCAATCAAATCGTCAGCTTACGCGATAGTTATAAGCCAGCTTAAGTATCCAGCTTAGGTATCGAGCTTAATTATCAATATTAGTTTGCAAATGAGCCCATTTCTAGTAATCTAGGAATGGGCTTTTATTTGCAGTATTATCAGTAAAGTGTAATTTTGGATTTATAGGGTATTAGTATGGCAAAGTTTTTGAACAGTAGTGGTACGACTTATCACCTGGAAGAGTTGATCAAAAATGCTTCAGATAGACTGATTATCATAAGTCCATATCTAAAATTAAACGAGCGTATCAAAGAGCTGTTAGAAGATCGCAACCGTCTAAAAATTGATATCCGTATTGTCTATGGTAAAAATGATTTGCATCCAGAAGAAATCAATTGGTTAAAGAATCTAACCTTTATTCGTACTAGCTTTTGCAAAAACCTGCATGCCAAGTGCTATCTCAACGAGAACGAGTGCATTATTACCAGCCTAAACCTTTACGAATTTAGCCAAGTTAATAACAATGAGATGGGTGTACTCATCTATCGTAATGAAGATGCTAAGCTTTATGCGGACACTTATGAAGAGGCGCAGCGTATCATTCGTATTAGTGATGAGGTGCGCATGTCTCTGGAAAAAGTAAACGGAGTATCCGACACGAATAGTCAGCATCCTTCTGACCAACCGGTTACGAGCGCTGCCGCTCAGAGTCCTAGTAAGCCAGCAGACGTCGGCACTCCTAGTTATTCCAAATTGACTACCGCAAAGCTTGCCAAAGAGCTTGGGCTAAAAACAAAGGAGTTAAATGATAAGTTGCTTGAGACAGGATATTTAGAAGATAAAGACGGTGAGCTGCTATTAACCGAAGCAGGACGCGCTGCAGGTGGTGTCAGTAAACGTGGTAGATTCGGCGAGTTTTGTTTATGGGATTCAGGTATGGTAGTTTAATCATCGACATTGATTATTAAATGTTAAGATTAATGCATAAACAGAATAAGCGCATTACAATCTCTCACAAGACATTCATAACTGTTTTGGTAAGCTAGAGAAGCTTGTTTACTAGATATAGCTATATAGTTGTACAACGTTATATAGCTATGATAACAATACAGCGTGGCAGCCCTGTAGGCGCTGACGCTGAAACATTAATAATTTCAAACACTAATAACAAGGATACTATTATGGCAGTTTTACGTTTAGGTGACGACGCTCCAAATTTTGATGCGGAGACGACTGAAGGCAATATCAATTTTTATGATTGGGCAGGTGATAGCTGGGTAGTGCTTTTCTCTCATCCTGCAGATTACACGCCAGTTTGCACGACAGAGCTTGGCCGCACAGCAGCTCTCGGCGGCGAGTTTCAAAAGCGTAATGTCAAGCCCATTGCGCTATCAGTTGATGGTTTAGACGATCATAATGACTGGGCAAAAGATATCGAAGAGACCCAAGGTACCGCCGTGAATTTCCCCATCATCGCGGATTCTGATCGTAAAGTTGCTGATCTTTATGACATGATTCACCCTAATGCCGATAACACGGCAACAGTCCGTAGCGTATTTATTATTGATCCGAAGAAAAAAGTGCGTTTAACGCTAACTTATCCAGCCAGCTGTGGCCGTAACTTTGATGAAATCGTGCGCGTCATTGATGCGATGCAGTTATCAGACGAGTACAATGTCGCCACCCCAGTCGACTGGAAAGACGGCGATGACGTTATTATTCCACCTAGTGTCAAAAATGAAGATATCGCTGCGAACTATCCAAAAGGTCATACTGAAATTAAGCCTTATTTGCGTACCACTCCAGCACCCAATAAATAAGCTCGTTTAAGCTAATTTAGTATGCAAAAGCTCTATGACATAAAGTCGTAGGGCTTTTTTACTATTCGTAGCAAAAGTTTTAGTCAGGTTTGCTATTATAAGGATTGCAAGCTAGCTATTATGTACTGCTACACTAATTATAAAGCTAAAATAAATACTATCTAATAGCTCTAAAAGCCCTGCACTTATCCAAATTCATTCACTTACAGGGAAGTTACTATGAAAAAGTTATATATTACGCGCCCGGCACCCAATCCACGTAAAGCACTTATTCTACTGGCCTCAAAAGGCATTGATGTTGACGACATGGATGATTTGAGTGTGGTCGATATTGACTTTGCTGCCAATGAGCAGTCTTCAGAGTCTTTTACTAAGATCAATCCGATGCAAACCGTGCCAGTGCTGACTTTAGGCGATGGTACCGTACTTAATGACTCGCAGGCGGTCTGTGAATATCTCGATCGCGTTTATGGCGAGCGCTCGGTGATGGGTAATGATGTTGTACAGCGCGCGCAAGTCTGTGCCATGCGCCGTATTGCTGAGTTTGAGGTGTTGTACAATTATATGCTAGCGTTTCAGCACAGCCATCCTTCTAAAGCCAAGCGGGTCGATCAAGTGCCAGAATTTGTGGAGCAGTCCATCGCACGCGCTGTCAAAGCCCTGCCTTATTTTGAAAATGTCCTTAAGGGTCGCGACTATCTAGTTACCGATCATCTCACCTTCGCTGATATCGTACTGTATCTAGGTCTTGATTTCGGTAAAGCCCTCAAAGTCAATCCTTTAGAGCAAGGTGAAAACTTAGCACGCTTCTATAAGAGTATGCATGAGCGTTTTGGAATAAAGGTCATGGCAAAGCCTAAATCTGATTCCTAAGCCCTAAAATATAAAAATAATAAACGGCTCAGTACATACCGATAAAGTTGTTTATTTTGATAAATGTGGTGAATGGTGATAAATAATATCAATATCACTTAAATTATTTATCACAGCACCTATAATCATGAGAGATGATTTGACTATTAAACGCTAAATCTGCTAAAAATCTAGACTTGTTTTAAAAGAGAGGTTGCCTATGCTACCAATGATGAACCAACCAAATATGAGAGCTGCTCTAAAAACCGCTTTTTTGCCCAGTTTACTAGCAGCAGCAATGACTCTGAGTGCTTGTAGTGATAACTCTCCAGTAACAGATAATGACTCTGTCAGTGCAGCGACTACTGAAGAGAGCGAAGGGATGGACAAGGTTGACGCTAATGATAGCGATACCACTGCTGAGTCAATAAGTGCTGAAGATCAGCTATTGACCAAGCTTAGTGATTACCGCTGGATATTAGATACAGCGACTGATAGTAATCAGCAGCCGATTACGTCACTTATACCTATAAAAGAGCAAGTGACCCTGCTGATTAATTCGCAAAACAATCATACTTTGAACTATAGCGTTGGCTGCAACACTATGGGAGCTTCTTTTATGCTAAAGGAAGATAAATTGAAGATTAGTGAAAGTATGAGTACCAAAATGTCTTGTGGTGAGCTTGATAAAGCTGAAATGAAGCTCAATCAACTGATGCAAGGAGAGAACCAAGTAAGTATAGCGGCTAGTGCCAATAACGCTGCAACCCCAACATTAACCCAAGTCACTAGCGATGAAAGTACCTTAGTTTGGAGGGGTAGACTGACCTCACAAGCCAAATATAATAGTAAAGGCGAAACTATATTTTGGGAAGTCGCTGCTGAGTCAAAACTGTGTCAGGACAATAAGACGCAGATGTGTTTGCAAGTACGACCAATTACTTATGATGACCAAGGCTTAAAAACTAGCGAAGGGCAATATGTCGAGTTTGCTGGTAGCATTGATGGTTATCAGCATGATGGGCAGCATAATGAGATATTACGTTTGCAGCGTTTTAAGACAGAAACCGACACCGTATTAGTAGATAATGTTGATTCAGAATTCGCTTATGTACTAGATAGAGTGATTGAAAGTACGGTAGTAGATAGCATTGAATAAGCAGTTATTTTCGTAAATTATAACTTGGCAAGCCTGCGCCGCTACGATCATAAAAAGGTGCTGATATTAGCGCGTTTTTTATAATAAAAAAACTGTGCTTAAAGTTTTTAAGCGGTATTTATTGAAATATACCACACACTCTTAATTTAGATTGCCTAAATCCTCTTCACTTAAGCGCCAGCGGCCCTTTTTCTTTGAGGAGCCGCGGCCTCTTAGCGCGCTATTGAGAATCAGCTTGTTCATTGAGTGGCTAGAATGCGCATGACAAATAGCGCAGGCAAGACCGTCGGCGGCATCTTGCTGCGGTACTACCTCTAAAGTCAAAATACGGCAAACCATATCTTGCACTTGCTCTTTGGCGGCCGCGCCATAGCCGCAGACTGCTTGTTTTATTTGCCGAGCGGTGTATTCTGAGACTTCCAAATCTAGTGCTACCATTGCCGCGATAGCAGCGCCGCGCGCTTGGCCTAATTTAAGCGCCGAATCTGGGTTTTCGGCCATAAACACTTGCTCGATAGCGGTATAAATAGGCTCATCAGCGTATTTGAGATGATGCTGGGTGATGCGGGTTAGGCCATTGAAGATACGTTTTAAGCGTTCGGGCATCTCTTTGGTATCGGTGCGAATGGTGCCGGCATCAATATAAGTCAGTTTGTCGCCTGTTTGCCGTATGATGCCGTACCCTGTCATACGTGAGCCCGGATCGATTCCGATAATAATTGCCATAATTCTCCACTATGTTGCCACTATTTTGGCATGGTTTTGCTATTGGTTTCTTTGTTAGCATTTAGGTTTATTTAATATTCTCTTTCGATTTACTATTTACTTAAAAATGCTCTACAAGTTTGATAGTATAGCAAGCCATCCCCATATACATCATATGTTAGCCATTTTAATTTTTTAAGTTTATTTTAAGGACGACACGTCATGGGTCAGATAGTTGGGATTGCCATTGTTTGGTTTATTATTGAGATGCTGGTCTGGTATTTGATTGCCCAGTTCACTAGTGGCTGGTTGGTATTCATGTGGTTTATTATTGCCGCAGTGATAGGTATCTCGCTTATTCGTAAAGGCATGACCGCGCTCAACCCGATGGCACAGCAGATGAAGGCCGGCGGTATGATGAATCCGTCTATGCGTCCGCAAGAGTCTACTATGATGAAAAGTGTCGCTATGGCGGTTGCAGGTATTTTACTGTTGATACCTGGGGTGATTAGCGATTTATTGGCGTTACTGGTCGTCTTGCCACCGGTTCAAAAGCTGCTTAAAGACAAAGCCAATAACTATGTCATGAATAATCAGCAGAAGATGATGGAGATGATGGCTAAGCAAATGGGCGGCGCCAATGGTATGGGCGGCCAAAACCCGTTTGGCGGTATGGGCGGTGGACAGAATCCATTTGGCGGCGGCATGGGTAATCAACAAAACCCATTTGGTCAGCAGCAACAAAACCCTTTCGGTGATGTGTTCAAACAGCATACAACAGTAGATGGCACGGCCAAAAATGTACCAAAAGACGTCAAAAAAATTACTAAATCTGCAAATGACGAATAGCCAATAGTTCTCTATTTTTTATAATGCTATTTTTCTATAACTTTGTAATTTGCTTAAAGTAGGGTGTCTAAAAAAGTTCTATTGCACATAAAAAAAGCCCCTATCTCATGAAGATAGGGGCTTTTCGATGGTGAGTGCTCATTTTATTGACTATAAATAAGAACACCTAACCGAATCTAACAACCAAAGTGTCGCCGTAAGATGGTGACCCATGAACCGTGAAGTTCAGGGCGGATGTGTCATTGCCTCGGCAGGTTTCCTGATACACTGCAAGCAGTGCAGGCATACACAATGAAGCAATAGGTAGCACATCCTGGTAAAGCATTATCGGCTCAGGGAATAAACATCTACTAGCCAACACTTCAGAATAGTTTTATCTTAACCAATGAAATAAGGTATTGCAAGTCTGATTTACAGATTGATACCCTTTATTGCCTGCTCAAATAGCTTTAATATATCAATGAAGTAAAGGATAAAAAGCCAATTTTTCAGCAATTTCAAGATGTGTGCTAATATAGAGCACTTTATATTGTCTGAATCCATAGAGCTAAGTTGCATATAGGTATTCAATTGACAGTATTTCACTATTTGAGCAGTACAGGCTTTCATTCACTTGAGGAGCGGTAATCTATGGCTAGTAAGCAACAACCATCAGAGTCTATCAACGATAATACCCAGCACAGCGATCAGCAAGATAAGAAAACGCCACATGTATTAATGATATTAGATGGCTTTGGGCATCGTGAAGAAAGTGACGATAATGCTATTGCTGCCGCCAATATGCCAAATTTAGATCAGGTTTATCAGCAGTATCCACATGGGTTAATATCAGGCTCAGGAGAAGACGTCGGATTGCCGCCAGGTCAGTTTGGTAACTCTGAAGTGGGTCATATGAACTTGGGCGCTGGGCGCATTCTTTATCAGGACTCAACGCTCATCTCAAGCGAGCTTGCTAATCGCGAGTTTTATAAAAATGAAGCGCTAGTGGGCGCCGTTAAAGCGGCCAATGAACTCGGCGGTAATGTGCATATTATGGGTCTATTATCTGATGGCGGGGTGCATGCGCATCAAGATCATATCGAAGGTATGTGTCACTCAGCGCTAGTACATGGTGCCAAAAATGTCTTTGTACATTGCTTCTTAGATGGTCGTGATACGCCGCCTAAGTCTGCGGATAAATATATTAATCGCTTGCGAGAGTATTTAAATAAGCTCAATGCTCATTACGAAGGAAACGTCCAGATAGCGAGTATCATCGGTCGTTACTACGCGATGGATCGTGATAACCGCTGGGATAGAGTGCAAAAAGCTTATGAGCTGATTACCGAAGGTAAAGCGGAGCGTATGTCAACTCGGGCGGATGGCGCTATTCAAGCGGCCTACAAAGCGCGCGAGACAGATGAGTTCGTGAGTCCAACTACCGTTATCGAGCATGGCGAAACGCCTTGCACTGTTGAAAATGACGATGCGGTTATTTTTATGAATTTTCGTTCTGATCGTGCGCGCGAATTGGCACAAGCTTTTGTACTGCCTGATCATGAGTTCTCAGGTTTTGCGCGTCATAAGCAGCCAAGGCTCGCCGCTTTTGTTATGTTGACTAAATACTCAGACGTGCTCGCGGACAACCCAAAAACGAGCATCGCTTATTATCCTACGTCATTGAGCAATACACTAGGCGAGTACTTACAAAATCAAAGTAAGACGCAGCTCCGCATTGCAGAAACAGAAAAGTATGCACATGTGACTTTTTTCTTTAGTGGCGGCCGTGAAGAGGAGTTTGCAGGAGAAGAGCGTATCTTGGTGCCATCGCCTGATGTTGCCACTTATGACTTACAGCCTGAAATGAGTGCGCCGGAAGTCACTGATAAGCTCGTTGAAGCTATCGAGTCTGGTAAGTATGATGTATTGATTGTCAACTATGCCAATGGTGACATGGTGGGGCATACGGGTATTTTCGATGCTGCAGTCAAGGCGGTAGAGGCCTTAGATGTCTGTATCGGCCGCGTTGAAGCTGCGGTACGCGCTGCTGGTGGTGATATGCTCATTACCGCTGACCATGGTAACTGTGAGCAGATGCAGGACTATGAGAGCGGGCAAGTGCATACTCAGCATACTACTGAGCATGTCCCGCTTATTTATATTGGTGAAAAGGATGTTAAGGTACGTAGTGGCGGCCGATTAAGTGATATCGCGCCAACGATACTATCACTAATGAATCTACAGATCCCAAGCGAGATGACAGGTGAAAACTTACTGATTGCTACCGCTTAAATTAATGAGTAGCCATAGATCGTGTTTATAACAGACAATTTAAGATAAGTTATCACATCAGTTATAGCTAGGAAAAGGGAAGGATAGAGATTATTCTTCCCTTTTTCATGCTTCGCTCAGCAAGCTTTGTTTTTTATAGCTTTCGCGCTTATAGTTTTGAGGATTTTTAAAGTTTCTTTTATAAAAATATACTAGTTACTAAAATTACTTTAAGTGGTTTTTATCATAGCCTTAAGCTATCTTATAGTTGTTGCCTTATATAACGAAAATATTTATTTTTTAGGTGAGTCTTCCTATGCCTTTATCTGCTCTAAAAAAACCTTTTTCAGAAATGATGATAAATCCGTATCAAGCGTTTCGACCGATGTTAACCACTTGTCTATTAGGAGTGTTTGCGTTTAGCGGGCCTACGCAAGCTGCGCTCAATGACGACCGGATAAAGGTAATGACTGAAGCTAGTGAGCAACAAAAGCAACAGACAGACTCTACCGCAAATCTACAACTGATCAGCTTGCAAGACAATAAGTCGATGACCAACAGCAGTAGTGATAGTAGTACTGACGATTTCTTAGAAGACGATACTGGCGTTCCTGATCAAAGCCAAGACTGGATAGTGGATGACATTGATAATATTGATGCCTTTGGGGAGGGTACGAGCGATCTATTAGGAGAGGATGCTGACGATAACTATGAGGATATACCGCGCGAGGTGGCGAAGGTATCGCTCAAAGCTATTTCGCCTGAGACGCTTAAAACCTTTGTCGCTGTTGTTGATCTGGTACGCCGCGAATATATAGAGCCGGTCAATGATGAGACCTTATTCAATAATGCTATGAGCGGTATGCTGACCAAGCTTGATAGTCATGCAGAGTTTTTGGATGCTGAGGCATATGAAAATCTACGTGCTTTCACCCAGGGCGATGTTGGTGATGTCGGTATCAAAGCGCTCTATAAAGCGGATGCTGATCATTGGGTCGTGACCGAGGTGATAAAAGACTCACCTGCTGACAAAAAAGGCGTGGCTGTTGGGGATTACTTACATCAAGTGGGTGATTTTAAGCTTGATGATGAGCGCGAGTCCAATGATATTAAACAACTACTAACTGGTATTGCCGGCTCACAAATCGACGTTATCGTGTCAAGGGCGGGGAGACGTAAGCGCGCGGTGACACTACAGCGTAATCATACTCGGGCACAGATGATAGAGACGCGTTTGGCAGATGGCGTGGCTATTGTAAAATTGCCAGCGTTTCAAGAAACGACACGTGAAAAAATAGTACAAAGTCTTATAGATTTAGACGCGCCTATAACTGGAGTGATCTTAGACGTACGAGATAATCCGGGTGGGGTACTGACTTCGGCAGTCGATGTCGCTAGCCTGTTTATGGATGATGCTGATGTCGTACAAGTCAAAGGACGCCAAGGCGATCCGCGCATTTTATCGACTAGAGGCAGTGCGTTACTCGCGTCTTTACCGGTAGCCATTTTGCAAAACCGTTATTCCGCTTCAGCGGCAGAAGTATTAGCCAGTAGCTTACAAGCCCAAAATCGAGCAACTATTATTGGGGAGACGAGCTACGGTAAAGGCTCTGTACAGTCGGTGATAGCTTTGAATGATGAGCAAGCTGTAAAGCTAACGGTGGCGCACTATCTGACCACGGCGGGGACAAAGATTGATAAAGTTGGGGTGCAGCCTGATGTGCGTCTGACGGGTAGTGAGCGCTCGTGGGAGATGCAAGCCCTTGACTTACTACGCCCCAAAATACAAAACTCCGGAATCCATTTGGTTAGAAAAAGCCGCGTAGCAGAGCCGGCTGTGAAGTAGCTAGAGTGCTCATTATATAGCCGCCTAATGGCGAAGCTATCAGTCCGTTTGCTCTTCAGCAATCTCAAGCTTTTTCATGCGATAACGTAAGGAACGAAAGGTCGTGCCTAGGAGCTCAGCGGCCTGTGTTTTATTCCAGCCAGTCTGTTGCAGCGCGGTGATAATAAGCTGTTTTTCTTGCTGCTGTAGATAAGCCTCTAAGCCTTTTTCGGGTAATTCAGCAGGGGTGCTTTTTTGAGTCGCTACTGATACACTTGCTTTCGTGTCTTTTTGCATATTATTTAGCTGGTTAGTCTGACTCTCTGAGCTAGGCTTGACGGTTTTATGCTCTGTTAAGCTATCCGTACTAAAGGGGTGAATAGAGTCCGGTGCGAACGATGGGCTTTGTACCCGATAAGGACGGCTAGACTTGGTAGCTACGGCTTTTTTTACTGGCTCTTCGGCTTGAGGAGTGTCCGCTGATAAACTATTGATAATAGGGGCTGAACTATCTGATAAAGTTGTTTGAGTAGTCTGCTTAGTCATAGGTTGCGACTGATGGAAAGGTGATTGCTCAGACGATGACCCGTCAGGATCTGGTAATCCTAAGTGCTCAACCGCGATGATATCACTCTCCGCTAACGTTATCGCTCGCTCTAATAAGTTACGTAGCTCACGGACGTTACCGGCAAAATGATGCGCCTTTAGACGCTGAATAGCATCCTCGCTTAATTGCGGTGACCCTTCTAGTTGCCATTCCTCACGAATCAAAGCCAAGAAATGCTGAGCCAAAGCTGGAATATCGTGAGCTCGTTCATTAAGGGCTGGCAGCTTTAGCTCTATGACATTGATACGGTAATATAAGTCTTGTCTAAAGTTGTTAGCAGCTACCAGCTGAGCCAGATCTTTATGGGTCGCGGATAACAGGCGAATGTCAACGGCGACCTCTTTGGTATCACCAATCGCCCGTACGGTTTTTTCTTGAATAGCGCGCAGTAGCTTGACTTGCATGGCTAACGGTAAGTCTGCAATTTCGTCCAAAAACAATGTCCCGCCATTGGCCTGTTGAAACAGTCCTTGCTTATCAGCCACGGCACCGGTAAAGCTGCCTTTTTTATGACCGAAAAACTCTGACTCCATTAGCTCAGAGGGGATAGCGCCGCAGTTGACAGGAACAAAGTGCGCCTCACGGCGAGGACTTAGATCATGAATGAGCCGAGCGGCGACTTCTTTACCCGTACCTGACGCCCCTGATAAAAATACCGGCGCTTGCGAGCGGGCGAGCTTTAAGATAGTAGATTTTAGCGTATGCATGACCTGAGTGTCACCAATCAAACGTTGGTCTAACAATTGCTGCTCAGGCGTTTGCGTGTCTACTGTTTGAGCATCATCTTGACGAATGACTTTTAGAGCGTTTTCGACCACCTGCCGTAAACGCGGTAGCTCCAGAGGCTTATTGACAAAATCGAATGCTCCTAATTTTAGGGCTTCGATTGCTAAGTCCATACTACCATGCGCGGTAATGACAGCCACCGGCACACAAGAGCTGCTACTGATCAGCTTGACTAGCTCAAGACCAGAGCCATCAGGCAATTGCAGATCTGTTAGACAAAAATCGTATTCATTGGCTTGCCAGTAAGCTTTTGCCTGCGCTAAATCATAAGCGACATCGCTTTTGATGCCCATTTTAGTCAGGGTGATTTGCATTAAGCGGCACAAATCTACTTCGTCATCGACGACCAGTGCGGTTGCTGTCATAAATAACCTTTCAATATTCAGTGTCCAATGTTCAATAAATAAAATTGGTATGGAGCAGTGATAATAGATCAATGATTATAGATCAATAGATATAAAGTGCAGATAAAGTCGGCCGTAAACTAAATCACGGTTTAAATACTAGCGCTGTCTACGTGATTTGCTTCTGCCGAAATAGCTGGGATAATCAGGCGAAAGCAAGTTTTTTCGTGCTCAGGAACATAGATTAAACGCGCCTGATTAGCTTCGCTAAACGCTTGTGATAAGTATAAACCTAAGCCCGTACCGGCTTTGTCAGTGGTAAAAAAAGGCTCAAATAAGTGCTCAATGTCAGCGCTTTTTACCCCTGCACCCTTATCTAATATATCGATTATAACATCGTTGCGTCGACTATAAACCTCTACTTCTACGTAAGCATGAGGGTGGGATAAACTACTGTAGCGCAGACCATTATTGATTAAATTAATCAATATCTGCTCTAATTGATCGGTATCAAAGACAATAAGAGGCTGCACTGTACCGGATAAAAAGACATCATGACCATTAAAATGATTCGCAATAAACTCTACCATCCAGCTCTTAAGCTCAATGCTGTGTTTATTGGGCGGCTGTCGTTTAGAGAGCTTTAACACATCTTCAATGATTCTGTTAACGCGTTTGGTTTGTGAGAATATCATCTTGTACAGCTCTTGATTACCATCATCTACGCTATTAGCCGCCGCAGTTTCAACCGTATTGACAGGCTGGTCATCAACTTCTTCCATAAGGAGCTGGCTGGCTTGTGAGATGGCTGATAAGGGGTTACGAATCTCATGAGCAATACTAGCGGTTAGCTGTCCAAGTGAGGCAAGCTTTAGCTGTTGTGCGCTGGCTTGTTCACGGCGTAAATCTTCTAATATTATCAGGCGGCTATAGTCTTCTAGTGGAGTGACTTGTACCCGTAAGCGCGCCACGATCGAAGCTTCTATAGTCGTTGGTAGCTTATAAGTAAACAGTCGCGTTTGCCCCGCAGGTACCGCCAAACAAGTCTCTAATAACTGAGCGTGTAGATGCGCTAATTGCTGTTGAAAGTTTTCTAGCGCATTGTTTTTTTCAGTGATACCTAATAGCTGATAAGTAGCGCGATTGGCCAGTACAACCTGCTGCTGATCTAGGACTATAACGCCATTGACCATTTGGCTGATAACTTCTTGATTGATATCATTGAGTCGGGCGACTTCTTTTGCTTGCTGTGCTGAGACTTTTTCAACGTGTAATAAACGCTGCGATATTGTCCAACTCAAAAAACCAACGACCAAAAAGCTGGCGGACATGAGCAGCGCGTCGCCTAGATTTGCTAAGCTGATGCTACTAGAGAGAGCATAAAAAAACTGCTGATAAATAACAAAGATAACGGCGAGCAAAGTGATGACTAGCGCTTGCGAGCCGGGAAGTAACATAAAGCTTGCGGCAACTACCACCATATACAGCATCGTCAGTTGTAAATCTGGCGCGCCACTGCTATAGAGCAGCAAGCTGAGCATAATGATATCGACTACTAAGCCAAAGCCGAGCTGGCGCTGTGGGCGCTTACGCACGACATAGAATAAACCCAGCAAAATAATACTAAGTAGCGTGTAAAATACCAATGCTGTCTGCTGTAGTAAACTAGGTAAGAGCAAATTATCAGCATCAGCATTAGCATTAGCATTAGCATAAGCTAAGATTAAATAAAATACGTTAACGACAAGGCGGTAACTGCTATAAACCAGTCCCAATCTACGTAGCTGTGAGGAAGGCAGAGTATCGTTTTGCTGACGATAGTTGTTGATGATAGTCATCGTTTTGGCTAATAGGGTCATAAAGCAGAGGTATCACAGCAGTATAATAAAGATAGCATCATAGTAGGTCACTTCAACGACAGCACGGCATTAAACAGTATTAAATTGCTTAGACTCACTTCAAATCAGTAAAGTGCTGAGAGAATAAAGTCTCGATAGAACAAAGTATTAAGATACTGACACTCCATAAGAGCATTAAACCAAACCAAATAAGAGTCGCGAGTATTTAACTTAGGGCTGAATCAAACCATGACGAATGGCTAAGTGCGTCAACTTTACATCACTATCGACTCCTACTTTTTCGTAGATGCGGTAGCGGTAAGTGTTGATCGTTTTGACACTCACAAATAGCTGATCGGCGATTTCTTGTGGACTTTGACAATTAACCACCATCATTGCTACCTGTTTTTCTCTGTCGCTTAGTAGATCAAAAGGCGAGCCAGCTTTATCAGAGAGTAACACTTCCGCGAGCTGCTCGGCCACATCATGACTGAAATAACGGCCCCCTTGATACACTTTTTTGATCGCTCTTATCATCTCATCAAGAGGCGTTCCTTTGGTGATATAACCATTGACGCCCGCTTTAAGCAGCATAGAAGGGTAGGGCTGAGTAACGACGCTACTCACTGCTAAGATCTTACAGCCTATATCGAGTTGTACCAAGCGTTTAGTTGCTTCTAAACCACCAATATTAGGCATATTGACATCAAGTAAGATGACATCAGGAGTCAGCTCACGCGCCAGTTTGATAGCCATGTCTCCGCCGTCAGCTTCACCTACAACTTCGATATCAGCACTATCGGCTAACATCCGACTAATACCCATACGTACCAGATCGTGATCGTCTACTACTAATACTCTAATCATAGTTATACTCTTAATTATACTGTCCACAGCGTGTTTTATTACTACTTTTTTTACAAGCTATCATTTACGGCTAAAAATAAAACCATTTTGTAGATAAAATCTTAGAGATAAAGACTTTGAAAAAGAACGAGTTGATCGTATTATATATTACTGAAATGTTAATCAATATTGCTAAAAACTAAAGCAAATGTAGCAAAGTTTACTCAAGACTCAAAAAGGTTTACGTAGATGGCATAGTCGATTACTCTAAAATACAAACCATGATACACTAAAAGTACACAATACTATCTTAGTAATCATTTGCTAGTCGTCATTGGGCTATATTGGTAATAATTTATTAATGAGCTGATAGTGAGCTAGTCATTATTTAGCCACATTTAAACATAGTCGTTGCACGCTATTTATCTATCGGTTGTCTATTATAATTGGTGACTGATGCCATACTAACCTTAGGGGGAAGAATGAGAAATTTATCATTAACCAAACAGCAGCTCGTTGCTGCTCTGATTTCGATGAGTTTGGGCGGTGTTGCGCAAGCGGCGCTTACAATTAATGGTAACCCTGAAGCTAGTGCTCGCGTCAGTTGGGGCGGCGCTGATAGTTTGTCAGAAGCTCGTAACATTATGTACAGCAAGTCGTCTAGTGTCAGCCGCTCTAATAGTGGTTCAGGCATCAAAAAAGTAGATAACGGTTACGGCACCACCAATATTACCAACGCTAATAGCTATGGTAGCAGCAATAATAGATTCAACTCCAGCAATAGCTACAATACTACCTACCGCGGCAGTTTTGGTAGCAGCGACATGATTCCAATTAGCACCGATTCTCGTAGTGTGGCGGTGATCGATGCGGAAACTGGCGAGTCCATTTACGAAAAAGACGCTGATATCGCTCGGCCGATGGCAAGTATTACCAAAGTAATGACTGCTATGGTGGTGCTAGATAGTGGCCTAGATATGCGTGAGGAGCTGATACTCGAGCCTGAGGATTTTGTGGGTCCTAAGCGTGCCAGCTCACGTCTAAAATCAGGTGATCGCTTAAACCGTGCTGAGATGCTATTGATGTCTTTGATGAAGTCTGAAAACCCAGCGGCAAAAAGCTTAGCTCGTAACTATCCAGGCGGCTATGATGCCTTTATGCGGGCGATGAACCGTAAAGCTCAAGAGCTCGGTATGACAACCGCTTTCTTTGGTGATCCGACTGGACTGGATAAGCGTAATGTTGCCTCCTCAAATGATTTGGTAAAGATGGTACGCGCCGCTGGTAATTATGATGTGATTCGCCGCTTCTCTACCACTAAGAGCTATGATTTTTATGTGGCCAATTACGCTAGTGGTAACCGCACCTATTCTGCCAATAATACTAGCAGCTTAGTTCGCTCAGGTAGCTATCCTATCGGTATCTCCAAGACAGGGTTTATTAATGAGGCAGGCCGCTGCGTAGTCATGGAAACTCGCGTCAATAATCGTCCAGCCATTATTGTGATCTTAGGCGCTAACAGCTCAGCGACACGTTGGGGCGATGCCAAGAATATCTTGAATAGTTTGGCGAGCCGCCGTACGGTGTAAAGACTATCCTAGTATTGTGATTATTATTAGGCTGTTATTTAAGGTAACAGCCTTTTTTATAATAATTATTTTGAAAGCTGACATTTAATTAAAGATATAAAACGTAGATCTTGACTTGCATAGTGAATAAATTATCTAAACCTCAATTGAGTCACCCACGATATGACTGAGCTATTGACCCCATCAAATCTACCAATCCCCAAGCTGTATTTACTGACTAATGATGACGAGTTGCCAGTACTGATGGCTAAGCTAGAGACTGCTTTGGCGACAGGGGTGGTGCACTTACTCCAGATCCGCCGCAAACAAGTTTTGGCGTCAAAAGATGGTGCCGCTAAACTCTACCAAGAAGCGCTGCAAATAGTAGCGCTCGCCAATAAATACAAGGTTGCAGTCGTTATTAATGACGATATAGCACTAGCGGAGAAGCTGAGCGCGGGCGTGCATTTAGGGCAGAGCGATGGCAGTGTCGAGAAGGCCAGGCAGCGCTTAGGTAGCAAGCAAGTAATTGGGCGTACTTGTCATGATGATGTCGATTTGGTCATCAAGGCCAATAGCGAAGGCGCAAGCTACGCGGCAATGGGCGCTATCTTTAGCTCAACGACTAAGCCTAATGCCGAGCCTATAGAGCGCTCGAAGCTTATAGCAGGATGCGAGCAAGAAATAGATATCTGTGTGATAGGCGGTCTAACGGTAGAGAATATTATTCAGCTACAAGGTTTGCCTATTCGTTATATCGCGGTTGTTGGAGATATTATGGATTTGAGCGTTGATAAAATCGCTCATCGATGCCAGCAGTGGCAGCAAGCTTTGAGCGCGTGGAATGCGCCCAGCTCAATATAGGTTGCCATCAAGAGAGTCACAGCTCAAATTACCCAAACGATACAGAGCAAGAGCGGCCTAAGAAAGGCGTGTTTAAATCTAAACACGCCTTGATTATTATCGATAATAGGTTTAACGAGAGTTTTAGATAGCTTTATTCCGCGTGCTCCATACATAAAGTCGCATAAGGCACGGCTTTTAGACGCTCTTCTTGAATAGGCTCGCCGCAGACTTCACATTCAGTATAAGTGCCATTTTCGATACGGCTTAGAGCGTCATTAACATAAACAAGGTTTTGCCTGGCTTCTGCTGCAAGGAGCTGGCGTGTATCGTTTTGACGAATAGAGATCGCTTGATCTTCCCAATCTTTATTGAGCTCATCTTGTGGGTTTTGAATATGATCTTCAATGTTATCGATGCGAGTTTGGTATTCTTCTTTTAGGTCTAATAGTGTTTTTTTGGCCACATCTAAATCAATACTCATTATACTCTCCTACTGGTTTTTGTTGTTTTGTACCGTATCAGCTTAAGGCGGATAAGCCAATAGTACCACCACGAAATGTTACTGAGGTTTATCGAAGGTTTATTATAAAGGTGCCCAGTTTATTAGGTATAAATATAAGCTAGATTGAGTTGACGGTATATTAGATAGACCGCTAAAATGCAGCGCAGAAATAGCGCTATACATAAAAGTTAGTAAATGCGGCGTGTCGGCTTGTTAAATAAAATAGTGTCAAAGCAGTTGGACGTGCTCAACACGCCCGAATGAATAAACTGAACATTCAATAAAAGACAATAAGGTAGAAGTGGTCATGAACTTTTTGCGTATGAGTGAGCTGGAATTGACGGGTAAGGTCGTTTTAATTCGAGAAGATCTCAATGTACCCATTAAAGACGGTAAAGTAATGAGCGATGCGCGTTTGCAAGCGAGCTTGCCGACTATCCAGATGGCCCTAGACAAAGGCGCGGCAGTTATTATTTGCTCTCATTTGGGTCGTCCGACCGAAGGTAGCCCAGAAGGCAAATACTCGCTAGCGCCTGTCGCCGCCTATTTAACGCATAAGCTAGAAATGCGAATCACCAAGCCGGTCACTTTAAACCGTGATTACTTAGAGAACAAGGTCAATATTCAGCCTGGGGAAGTGGTGCTGCTTGAGAATGTTCGCTTCAATAAAGGTGAAAAAAGTAACGATGCTAGCTTATCGCAGCACTATGCTGACTTGTGTGACGTCTTTGTGATGGATGCTTTTGGCACCGCTCACCGGGCGCAGGCGTCTACAGAAGGGGTTACCCAAGCGATGCATCAGGCGGGTAAAGTCGCTTGTGCAGGGCCACTATTAGCCGCTGAGCTTGATGCTCTCAGCCGAGCGCTTGAGACGCCAGCTCAGCCCATGCTAGCGATTGTTGGTGGCTCAAAAGTGTCTACTAAGCTTGAAGTATTGCATAGCCTAGCTGAAGTCTGCCGCCAAATCATCGTTGGTGGTGGTATTGCAAACACCTTCTTGGCGGCGCAAGGACATAACGTCGGAGCTTCTCTATTTGAGGCGGACTTAGTCGATACCGCGCGTGATATTATGACTAAAACCGATATTTTACTGCCAGAGTATGTGATCACCGCAAATAAGAATGATATCGATTTTGCAGATTTTACGGGCTCATTACAGCAAGCCAATGCTGAGGTCAAAGCAGTTACCGATATAGCCGCTGATGATATGATTTTAGATATCGCTGAGCAAAGCGCCAAAAAACTGGCTGACGCTATCAATAATGCTAAGACTATCTTATGGAATGGCCCTGTTGGGGTCTTTGAAGTAGATGCTTTTGGCACAGGTACGCAAATTATCGCCAAAGCCGTGCAAGAGAGCGCCGGGTTTTCGATAGCTGGCGGCGGCGATACTTTAGCCGCCATTGATAAGTATCAAGTCGCTGACGGCGTGAGTTATATGTCGACAGGAGGCGGTGCTTTCTTAGAGTTTGTCGAAGGAAAGGTGTTACCTGCCGTGGCCGCCTTACAATTGAGCGCTTAATATCGCTGATAGTAACATTAGGCGTACAAACTTCGTAAATCAACTGAGGTAGGCTGTCAAATTATTCGTAAGCGTAGTCGTCATTCGATCATGTTTAAGAATAGTGAGTTGAAGCAGTTATTATATTGTTAATATACTGAAAATTTTTATTGCATGTCCTAATTGCTAACTATAAACTAGCAAAACCATGTAATTTGACATGCATTATTTACAAGAGGTTTATTATGTTAAAACGTCATTTGTTACTTGCCAGTGTCCTTGCTGGTACTTTCGCAGTCACTGCATGTAGCCAACAAACGGAAGAGAACACCGAAGCTGCTGTCGAATCTGCTGGTGATGATATCGCGGCTAACACAGACGCTGCCGCTACTGAAGCTGAACTGGCTGCTCAAGACGCTGAAGTTGCCGCGCAAAATGCTGGTGATGAGATTGCTCAGGGCGCTGAAACAGCCGGAGCTGCAGCTACCGATGCGCTAGCTAATACTGGCGATGCTATCGCTGATGGCACAAATGCTGCTGTTCAAGGCACGGCTGAAGCCGTAGCTGACGGTGCTGATGCTACAGAAAATGCTGCTAATGAAGTGGCTGTAGAAGCTGACCAACAATACTAATACTCATTAAAGCCGCTGACACTATTTGTAGCAACCTAGAGAGTAGTTAGTTCAAGATAAATCTCTACTTTATTTAAAAAGCCTTGGTTATTGCCAAGGCTTTTTCTGCGTTTAGCGGTGTTAATTAATTAATCCATCATTGAGTTTTATAATCGAAGTGTTCAGAAGATAAATAGAAGCGTAAGCACTACGAGAGTTGGGTATAGTTTGCTATAATCATCCCGCAACAATTATGAGTGTCATTTTCATATTTTTAAAATTTAAATAGAGAGCGTTTTATGGCTTTAATATCCCTACGTCAGCTACTAGATCATGCCGCTGAGCATAGCTACGGCGTACCTGCCTTTAATGTTAACAACTTAGAGCAGATGCGAGCTATCATGATGGCCGCCGACGCTTGTGATTCACCAGTGATTGTGCAAGCGAGTGCAGGGGCACGTACTTATGCTGGATCCGCTTTTTTGCGTCATCTGATTCTAGCTGCTATTGAAGAGTGGCCGCATATTCCAGTTGTTATGCACCAAGATCATGGCATGTCGCCGGCGATCTGTCAGCGTTCTATTCAGCAAGGGTTCTCGTCAGTGATGATGGATGGCTCTTTGGGTGAAGACGGCAAAACACCAATGGACTATGACTACAATGCTAGCGTGACCCGTGAAGTGGTCAAATTCTCTCATGCATGCGGCGTCTCAGTAGAAGGGGAGATCGGCTGTTTAGGTAGCCTTGAGACTGGCATGGCAGGCGAGGAAGATGGTTCTGGCGCTGAAGGAGTATTAGGTCAAGAGCAGTTACTGACCAGCAGCGATGAAGCTGAGCAATTCGTCAAAGATACGCAAGTCGATGCGCTAGCGATCGCGATCGGTACCAGCCATGGCGCCTATAAATTTACCCGTCCGCCTACTGGTGATATTTTATCTATTGAGCGGGTCAAAGAGATTCATGCGCGTATCCCAAATACTCATTTAGTAATGCACGGCTCGTCTTCGGTGCCACAAGAATGGCTAAAGGTCATCAATGAGTATGGCGGCGATATCGGTGAGACGTACGGTGTACCTGTCGAGCAAATCGTTGAAGCGATCAAACACGGTGTGCGTAAGGTGAATATCGATACTGACTTGCGTCTGGCTTCCACCGGGGCGATTCGTCAGCACTTGGCTCAAAACTCAAGCAATTTTGATCCACGCAAGTACTTCAAAGCTTCTATGCAAGCGATGTCCGACATCTGTACCAATCGCTTTGAAGCTTTTGGCTCAGCAGGTCAAGCGCATAAGATCCGCCCAATCAGCCTTGAGGATATGGTTGATTTTTATAAATAAGTTTTTTGGTCAAAATGGCTTATTTAATGATATCTTAGAGTTCCATTAACGACAGGTAGCGCATTATGATAGGACTGATTACTGGGCAAGTACAGCATTTAATGGCACCAACCGCTTGCATTATGACCGCTTCTGGTGTGGGCTATGATATCGAACTGCCGCTACCTTCGTTTTGTCAGTTGCAGCTTGAACAGCAAGCGAGCATTTGGACGCATCTACATGTGCGCGAAGATGCGCAGCTACTGTTTGGTTTTATCGATCGCAAAGAGCGTGACGTGTTTCGGCAATTGATCAAAATCAATGGCGTTGGCGCCAAGATGGCTTTAGCGATGCTTTCAGCGATGTCAGCCGCCGAGCTCAAAATGCACGTTGAAGCGGATTCGGAAGTTGCGCTCACTCGCATACCAGGTATCGGCAAAAAGACTGCGCAGCGCTTACTGATTGAGCTCAAAGATAAGCTGAAAAACATTGAGGTTGATAACAGCGCGTTTGAGCTTGATGTAGAGCCTGTTGTTGTCACCTCTGAAGGTAGTATTTTAGCAGAGGTGGAAGGAGCGCTAGTGAGCTTGGGCTATAGAGAAAAAGAGGCTCAGCAGGCCATCAAAGCAGCTAAAAGTGACGGCGCTATTTTTGAGGATACGCAAAGCTTACTCAAAGCCACTCTGCAGCAGCTGTCCAGATTTTAGCTAACTTCGCCGATCACAACTCTATAATCTCTTATCGATAAGCGACACTAGATGTCGCTTATTTACGTTATATTGTCCTTTCTTGAGCGTTTATGCATGACATAGGCAAGCACTTTGGTTATGCTATTTAATACGTTAATACCCTAATTTTTTAAAAATGATAAAACTATGAGCCAAGAGCGATTAATCAATCCTTTAGAAGGCGCAGGCGATGCTCCTGATGTCAATATTCGTCCGTCATTGCTCACTGAATATATTGGACAGCCTGTAGTCCGTGAGCAGATGGAAGTATTCATTGGCGCGGCGCGGGCTCGTGATGAGGCGCTAGATCACACGCTGATATTTGGCCCACCAGGTCTAGGTAAAACGACGTTAGCGAATATTATCGCCCGCGAGATGGGTGGTAATCTGCGCTCAACCTCAGGACCGGTGCTAGAACGTGCTGGCGATTTAGCAGCGATGCTGACCAATTTAGAGGCTGGCGATGTACTATTTATTGATGAGATTCACCGTTTAAGCCCTGTTATCGAAGAGATTCTTTATCCTGCGATGGAGGACTTTCAGCTCGATATTATGATTGGTGAAGGACCTGCTGCCCGCTCTATCAAGCTTGATTTGCCGCCGTTTACTTTGGTGGCGGCGACAACGCGAGCAGGTTTGCTCACCTCGCCACTACGCGATCGCTTCGGTATCGTGCAGCGTTTAGAGTTTTATAATATTGCCGATTTGACCACTATCGTTAGCCGAGCGGCGCGGCTAATGCGTGTGCCGATGACCGAAGATGGAGCAGTGGAAATCGCTCGCCGTGCTCGCGGTACGCCAAGGATTGCCAATCGCTTGCTACGCCGCGTGCGTGATTATGCCGAGGTCAGAGGTGACGGTAGTATCAATGGCGTTATAGCAGCAAGCGCGCTCGATATGCTAGCAGTCGATAGACGCGGTCTTGATCATCTCGATAGACGCTATATTGAGATATTGCTTGAGCGCTTCGATGGTGGCCCGGCGGGGGTAGAAGCAGTCGCCGCTGCTATGGCTGAGGATAGAGGTACGCTTGAGGATGTCATTGAGCCCTACCTTATACAGCAAGGCTATGTACTGCGTACCGCGCGCGGACGCATATTGACGCAGATGGCTATCGATCAGATGGAATAAGGCTAAAGTTCTTTATTCATTACAAATGCGCTGACTCGTAAAGTTAGCGCGTTTGTAATATCAGCCAATAAGAGCAACTAACAGTGGATTATTCCGTCACAGCTAGCGGCTGTGGCCAGATCTTACCAGGGTTGAGGATGTTATTAGGGTCTAGTGCGGACTTTATAGCTTGCATGACGGCGACAGCATTACCGTGTTCTTGCGCCATGTACTTTTGTTTGCCTTGACCGATACCATGCTCACCCGTGCAAGTGCCATCCATCTCGATAGCACGTACTGCTAATCGGCTGATTATGGCGTCAGCCGTAGCGATTTCCTCCGGATTATTAGTATCGACTAATAGCAAGACGTGAAAATTACCATCACCGACATGACCGACGATAGGGCCTATCATCCCTGAGTCTTCGATATCCTTGGCAGTCGCGCTGACACATTCAGCTAAGCGTGATATAGGCACGCAGGCGTCTGTCGATAAGGCGCTAGCTTCCGGTCGTAAAGCTGAGCTGGCATGATAAGCATTGTGCCGAGCTTGCCAAAGACGTTTTCGCTCCGCCTCATTGGTATCCCATACAAAGTCGCTACCATTAAACTCTTCTATAATCTCGTTAAAGGTTTCAGCTTGCTCACGCACGCTAGCTTCCGTGCCATGAAATTCGACAAATAAAGTCGGCGTCTCTAGCAAGTCTAAATTAGCATAAAGATTGCAGGCTTTGACTTGCAGGCTATCTAGCAGCTCAATACGAGCAATAGGCAAGCACATCTGGATGGTGAGCATCACCGCCTGGCAAGCTTCTTCAACCGTTGGAAAATGACAAAGTCCGCTGCCGATACATTCGCTAATACCGGATAGTTTTAGCGTCACTTCAGTCACAATACCTAGCGTACCCTCAGAGCCAATCATGAGACGTGTTAAGTCATAACCGGCAGCGGACTTTTTGGCGCGCGTGCCAGTACGGATAATCTCTCCGCTAGCAGTGACTACTTCAAGGGCTAGGACTACATCTTTTATCGTGCCATAACGTACCGCATTAGTGCCTGAGGCGCGAGTCGCAACCATACCGCCGATGCTGGCGTTAGCACCGGGATCTATTGGGAAGAATAGCCCGGTATCGCGCAGATAGTGATTGAGCTGCTCGCGGGTGACGCCAGGCTGCACGGTCACGGTTAGATCTTCGTTATGTACCTGCAAGATAGCGTCCATAGCATGCATATCTAAGCACAGACCACCGTGTGGCGCGTTAAGTTGACCTTCTAATGACGAACCAATACCAAAAGCTATCACTGGCATTTTATAGTCATTACAGATAGCGACAGCTGCCGCTACCTCCTGCTTATCATAAACGGTCAATACCGCATCGGGTGGCTGATTGGTCAACCAAGTCATGGTATGACCATGCTGCTCGCGAGTGGTTAGGTTGGTACTAAGCTGCTTACCAAACCTCTCTTTTAGCGCTGTAATGGCGGCGCTATGATCTGGCGTAGGGAGTGGTTGTTTATGATTAGAGTTATTCTGAGAATCATCTTTGTGAGATTGCAGACTGCTTTTAGTATAGGAATCGAGAGGAGTAGTGGCGGACATAAGTAGCTCCTAGAAAAAAATAGATTTTCGATAAAAATACTCATGATGTTATCAAAAAATTGCTTTTGATAACTGAGTCTTAGTGAGCATATTTTAGAGATAAGTTTAAGCTAAAATACGCCAGACGACTGCTAGAACCGCTAAAATATAAAACAGCGGTGATAACCAACCTATGACTTGGGTGGCAATAGCAATACTGATAGCAAATCCTGCTAATGCTAACCAGTCGCGGCGACGGTCGTTGAGCATATCAGCGCGTATTTGCTGCATCTCGCGCAGTTGGCTATCTTGTCGTGAGCCTTGTGAGGCCAAGCTTTGCAGGCCTTGATCGAGTAGTTTGGGGATATCAGTACTCGATAATAAAATCTCAGGCAGTTGCTTACGTAGCTGTTGCAAGTTACGTATAGGATCAAGCTGCTCTTTGATCCAGCCGCTCAAAATCGGCTTAGCTAACGACCAAATATCTAGCTCAGGATAGAGATCACGGCCTAGACCTTCCACATGGACTAAGGTCTTGAGTAGTAGCATCAGCTGCGGCGGAATACTCATATGATGACGGCGGGCGATGTCTAAGATTTGCATCAAGACGCCAGCAAAATCTATCTCATTGATAGATTTTTGTAGCATAGGGCCAACAGTGCGGCGCATGTCACGCACTAAGGCATGCTTATCGGTATTGGGCGGTATCCATCCGGCGCGACTAACAATATCGACTAAGGCGGTAAAGTTGTTATTCATTACTGCTAGTAGCATCCGCGCCACTATCAGCTGATCTTCCTTAGATAAGGTGCCCATAATTGCGCAATCAAGGCCGATGTAACGCGGCGCATGACCTAAATTGACAGGGGTTATCTCATTGGTAAGGGTCGTGACAGGCGGGGTCTCAACAAAGACATTACCCGGATGCATATCGGCATGAAAGAAATTATCACGAAAAACTTGGGTAAAAAATATCGTTAAGCCTTTTTCTGCTAATGCCGCGCGGTCATAACCAAGCTGATCAAAGACTTCTACTTGCGAGATCGGCACGCCTTGAATGCGCTCCATCACCATGACGTTCTTTGAGGCGTCATAAACTTCAGGCACATACATCAGCGCTGAACCTAAGAAGTTGTTACGCATCTTAGTGGTATTATCCGCCTCTAGCGTTAAGTCCAGCTCATTGAGCATCACTTGCCGATAGTCTTCGACGATATCGATAAGGTGTACCGCGCGTGCTGCCTCTATCCGCGCAGAGGCCCAATTGGCAAGTTCGCGTAATAACTCAAAATCAGCAATGATAGTCTCACGAATATCAGGACGCACGACTTTGACGACGACTTCGCGACCATCGGGCAGGGCGGCGGTATGCACTTGCGCAATAGAGGCGGCGGCTAAAGGTTTGGTATCGAAGCGGGCGAATAAGGTGTCAATCGTCTGACCTAAGCCCTGCTTGCTATTTTCGATTTGGGCGATAGCCGTATCAACATCGAAAGGCTTGACCTTATCTTGTAGTTGTACTAGTTGTTCGATGATCTCAGCCGGTACTAAATCGCGACGAGTCGAGAGCAGTTGGCCTAGCTTTAGAAATAGCGTACCCATATCCTCTAATGCATATTTGACCGCATTAGGCTGATGCTTTTTGCCCCAAGCGGCAGGATGCAAACGTAGTAAACGCGCCACAGGCTGCAGCTGCGGCGCCTCTTCTACAGGAAAATGAGTGTCAAGTCGATAACTGGCGGCAATACGCCAAAGCTCGAGTAAGCGTGCGCGATGAGATAGTAGCATGGGCAATAATTACTCTAGATAAGGTACAAGGTTAAAACAGTGGTAGTTGTAAGCGAAAAAGTTATCGCAATAGATTATTGATTTTGTCTTAAACGCGCTTGCTCCATTCTAAGCGCTGCCAACTTAGCCTCTTCGCGCTCAACATCCACGAGCAACTTAAGCAGTTGCTGCTTCAAATCATTAACCTCAGCTTTATCCGTCGGATCAGGCTCACTGGTACCAGCGATATCATTGGCCCAGTCGGTGACATCATCAAAAACGCGCTTACCGCTGTGGCGTAGACCCCATTTGAGCTGAGTGATCAGCAGCTGTAACTGACTTGCCATAGGTTTGCCAATGAGTGGCTCTAGCTGACCGGCAATGTCGGGGTCAAACCCAGCGACTAACTGTTTCAGCTGCATCAGCACTTTATAATCGCCTTCAATAGGCAAGTTACCTGTGGCGTCGCGCATCAAGTTGAGCAACTGCGCGGGATTATCGACAGTAATAATGCAGTCAGGCTGACTATGGCCTAGCCGCGCCATATCCATGTCCGCTTGCGCGCGCTCATCTAGGTGATCGCCGCCGCGGGGCTCAAAAACACTAGGAATCGTTACTGGCTCAAAACGCAAGCGCTTATGATTGAATATAACGTCTAAATGCAGCTCAGGCACCGCCATGTTGAGGCGCAGCACTTTACCAGCCAAGGGCTCAAGACCGGCTTGGGTGATTTCATCACTCATCAAAGCGACATTAATAAGCTTCTCAGCGCCTGCCAAAAGTAAGACCGTTAGCATAATATTCTCACAGTAATAAGATTAGGTTTTCAGCTTTAAGCTCTAAATTTTAATAGTTACGCTTTAAAACCGCGATGCACGGCAACAATACCAGCGGTTAGATTGTGGTAATCGCAATTGACAAAGCCCGCTTGCTGCATCATCTGTTTGAGCGTCTGCTGATTAGGATGCATACGAATAGACTCTGCTAAATATTGATAGCTCTCAGCATCATTGGCGACGATTTTACCCATCATCGGTAGCGCCGTAAATGAGTATAAGTCATAGGCTTTAGATAAAGGCTCAAATATAGGCTTGGAGAACTCTAAGATAAGTAAGCGGCCGCCGGGCTTGAGGACGCGGTACATAGAGCGCAGCGCTGCATCTTTGTCTGTAACGTTACGTAGACCAAAGCTGATGGTCAATAGATCAAAGCTCTCATCGTCGAAAGGCGCTAGAGTCTCGGCATTCGCGAGGACAAAATCGACGTTATTGCAGCCTGCATTGATTAAACGCTCACGGCCGACCTCGAGCATAGCGGCGTTGATATCTGATAACACCACATGACCATGACGACCGACTTCACGGCTGAATACTTTTGCCAAATCGCCTGTACCGCCTGCGATATCGAGCACCTTTTGGCCAGCGCGAACACCTGATAAGCTGATAGCGAAGCGCTTCCATAAACGATGAATGCCAAAAGACATCAAGTCATTCATAATGTCGTATTTTTTGGCGACTGAGGTAAAGACGTCCGCCACGCGTGCTTGTTTTTCAGCTTTATTGACCGTTTTGTAGCCAAAATGCGTTTGCTCTAAACCATCAGTGTCAGGCGTATGTGGGTTGTTAATATCATCGCGTTGATTAAAAGCTGTTTTTTTGACTGCGGCATTATTGGTCTGAGACTGGGCTTGCTTATCGGTAGCGGCACTCGTCGTATCGTTGTTAGGCAGCGTGGTTTGTTGACCTTGCGGGGTTCCGACTGGTAGGTCTTGAACTTGCGTGAAATCATTGGTTTTAGGACTAGCTGTTTTATTATTGTCGGTTGCAGTGTTATTAGTATTCATAATGGTTTTATTCTTAACTTTAGGCGCAGGACTTTGGCGAGCTTGTGCCTGTGCGGTAATATTTTGATTATTAGCGATACTATCTTTGACCAACTTGTCTTGTAAGTCGCTATGAGGGTTAGGCTTGCTATGCATATTAGTATCGAGATGAGTAGCGTTAATACTATTATTAAGGGTGTCATTGGCAGTGTTAGTCATAAGATTATCCTATTACTGATACGCATGGCTAGTTGTTGATTTAGGAGCGCTAATGCTGGTATTTGTAGCGCTATGATACAGCAAACACGGTAACGGTGTCGCCATTATCCGCGGCATGGACTTGATCGACAATGGTAAGCTCGCGCGTGCAAAAAGGCTCTATAAAGCCTTTGACGCTCTTTAACGGGCGCATAGCAGTAAACCCTGCATCGATAAAGTCATATAGCGGCTGATAATTATGGCGATAGGCGGTGCCTTTTGCCATAGCAAAAGCCTTGCGTAACATAAATGAGTTGATATATTTATCGGTACGGTAGCAGACTTCTTTTAGGTTCCCAAGCTGCGCTCGGCGTTCATCCGCTTCATCAACCGCACGATAAGCACAAATCATAGTCTCTGCATTGACAGGCAAGTCTTGCGCTATTAGCCACTGCGCTAAATGCAAGTCTAATTCAATGGCTAGAATAGCAGCGTAAATAGCCATACTCCCTGTTTCTAACGCTGCAGCAGGCGCGAAACGCTCTACTTTCTTGGCTTTAGGAACGATACGCTGTAGTTGTTCGGCGAGCTTTTTGAACTCATCACCGCCATAGAGCTGCGTCAAAAAATAATCTGCCATCGGCCGGTTTTTTGGTTGTTCAAAGACATCGGCATGGGTTTGTTCGATACGGGCGCGCTGCCATGCTTGCACTTCAATGAGTTTTTCATTCAGCGCTGCATCATCGTGGTAGGGCAATTGCCAAAAGCGCGCTAGATGATGTTGTAGTTCTGATAATGCTGACATAACAATCCTATATGAATAAACTTATATAAATAAATAATCAAGCCAAAAAATTAGCAGCTGAACGCTTATTATGCACAAAAAGTATAATAAAGAGTAAACACATGCTGCCTAAGAGAGTAGCAGAATTGGCAATAGCTACTAAGAGTTTTTGGTACATTTTTTATGAGGCTATGATACCTTAAAGCCTTCGTTTTTTCCGTTTTTATTAGGGCGTGTTGAACATTCATAAATAGGCACTGCTGATCGCTAAAATCGTTCCAGACTAGGCGCAAGTCGAAGATAATGTTAATACCTTAGCTAGACTTGCAACACCGTATGGGGCAATTTTAGCATCAGCCTGCAAGGATAGGACTCTTTTTTGCCGCTTCTCTGCTAAAAATATCCCCTTAGAATGACTAAGCTAGATATTTTTACCTTTGAATCGCCTAAAAAATAATCTCTGTCAGTGCCATGATCTAATGTTCAACACGCCCTACTAAGATGACTCTGCTTAATAATCGCAAGCACGCGGACACGAAAAGGGAGGACATGCCCTAAAGTTACCCTTAAATAAAAAACAATACAAATGGCAAACTGTTACACAGCGATATTATCTCGGTGGTAAGTGAATGCTATTATTTATCTATACCTTCAGAATAAATAACTAGCAAGTGAGTCGCTATCATGTTTAACGATAAAGAGCATAAAACCGGTGCAAATGAGAAAAATGATAATAGGCAGCAAGCTGTCAGCGCGCGCTTAGATCCGCAAGTAGTTAGTAGCCGTTTGACACCCAATCCGCTAAGCGAGTTTTCGATGGATGAAGATGAGCTTAGGCTGGCCTTGGTCACTGCGCAATTCGCGCTTAGGGCTACTAGGCAACAAACACCGCCGCCAACGAATAAGCCAACAGGCTTACTAGTGCTGGTCAATGGTATGGAGCAAGCGGGCAAGGGCAGCGCGGTCAAACAGTTAAGGCAATGGGTCGATCCAAGGCTATTAAAAGTAGAAGCCACTATTGGCTACCCGCCGTTAGCTTATCAGCCTATTTGGCAGGCGCATACTAAAGCGATGCCGCGTCACGGCGATGTGATGGTTTATTTTGGGAATTGGTACGCCGATCTGATACATAACGTGATACGCATGGTTCAGTATAAATCAGCAAACGGCGCGGAGGTACAACAAAAACTCCCAACAACGGATTGGCACCTTTATTTAAAAGAGCAATTGGCTGAGTTAAAAACTTTTGAGCAAGACTTGAGTGCCAATCATACCAAGGTATTAAAGTGCTGGTTTCATATCGATGCTGAGACGTTAAAGGAGCGTCTTAATGATGAGACAGCAGATCCTCAGTATCTGTATCAGATAGATTGGTGCGATGAGGAAGTGCTAGAGCAGTTTAACTTGATAGCAGCAACAATACTGAGCCAACAAGGCGACTGGGTCATTATTGATGGTAATGATAAGTCGCAAGCACAAACGAGATTTTGTCACGAAGTCCTGCACGCTATACAAACGGCATTAGCGAGTAGTGAGACGTCTATGAAAGAAAGCTCAGGCACCCCTGCAGCGCCCGACTCGCCTGATTGTACAGCCGCTGCTTTTATAGATACAGAAGTGCCAAAAGCGCTCACTGATATCAAAGACCATGACCTAGATAAGTCAGATTACAAAGATGAGCTAGCAGACAAGCAAGCTGAGTTTGCGAAGCTCATACGAGATCGCAGAGGTCGCCATGTTATTTTTGCTTTTGAAGGCATGGACGCGGCGGGTAAGGGCGGCTCTATTAAAAGAATGGTTGCACCACTCGATCCACGCGAGTATCAGATTTATAATATTGGCGCACCGATGCTTTACGAGCTACAGCATCCCTATCTTTGGCGATTTTGGACTAAGCTGCCTAATGAGCAAACGGATCGCATCAGCCGTATCGCTATTTTCGATCGCACTTGGTACGGTAGGGTATTGGTTGAGCGTATTGAAGGGTTTGCTGAGCCTATCGATTGGCAGCGTGCTTATGGCGAGATTAACCGCTTTGAGGCGGATCTACAAGCAGCAGGCACGCTAGTGATTAAGTACTGGCTCGCTATTGATAAGGATGAGCAGCTCGAGCGCTTTGAAGCAAGACGAGAAACCCCGCATAAAAAATTCAAACTCACTGATGATGATTGGCGCAACCGTGAGAAGTGGTCGGATTATGTGCAAGCGGCGGCTGATATGCTAGCGCATACAGACACTGAGCATGCGCCTTGGTGTATTGTCGCAACCAACGATAAGCGCCGTGCCCGTCTCGATGTGCTTGATCATGCGATTGAGCAGCTAAAAGCCTATAAATAAGTCACGAGATAAAAGCGAAAATAAGCGAATAAATATAAAGAGCTCTGCTCATAAACCTGTCGTTACAATTTTGGCAATTTCATTGTGCATAAGTGCTCAATATTTAATATAATGGGCGCACGAATAAGGGCTGATGACTCTTTTATTTGAGGGGTTAGTCCTATATACAGTGTTTTATTGAGCCAATGTTTTATGACTTCGATATTTATTGCAGTGAGGTGTATTGCCTAAATATTTGTCGCTTCAATATATCATTGTTTCATTTTAATGATTTGTTCTAATTCTAATGGTTTTATTCTAATAAACTTATTAGTGGCTATTTATGAGATAAATAATCGCTAGATACCTAAGCCGCGAGCTGCCTTAATCAATTGATTTAGACTGTTACTTGCGGCTTAATTGTATGTCTATAGCCTATGGCGGGCAGGTTTATAAGGATTGCTATACATTCAAAGAGTAGCTCTATCCAGATTCAAGCACGATGAAGTTAAGCTGCAATCACGCAGCTGAGCAGGATATCAGCGTGTGTTGTGACATCATTATCACTAGCAAGTCTCTTTAATCTTACTCAAGGCGTCTCATTTTATGGGTATTAGCAGCAACTCTACAGCATCAACCAAGCCGGTTGGTTCTATGAGAATCAATTTATTCTTTGCTATTTTACTGACTGCGATGACCAGCTATTTTTTATGGTGGGGTCTCGACTACACGATGCGTCAACAAACGACGTTGTTTATCGTTGCTACTGCCTTTGGTGTCTTTATGGCATTCAATATCGGTGGTAATGACGTCGCCAACTCTTTTGGCACCTCAGTAGGTGCAGGTACTTTGACCATTCCGCAAGCTTTGGGGGTGGCAGCGATATTTGAGGTGTCGGGCGCTGTATTAGCAGGTGGTGAAGTAACTGATACTATTCGCAGTGGTATTGTGGATTTGGACGGCTTGGCGGTCAGTCCTAATCAGTTCATTTATGTCATGCTGTCTGCTTTGATTGCTGCAGCGTTTTGGTTGTTATTCGCCACCAAAAAAGGTCTGCCCGTTTCAACCACGCACTCCATCATCGGCGGGGTAGTGGGTAGCTCTATTGTATTAGGGATCACTCTAGGTGGTACTGAAATGGCGCTCTCAACCGTAGATTGGGGCACTATCGGCACGATTGCTGTCTCTTGGGTATTGTCACCTTTATTAGGCGGCGTGCTCTCTTACTTCTTATATGGTCATATCAAACGTAACGTCATCGACTACAACGATCAGGCAGAAGCGCAAATCGCAGAGCTAAAAGCCGATAAAAAATCTATCAAAAAAGAGCACAAAGAACGTCTGGATGCGATGACTGAGTCTGAACAGCTCTCCTATACCTCAGCCATGCTTCGCGATCAAGACATTTATAAAGACGATGACTGTGACGTTGAGGATTTAGAGACAGACTATTATAAAAAGTTGTATATCGTCGAGCATGAGCGTGAAAGCTTAGATACCCTAAAAGCTTTGAAGAAATGGGTACCTATCTTGGCAGCTATGGGCGGGGCGGTGATGACCTCGTTAGTGGTGTTTAAAGGCCTCAAAAACGTCAATAGTAATATGACGACCCTGCAAGGTTTCTTAATCATGGGCATGATAAGTGCGCTAGTTTGGCTAGCCACCTATATCTATACTAAGAGTATCCGTGGTAAACACAAAGAGGATCTGACCAAAGCCACCTTTATTATGTTCAGCTGGATGCAGGTCTTTACCGCTTCAGCCTTTGCCTTTAGTCATGGGTCTAACGACATTGCCAATGCGGTGGGGCCTTTTGCTGCTATTATGGATGTGATTCGCACCAATACGATCGCCTCAGAGGCTGCAGTACCATCGCCTGTGATGCTCACCTTTGGAGTAGCGCTTATCGTTGGTTTATGGTTTATTGGCAAAGAAGTCATTCAAACGGTGGGCACTAACCTCGCCAAAATGCATCCGGCCTCTGGCTTTTCAGCTGAGCTTGCCGCCGCAGGCGTAGTAATGGGCGCTTCGACTTTAGGCTTACCCGTATCGAGTACGCATACTTTAGTAGGCGCGGTGTTAGGTATCGGTATCGTCAATAGAAACACCAATTGGGCACTTATGAAACCTATTGGACTGGCATGGGTTATCACTTTACCAGTCGCCGCAGCACTATCGGCTATCAGCTTCTTGATACTCAATCAAATTTTTAGTTAATGGGATATTGACTATAAAATGATGAAAAAGACAGGTTAAAAATTTAATGTTAAAAAAAGCTTATCGATGATCATCGATAAGCTTTTTTACTACAATAAAGTGTGGTTTGGTTTTAATTTATCATGATAGCTTTCATCATGAATTCAAGCTTCAAGAGCTTGTTTATTAGCAGCTTTATTAGCTAATTTATCTGTACCGTACTGTTGACGTTTTTTGGCAAAGAAACGATCTAAGCGATCCATAGCATTCTCTAAATCATGTAGATTAGGCAAGAATACTAAGCGGAAATGGTCAGGGGTATCCCAATTAAAGCCAGTGCCCTGTACCATGAGTACCTTCTCCTCAATCAATAAGTCCATCATAAACTGCATATCGTCTTTGACCGGATAAATTTCAGGGTCCATCTTTGGAAAGCAGTAAAACGCTCCTTGCGGCATAGTGCAAGAAATGCCGGGGATCGCGTTAAGACGCGAGATTGCCATTTCACGCTGTTTAAACAAGCGGCCTTTCTCTGAGGTCAGCTCTTTCATACTTTGATAACCGCCCATCGCCGTTTGAATGGCATATTGTCCTTGCACGTTTGAACACAGGCGCATAGAGGCGAGCATGTCTAAGCCTTCGATAAAGTCCGTAGCATGTTGCTTTTTACCAGAGACCATCATCCAGCCGGCGCGAAAGCCTGCAATACGGTGCGATTTTGACAAGCCGTTATAAGATAAGACTAGTACCTCATCGGTAAGCGTACTCATAGGCTTATGTTCGACATCGTCATATAGTACGCGGTCATATATCTCATCTGCCATAATAATCAAATTGTGCTCTTTAGCAACTTCGATAATCTGTTTTAGATTCTCATCAGAGTACAGCGCTCCAGTCGGGTTATTCGGATTGATAACCACGATGCCCTTAGTTTTGCTCGTAATCTTTGCTTTAATATCTTCGATATCAGGCTGCCAGTTATCATCTTCATTGCAGCGATAATGCACTGCAGTACCGCCAGAGAGATTGGTCGCTGCCGTCCATAGAGGGTAGTCGGGCATCGGAATCAGTACCTCGTCACCATCATTCATCAGCGCCTGCATCGTCATCACAATCAGCTCTGAGACACCATTACCAAGGTAGACATCGCGTACATCGACCGCTGATAGTAGTCCTTTAGACTGATAATACTGCAGCACCGCTTTGCGCGCCGAAAAAATCCCTTGCGAGTCTGAATATCCTGTCGCTTCTGGCAGATTCATCGCCACATCACGTAAAATCTCATGCGGCGCTTCTAAGCCAAAAGGAGCAGGGTTGCCGACGTTGAGTTTGAGAATGCGTTGACCTTCGGCTTCCATTTTATTAGCCATTTTTAATAAAGGACCGCGAATGTCATAGCAAACGTTTTGTAGTTTTTCAGATTTTTTGAGTTCAGTCATAGTCGTCTCTTCCTTGTCTTGAAGCTTTTTATCTTGAGGAGTTTTGTTTTGGTAAGTCGTATAACTATTTGAGTGAGTATCTAATTGCTGGCTTGGGTTGCCATGGGCTAGTGAGGGCTTATTTTGATCTGTCGTTATGGACTGAGGGTTGGGTTCATGCCCATCGCTATCATTGTCGCCGCGAAGCAGATAGCCTTCTGTGCATCCCAGAAGTCGCGCAAGCGTAGGCAGCTTGGAGGAGACGATACCATTAGTACCGCGCTCCCAATTGGAGATAGCGCCACGACTGACTCTAGCGCCTGCTTCGGTCATTGCTTGTGCCAATTGCTCAGCGGTTAAGCCTTTATTACGGCGCAGTTGTACCAGTCTTTCAGCTTGTGCCAAGCGCTGGTCTTGAGCGAATTTATCTTGGGTTTTACTCATAATTAATTTGACCTCAGCTTATTAACACTTTATTAAATACTTTAATGCAAGATATTATTGCATTAGTACTGGCAATGCAAGCCATCTAACGTATTCCAATGCAAGTTATACTTGCAATATATAGTTTTTCCACAGAACTTCTATGAGGTGTTTTTAAGTTAATCTATTAATATCAATTATTTATAAGGTATTTTTGATATGAGTTAAAACTAAAAATAGTTCTTACTCATAAAAATGTAAGAGCACTTTAACGTGTGTTTTTAGTAATCATAGTCATCTACACATTGAATAATTAAGGATAACTACCATATCGAACCTATCAGAATGTTTTGAAAATTCAAAATTTTAAAAGTGAACGATAATAAGGAACGACTATGCAAGACAGCCAACTCACCAAAGAAGAGATTGCCCAGTTAACCGAAACCGACTGGAAGCAGCGTTTAAGTGCGGATGAGTATCATGTTATTCGCGAGAAAGGCACTGAGCGTCCTTTTACCGGCGCTTATAATGATGTCAATGATAAAGGCGTTTATCGCTGTAAAGCTTGCGGTGCCAAATTGTTTGATTCAGAAAGCAAGTTTGATGCCGGCTGTGGCTGGCCAAGTTTCGATCAAGGGATCGATAATTCCGCTATTGATGAGCACGTCGATGATTCGCTAGGAATGCGCCGTACCGAGGTCACTTGCAGTAACTGTGATGCACACTTAGGCCATGTGTTCCCTGATGGTCCACGTGAGACTACGGGTATGCGCTATTGCATCAACTCAGTGTCGATCGATTTGGATAAAGCCGAAGACTAAGCGGCATTCAATACTAGCTATTGATTACGTAGACTTTGTTATATAGTAAGGGAGCTGATAATAGCTCCCTTATATTTTGGGCACAGCGACAACCGAATTATAATTTGATTAAGGATGAGTGATGAGTACTATTTATGATTTTACTGCTGAGCGTATGGACGGCACGATGCAGTCTTTAGCTGACTTTGAAGGTCAGGTGCTGCTAGTGGTTAATACCGCGAGCAAATGCGGTTTTACGCCGCAGTTTGAAGGGCTTGAGAGCCTAAATGAGCACTATAAAGACCAAGGCTTAACGGTTATCGGCTTTCCGTGTAATCAGTTCGGTAGCCAAGACCCTGGTAGTAACGAAGAGATTGGCGCTTTTTGTCAAAAGAATTATGGCGTCAGCTTCCCTATGATGGCCAAAGTCGATGTCAATGGTAGCGATGCCCATCCAATTTTTAAGTGGCTTAAAGAGCAAAAGGGCGGCTTACTTACCGATGGTATTAAGTGGAACTTCACTAAGTTCTTGATAGGTAGCGATGGGCAAGTGATCGATCGATATGCGCCAACCACTAAGCCTGACGCTATTAAAGCTGATATTGAAAAGGCGTTAGCAGCTGCTAAATAAGTTTTTGTTGCTAAGAAGACGTTACTAGCAAGTAGTAAACAAATGATTTAAAAATTTTTAAAGTATAAAGCTAATAAAAACAGTTGCTTGCTAGTCAACCACCATTTTCAGCAAAAAACTTTGCTAAAAATGATGAAAACTATTTGACAGGCATAACTAAATCTATATAATACACACCCACAGCAAGGAGCTTTATTGGTTCTGAGTTGTTAGAAGTTGATTAAGAGGTGATAGTCTTGATTAGCTAGATCTAAGAAATTCATTAGCATTTATTTAGATGCAGAGTTTCTAGAAAATTTCCTTTAAAGGATTTCAGTACAATTTAGTGTAGGTGTAGAACCTCTAGAATTTAGGAAAATGTAAATTCTCTTGCGCTCGGACGAAGCAGTTTTATTTATAAGATTGCGTTTAGGTGTTAAGTTTTAGAAAATCCTATTTAAAGGATTTTCCTTGCGAAGCTAAAAAAGCAGTGCTTTTTTTATACGCTTCTCAGGGTGATTAGCTCAGTTGGTAGAGCGTCTGCCTTACACGCAGAATGTCGGCGGTTCGAATCCGTCATCACCCA